>NZ_JBXWQI010000004.1:0-346517 GCF_059612305.1 Ruegeria sp. CDSA033 | reverse complement strand
GGACTTGGGGAAGAAAGGCTCAAGACGCGCCATCTGCGCATCCGTCAGCCAGAAAAGATCAGACATGGTCACCGCTCTATTTTCGAACCGTGAATCACGCAGCCAAGCGGAAATCAATGGGTCCTGACCCTAATGATGGCCCCGGACGCTCTGAGCAAAGAGAACACCATCAATGAAATTACTGCGGTTCGGTCCCAAGGGCGCGGAAAAACCTGGTCTGCTGGATGCCAAAGGCGCAATTCGCGATTTGTCGGGTGTGATTGGTGATCTCACAGGCGAGTCGCTTGGCGATGAGGCCCTGGACCGATTGCGCAGGTTGGAGACAGCAAGCCTGCCGCTTGTGGATGGTCAACCGCGGATTGGCGCTTGCGTCGGTCAGGTCGGCAAGTTCGTCTGCATAGGTCTGAACTACGCCGATCATGCGGTCGAAAGTGGGCTGGAGCTGCCGCAGGAACCGGTGATCTTTTTCAAGGCGACATCAGCTATTGTTGGCCCCAACGATACGGTTGAAATTCCACGTGGATCGGTCAAAACCGATTGGGAAGTCGAGCTGGGCGTGGTGATCGGGACAGAGGCCAAATACGTCTCGGAAGCCGAAGCCTTGAACCATGTCGCCGGTTATTGCGTCGTCAACGACATATCAGAGCGCGATTTCCAACTGCACCGTTCAGGCCAGTGGGTCAAAGGCAAATCCGCCGACACGTTCGGCCCGATAGGCCCATGGCTTGTGACACAGGATGAGGTGCCCAATCCGCAGGACCTGCCGATGTATCTTGAGGTGAACGGGCAGCGGTTTCAGGATGGATCGACCAGAACAATGCATTTCAGCGTGGCGACGGTAATCTCTCATCTGTCGCAGTTCATGTCGCTACAGCTGGGAGATGTGATTTCAACTGGCACACCTCCGGGTGTGGGCATGGGCCAAAATCCGCCGACCTATTTAAAACCCGGCGACAGGATGGAGTTGGGCATCAAAGGTTTGGGTGTGCAACGGCAGAACGTTGTGCAGGGCTGAGCCTCCTGTTTGTGCAATTGTCACAATTTCCCGCAACAGAAAAAGGGCTGAAAAGTCACTCGGGCCAGGGCAGTGAATAAGTTTTGACGTTGGTGAAAAATTTCATCGCCTCGATCACGCCTTCCTTGACGCCGTTGCCGCTGTCCTTGATGCCGCCAAAAGGAGACATTTCGATCCGGTAGCCGGGCTGTTCCCAGATGTTGCAGGTGCCAACGTTCAAACCGTTGATGTAGGTAATCGCCCGGTTCAGATCATTTGTACAGACACCCGCAGACAAACCAAATGCGGTGCCGTTTGAGATCTGCATGACTTGCGCATCATCATCTGGAACACGAACGATCGGCACGATTGGACCAAATGTTTCTTCCATCACCAACTCACTGCCGTGGGGCACCTTGTCGACGACGATCGGCGGCAACAGTGCACCGTCGCGGCCGGGGTGATAGAGGATTTCTGCGCCCTCTTGCGCAGCCTTCAGCACGCGGTTTTCGAACAACTCGGCGGCTTGTGCGTGGATAACGCAACCCAATTGCGTTTCTGGGTCCTGAGGGTCACCAAACCGGATCGCTTTTGCCTTTTCCAGAACAAGTGGCACAAATCTATCTGCCAGGCTTTCCTGAACCAGAATGCGTTTGATCGCGGTACAGCGTTGCCCCGAATTCTCTGTGGCCCCGGCCACAGCTATACTGGCGGCCTTGTCCAGATCGGCGTCATTCAGATCATTCAGCACGATCAGAGGATCGTTGCCGCCCAACTCCAGTGCCTGCCGTTTGTAACCCGCCTTGGACGCGATCATCTTGCCTACCGGCACACCGCCCGTGAAGGTGACTATGTCAATGTGTTCATTGGTGATCATCTCATCGCCGATATCTTTTGGCCAGCCAGTCACGACCTGAAACATTTCGGGCGGCAGCCCTGCCTCGTACAGTATGTCCGCCAGCGTCAGGGCCGTCAGTGGGGTCAGCTCGGTCGGTTTGCAGACCATGCTGTTATTGGTGGCAATGGACGGTGCAATCTTGTGGCTGACCATGTTCAGAGGGTGATTGAACGGTGTAATTGCGCTGATGGTTCTGACCGGCTCGCGTTTGGTGAAAATCTTGCGCGCCTTGCCGTTGTGGGTCAGATCGCACGAGAAAACCTCACCATCGTCCTTCAGGGCCTCGGAGGCAGCGAACTGAAAAACGTCCTGCGCGCGCCTAGTTTCATAGATCGAGTGCTGATGGCAGATGCCAAGCTCAAGCGTCAGCCATTTTGCGAGGTTTTCGCGATTTTCACCAATCAACGCGCCGGCGTGCCGCAAAATCTCGCTGCGTTCGTAACGCGTCAATTTGGGTGTGTAATTTGCGGCAATCTCAAAAGCTTTGCGTACATGTTCAGAAGTGCCGGCAGGGACGGTACCGACAACCTCACTCGTGTAGGGGTAGTGGACCGGGATCTTAGCATCGGTAAAGACAATCTCGCCACCAATTCGCATGCCTTCATTGCGGATACCGGATGTGTTCATGATTAATGGGCCGTCGCTGTAGTGGCAAAAAGAAGTGCTTCAAAATTGCGCAATTGCTGGCGCTGCAGAGTGTCGATCACGCAACTGACGATGAAGGGAATGCCCCGCTCGGTCAATCCATCGTGGCAGCGTAAGTCGGCCGCCAGCGCGGCCAGATCATGACAGTTCCGGGAAGTACCCGCGTAGGTATTCTCAACCGGAACATTCAGGATTGAATAGACCCGCGGTTGGGCTGTGATCTGGATTTGCATCATCATCTTCGTAGCCTTGGATTAATTGCGCCCGTTCTAATGCCAGCCATAGATCACAGAATTGCAAAATTTCCGCGTTGGGTCGAAAGCCAGAGCAATCCACTGTGTCAGTCCAGAGCTTAATTTCACCTTGATTTCCAAGTCACACCAATGGTCTTAGCTGCTACTTTCGTGCGACCACGATCTGCGGAAGTTATGCGGCGAAACCTTGTACCGTCCTCGGAAATGAACCGAAAGCCTGTCCGTGCTGGAAAACCCGGATGCAAAGGCAATCTCGGATACGCTGAGATCGGTTTCATTCAAAAGGGCAAAGGCGCGATCCAGCCTGAGGTTATTATAATACTGGCCGGGCGACATCTTGGTGTGCTGCTGGAACAGCCGTTCCATATGGCGTCTGGACAGTGACGCCTGATCCGCCACCGCCTCAAGACTGAGCGGCGATTCAATGTTGTCCCGCATGATTTGGACAGCTTCGACCAGCTTGCCGTTGCGCGTCCCCAAAAGGGCCGAGACGGGCGAAACCTGATTGCTGCCACTTTCGCCGACCCGCCGATGCAGACACATCTCAGACACGTTGATGGCCAGGGCATTGCCGAACAATTCCTCGATCACTTCCAGCATCATATCGGTGCTGGCGTGCCCTCCCCCGCAAGTGCGCAACTTGCCGTCAATCTCGTACAGGCTCTGGGTTGGCGTCATTGTCGGAAAACACTCGCAAAACCCGGGGCGGTTTTCCCAATGAACGGTGAACTTTCTGTCGCCGATCAGGCCTGCCTTGGCCAAGGCAAATGCCCCCGTGCAGATACCGCCAAAATCGCATCCATGTGCCTTTTGCCGACGGATCCAATTCAGAACCCGGGTGTCATACGAGGCCATCGGCTCAGTGCCGGAACACACGAAGGTATAGGCCCCCTGCTCCAGATCGTGCATGGGTTGGTCGGCTTGAATGCGGATTCCGTTCGAACACGTGACCGGTGCGCCATCTGCTGACAGGACGTACCATTCGAACAATTGCTTTCGTGCCAGTTGGTTTGAAATACGCAAGGGTTCAATCGCAGCGCTAAACGCCAACATCGTGGTATTAGGCAGCAACAGGAAATGAAAGGCCTTGGGTGGTCCATCATAGGGAACGTCGACGGAAATCGCCCCCTTGGGCAGGAAACGTTGGCTGTCCACTATACCCCTCCTTCGCGTTCGAATACCGCATCGTCGCTGGCCTGCTGAAACGCTCGAGCAACTTTAAGTTATCAATAGATGTAAGACCCTTGGAAATCGAACGCTCATTTTGTATTTTGGATACAACTTACACCGACCGAGACCACTCTTATGCCCAGAACCCGCGCGATCGCACGTCAAAGTCTTCCAGAAGTCATCACAAATGATCTGCGGGAACGTATCCTAAGCGGAGAGATGGCTGAAGGTGAAACCATCCGCCAAGAGGCCCTTGCCGAGGATTATGATGTTTCGCGCATGCCGATCCGCGAAGCTCTGAAACGGCTGGATGCCGAAGGCCTTGTGCAGCTGACAAACAACCGAGGTGCATCGGTAACCTCGCATTCGCTTTCGGAAATTGGCGAGATTTTTGACCTTCGGGTTCTTTTGGAGGTCGACTTGTTTAAACGGGCCATTCCGCAGATGACGGAAGCTGATTTCGCCAGATGCGAGAAGCTGCTCGACGACATGGAAAGGTCTTACGAAGCTTACAATGTCGGGCGGTGGGGCAGCCTGAATTATGAATACCACAAAGCCCTCTATGCGGCTGCTGATCGTGGGCTGACCAATGAGATCCTGCAAAGGGTTAATCTGCAATCGGACCGCTATGTCCGTATGCATCTGAGCGTCATGGAACAGCGCGAGCCTGCCAAGCAAGATCACCGACAGCTTTTGTCGCTGGCACGCAAACGTCAGGTTGACGAAGCAGGTGATCTGCTGACCAAGCATATTCAACGGACCAAGGATCAGTTGTTGGCGATGGTTATAAAGACACGGAAAGGCGACGCTAGCTGAACGTCGGCATTCCTACCCCAGTGGATGCAGGCACGCCACTTTGTGGTCTGTCCCGCGCAGTTCTGGCGGCGCGGCGCGGCATTCTTCGGTTGCAAGCCAGCACCGTTGTGCAAAGGCACAGCCTTTGGGGATATTCATCGGGGACGGAAGCTCGCCTTCCAGTTTGATCCGATCCTTGCGCGCGTCGGGATCTGCGCGAGGTGTTGTCGACAAAAGAGCCTTGGAATAGGGATGCCTAGGGGCAGCAAACAGCTTTTCTTTCGGTGCCTTCTCAACCGCGCGGCCTAAATACATAACGATCACATCGTCGGCAAAATGCTTCACCACCGACAAATCATGCGAAATGAACAGATAGGCAAGGTTCAGACGTTCCTGCAGTTCGACCAGCAGGTTCAGAATTTGCGACTGGATTGAGACGTCCAGTGCTGAAACCGGCTCATCCAACACCAGCACCTTGGGGTTCAGCATCAGGGCGCGGGCGATTGCAATCCGTTGCCGCTGCCCGCCCGAGAACATGTGTGGATAGCGATCGTAATGTTCGGGGCGCAGCCCCACAAGGTCGATCATTTCACGCGCGCGCGCCTCGCGGTCGGCTGCGGACATCTCGCGGCGATTTATGATCAAAGGTTCTTGCAGGATTTGACCAATCCGTTGGCGCGGGTTGAGCGAGCCATATGGATCCTGAAACACGATCTGCACAGTTTCACGCATCTGGGCCCATTTCGATGGAGTTATTTCAACGCCATCGATGGTCAGACTGCCCGAGGTCGGTTCTTCGATCATCGTCACCACCCTTGCGAGGGTCGACTTCCCACAACCGGACTCTCCTACGATCGCCAACGTTTTGCCCGGCCGCAGTTCGAAGTCCACGCCAGACAAGGCCTTTACCGTTGCGGCCTTCGACAACAACCCGCCTTTTACGGTGTAAAACCTGGCCAATTCACTGGCCTGAACGATGGGGGCGGTCATGCCAGCTCTCCGGTTGTTATCTTTTCAACGTAGTGGCAACGAGCCTTGCCGAACTCCGCACTGTGCGGAGTTGGGGGCAACGATCGGCACAGATCATCTGCATATTGGCATCTGGGGCTGAACAGACACCCTTTTGGCCGGTCAAACTGCCCTGGAACGACGCCGGGAATAGTAGGCAGCATCTTCGACGTCGCCCGTTCCGGAAGCGCGTTAAGCAACGCTGTTGTGTAGGGGTGACGCGGGGTGCGGAACAGGTCTTTGACTGCCTGCTCCTCGACCTTTTGGCCAGCATATTGGACTTGAACCCGTTCGGCGGTCTCGGCGACAACACCCATATCATGAGTGATAAGGACCAAACCCATGCCCTGTTCGTCCCGAAGGCGAACCAACAGATCAAGGATTTGCGCCTGAATTGTCACGTCCAGTGCCGTCGTCGGCTCGTCCGCAATCAACAGCTTGGGTTTGCAGGCGATGGCCATCGCAATCATCACCCTCTGGTTCATGCCGCCGGACATCTGGTGCGGAAACGTGTTCAGGCGGCTTTCGGGTGCGGGGATTCCGACCTGATCAAACAGCTCTATGGCGCGTTGGTGGCGGTCCTTTCGGTTCAGGCCCAGGTGGATGCGCAAGGCTTCCTTGATCTGGAAGCCGACCGTAAAGCAAGGATTCAGCGAAGACATCGGTTCCTGAAAAATCATAGCAATGTCCTTGCCGATGATCTTGCGCCGGTCACGGGCCGAGATTTTGGTGAGGTCAATGCCTTCGAAGCTCAGTTGGTCGGCCGTAATCGTGGCCGTCCAGGGTAGTAGACCCATCAATGCCAGCATCGACACCGATTTGCCCGAGCCGCTTTCGCCGACGATGGCCATCAACTCACCCTTGTCGACGGACAGATCAACGCCATCCACAGCGCGAAACTGACCCGAGGCGGTTGCGAATTCGACAGTGAGGTTTCGGATATCCAACAGGCTCATGTCTTCAGCTCCGCTTTAGCTTAGGGTCCAGCGCGTCGCGCAGACCGTCGCCCATCAGGTTGATGGCCAACACCGTGACCAGGATGGCCAGACCGGGGAACGTCACCACCCACCACGCGCGCAGAATAAACTCACGCGCTTCGGCCAGCATGGTGCCCCATTCCGGCGTGGGCGGCTGCGCCCCCATGCCCAGAAAGCCAAGGGCTGCAGCATCCAGAATGGCGGTTGAAAACGACAGCGCCGCCTGAACGATGATCGGTGCCAGACAATTCGGCAGCACAGTCTTGAACATGAGCCGGGCCTTGCTGGCACCGGCAACGCGGGCAGAGGTCACATAGTCCTTTTGCCGTTCCGCCAACACTGATGCCCGGGTCAAACGCACGTAATGCGGTTGAAACACAATGGCGATGGCGATCATCGCGTTCGTCAACGAGGGGCCAAGGATGGCAACCAGTACCAGCGCAAGCAGTAGCGAGGGGAAGGACAGGATGATATCCATCACCCGCATGATCATCGTATCGACCCATTTGGGCGCGAAACCCGACAGCAGGCCGACAATCACCCCACCCGTCACGGCCACACAAACCACCACGATGCCGACAAAGAAGGAATAACGCGACCCCATGATCAGCCGCGACAGCATATCCCGACCCAGCGGATCAGTGCCCAACGGGAAGGCCCAGCTTCCGCCCTCTTGCCACGCAGGGGGCTGCAGGATGTGATTGCGGAACTGTTCAGTCGGGTCGTAAGGCGCCAATAAAGGTGCAAAGGCCGCACAGAAGACAAAAGCGGCAAAGACCCAAAGGCCCATCACCGCACCGCGGTTTTCGCTGAAATAGAACCAGAACTCTCGCAGGGCACTGGGGCGGTCTTCGGTTTTTGGTGGGGTCGCGGACAATTCAGCCATCATCGCCTCCGGATTTTGGGGTTGATGACGCCGTAAAGGACATCGACCAGCAGGTTCACCAGCATGACGATCACGGCGATCATCAGCAGGCCGCCCTGCACCACCGGGTAGTCACGGCGGAAAATGCTGTCGACCATCCACTTGCCGATGCCAGGCCAGCTAAAGATTGTCTCGGTCAGGATCGCCCCGGCCAGCAATGTGCCGACCGACAGGCCGATCACTGTAATCACCGGGATCAGCGCATTGCGCAGCGCATGCAGCCCATTGATCCGTGCGGGGGCAAGGCCCTTGGCGCGGGCGGTGCGGATGTAATCCTCACCCAACACTTCCAGCATGGCCGAACGGGTCTGGCGCGCAATTACAGCCAAAGGGATCGTGCCTAAGACGATGGTCGGCAGAATTAGATGGCGTACAGCCGATCCAAACGCCCCCTCCTGCCCGGACAGCAGACTGTCGATCAACATGAAGCCAGTGACGCTTGGAAAGTAGTACAGCAAGTCGATCCGGCCTGAGACAGGCGTCCAACCAAGGTTGCCCGAAAACACGATGATCAACAACAACGCCCACCAGAAGATCGGCATGGAATACCCGATCAGCGCGGACGACATCAGCGCCCGGTCGAAGAATTTGCCCCGGTTCACAGCGGCAATAACGCCCGCAGGCAGCCCCAAAGCCACTGCAAAAATCATAGCGCAGATCGACAGTTCCAGCGTGGCGGGAAACAGGGCAAAGAATTCGTCCCAAACCGGCTTCTTGGTGACAAAGCTCTCGCCCAGATCACCATGCAACACGCCAACCAGATAGTCCCAGTATTGCTCTAGCACTGGTTTGTCGAAGCCCAGCTTCTCGACCATCTCCTGATAGCGTTCTTCGGACATTCCGCGTTCACCGGCCATGACGATGATCGGATCGCCTGGAAGCACCCGAATGAACATAAACGAGATCAGTGTTACACCCAGAAATGTCGGAATGAACATGCCGAGGCGGGTAAGAAAATAGCCAAACATCAGCGGCCTATGATTGTTAGTTCTTTGGGAAAGCTGGTCAGCGACCGGCAACCGTCTTCGGTCACCAGTACGTCATCTTCGATCCGAACGCCGAAATTGTCCAGATCATAGAGGCCCGGCTCGTTGGTCCAAACCATGCCCGCGCGCATGATCTGGTTGTTTCCACGCATAATATAGGGCGCTTCGTGCACATCGCGGCCCAGCCCGTGACCCGTCTTGGTGCGGATACGATCCGCATAGGGCGAGGCTTCGAGCACGCTGGTCACTGCGTCGTCAATATCGTGGGCCGTTACGCCGGGTCGGCAAGCTTCGAACCCGACCAGGTTGGCCCGCAGAACGGTGTCGTAGACCGCCCTGCCCTCATCCGAGGCTTCGGCGACGAAAAAGGTACGCGTGATGTCTGCGGCAAACCCGTGTTTACGTGCGCCGAAATCGAACAGCAGCGCGTCGCCTGCTTTGATCTGATAATCCGCGCGCGCTTTACCATGCGGTTGAGCCGAGTTTCCTCCGGCTGTCACTATAGGTGAAAAGGCCATCGACGCGGCTCCTTCGGCGAACAGCGTTTGGATCAAAGCTTGTTCAATCTGTACTTCTGTCTGACCCACACGAACATCCGCAACGACCCGCTCCAGCGCTCGTTCCGAGATATCAATCGCCGCTTGCAGCGCTGCAATGTCATCGTCTGTCTTGATGATGCGCAGGCCGGATATCTCTCGTTCCGCGTCCACGATCCGCAGCTCGGGCAAGGCACGGGTAAAGGCCTTAGAGACAAAGACGCGCATCACCTGCCCTTCGACCGCCAGAGATCGCAACGGCATATGATCAGCCAGCGCCGCGAAGGCATCGTCATAGCCCGTCTGATCGCGCCAGTCGAAGACAGCGCCGTCAAACCCGACCAGCGCCCAAGAGCCCAATTCTAGGTTCGGCACAATCGCTGCCGGTACGCCTTCGGCCGGGATCACGACCACAAAGGGCCGCTCGTTGCTCATGAAGGGTTTTACCAAAGCGCGGGTAAAATTCGGGCCGGGCACCAGTGCCACGGCATCTACTGACATGTCCTTTGCCAGTTGTTGGTACTCGGACAAATCCGGCATTCGCGCCGACCTCCCAATAAAGAAAACCGGAGCCGCCAATTGGGCGGCTCCGGTCGTTGAGTGGTGGTTTATTCGACGCTCACACCGTAGAAGATGTGGCCGCCCAGCGGGTGCACTTTATAGCCCTGAACCTTATTGCTCATCGGCATATACACGACCGAGTGCGCAATGGTTGCCCACGGGGCCTGCTCTTTGAAGATGACTTGGGCATCTTCATACAGCTTGGTGCGTTCAGCCTGATCCGTGGACTGCTTGGCCTTCAGGATCAGATCTTCGAACGGCTCGTGGCACCATTGTGCGCGGTTCGACGCTTCGCGACCGTCACAGCCCAGCAGAACCGCCAGGAAGTTGTCTGGATCGCCATTGTCACCGGTCCAGCCCAGCAGAACGGCACCGTCACGGTCCAGATCTTTCGAACGCGACAGGTACTCACCCCATTCGTAAGACACGATCTCGACGTCCACGCCAACCTTCGCAAAATCCGCTTGGATCAGTTCGGCCATACGGCGCGCATTCGGGTTGTACGGACGCTGTACCGGCATTGCCCATACCTTCATCGACAGGTCGGAAACACCTTCGGCTTCCAGCATTGCCTTGGCCGCTTCGGGATCATAGGCATCGTCGGTGATCGCGTCGTTATAGCCCCACATGGTCGGCGGGATCGGGTTCTTTGCAACCTGGCCCGAGCCCTGGAACACCACGTCGATGATCGCGTTCTTGTCGATCGCCATGTTCAACGCCTTGCGGACGTTCGGGTTGTCGAAGGGCGCCATTGTGGTGTTATAGGCCAGATAGCCAACGTTCAGGCCTTCCTGCTCCAACATGTTGATGTCGGCATCATCCTGCATCGCCTGAATGTCAGCCGGGTTCGGATACGGCATGATGTGACATTCGCCCGCTTTCAGTTTCTGATATCGCACTGATGCGTCCGGAGTGATTGCAAAGATCAGGTTTTCGACATCCGCAGGAGCCTTCCAGTAGTCGGCATTCTGCGCGTACCGGATTACGGCATCTTTTTGATAAGCCAAGAACGAGAACGGGCCGGTGCCGATGGGTGCGGTGTTCAGCTTTTCAGGTGTTCCGGCTTCCATCATCGCATCTGCATATTCTGCAGACAGGATCGAAGCGAAATCCATAGCCATGTTGGCAACAAACGGCGCCTCGGGCTTGGTCAGCGTGAATTTGACGGTGTAGTCGTCGACCTTTTCAATGGACTCGACCAGATCGGGCATACCCATACCCTTGAAGTATTCCCATGTACCACCAGAGACCTGATTATAAGGATGGCTGTCATCCTTCTGGCGCATGAATGAGAAGATCACGTCATCCGCATTGAAATCGCGGGTCGGTGTGAATTCGTCATTCGAATGGAATTTAACGCCCTGACGCAGCTTGAATGTGTACTCCAGGCCATCATCACTGGCTTCGACGCTTTCGGCCAGACCGGGGATAACGTTGGTCGTACCGGTTTCGAACTCCAGCAGGCGGTTGTAGATCGGGTGCGATGAGGCATCAAATGTGGTTCCGGCTGTAAACAGTGCGGGATCAAACCCCTCGGGTGAGCCTTCTGAACAATAGACCAGCGTGTTGGCCTGCGCGGCCGCGCTGGACAGGGCAATTGCCGCCGTTGCAGCCAAAAATTTAAGTTTCATGATTGTCTCCCAGAAAAATTATCAATCGGCTTTCGCGTTGCTTTTGTTGACCAAGCAATTTCTGACGACTCTCATCGCCGCGAAATCTGTGCCCAATGTATCCAAAATACAAAATCCATTGTCAACTCACTTTGATAGCTCTTGCACAGCTTGACCAAACGCAAAGGAAGCAACCGAAAGTCTGTCTCTCTTCATTGCGTTGTCTTATCAAAAGGGTCGACGGGTATTTATTGCGAGAATGTTGGGGTCACACCAACCGGTGGCCGGTCTTGAATATATGCCCCGACACGGTTCAGCACGGGGCTTCTGGGGCATCCCGGGCGGGTCGCGGCCCCAAGGTTGCGCAGGTTTCCCGGGCCCTCAAACGGAACAAAGCACATGGGCCACTTGTCTCGTTTGAATTGCTCGGCAGCCAGGGCCGACACAATTGTACAATCTTCAGAATGACAAATGTGCCGGCAGATCGTTTCAAACCTCAGCGCGCTCAGATCAAACCGCTTGGCGACCCGGATCGCAGGATCAGCTTTGGGCAAACGGTCCTCAAGCTCATAGCCAAAACTGTGAGGAAGCCGGATGAAGTCATGCGGAGGCACATCCTCTGGTGCGATAGAGGGAAGCATACAAAGTGGATGCCCTTCACGCATGGCCAGAAACAGGGGTTCGGACCAAATCGACGTGAAAGCCAGAGCGTCACTGTTGTTGACTTTGGCCACCAGCGCCATGTCCAATTGATGATCTTCCACCATCTGCAACATGTTTTGCGGAAGGTCCTCGATCATGGTCACACGCATCCGCGGGTACAGATCGCTGAACAACCCTGAGAAGTACTGCGTCAGGTAGGGTGCAAGCGTTGGTGTCATGCCAATCCGGTACGCGACGGCCTCGGGGTCGCGGTATTGGGTGGCAGTGTCGCGGATCTGTTGTGCATCAGACAGGATGGATTCAGCTATTTTTAGGATGCTTTGACCAAACGCGGTTGGCCGCACTTCGTTATTCAGCCGCAGGAACAGTTCAACACCCAGTTCCTTTTCCAGCTTCTTGATCTGGTTCGACAGCGCCGGTTGTGAAACGTTGCACATAACCGCCGCCTGGCTGAACTTGCCATGTTTCGCAATGGCAAGCACGTACTCCAAATCTCTGAAATTCATCCGCCCAATCTCTCTGCGGTCATACAAAAGACGGCACTGGACCGTTCCCTTCTCTACCGTAAAGCGGGGAAAGGTGCATGAAATACTGATCAATTTCGCTGACAAAACTGTTAACCAGCGCTTTCGAATAGAACGTCATGTGGGGCATTCCCGGCATAACCTGTTGATTTATATAAGGTGAACTTCCCAGACTCTCACGGAAACCGTGATTATTAGCATTGGTTATACAACCGATTTGCAGGATGAATTTCAGCTGACCCGGGGTGCCGTCTACCCCTTTGCTACGTGGAATGCCCGAAACACCGGGCGAACTGCCAAACGTAACAATATTTGACGGAGTACCCCATGCTGTCCCAACTTCTGACAAGCCTGCGCGCTCGTCTCTTGACCACGTCTACAATAGCGCAAGAGACTACCCGCGACGGTCAAACCCTTTTCAATAACTTTTTCCAAAGCACAGTCGTCGATGACACTCCGGCCTTTGTTCTGGCAAACGACTTCTCGCGTCTGCTGAACTTTGGCGAGATCATCACCAACAACGCCGTCGCTGCCGTTCAGGCGCAGGGCCAGGATGTTGACGTGTTCAACTTCCGCTCGGGCCGGATCGAGGCGAACAACGGCCCCGACGCACTGGCCACCGGCGTTCAGGTTAGCGGCAGCGCAAGCGTTCGCAACTTTGGCGAGATCGCAGGTGAGTTCAACGGTGTACAGTTTGCCGGCGCTCAAAGCTCGGGCGGTCTGGATAACTTCAGCGGTGGTGTGATCAGTTCGGACAGCCGTGCGGTAGACATTCAGGGCCAGGGCATTGATGTACGCAACTTTGGCGACATCATCGGCACCGGCGATCAGCGCAATGGTACGATCTACACCAACAGCACCGCCGAAGACATTTCGATCTCGAACTTTGTGGGTGGCACGATTGACGCCGGTGAAGGCAATCAGGGTGCTGGTATCTCGTTGCAGATCGGCGACGAGGTCGGCGATCGCGTGGAAACCGACATCTTCAACGGCTTTGGTGCCACGATTCAGGGCCGTGGCCAAGGTGCGGCCAATACCGGGCTGGCCGGGGACGGCATCCGCATTGACGACGGTGCCGAAGGGGCCACGCTGGAAACTGAAATCATCAACAGCGGCCTGATCTCGACCGAAAGCAATCAAGGCACAGCCGCCGGTATCCGCATCGCAGATGGCGTAAATGCCGAAGGTGAGATCCTGAACACCTCGACCGGTGTGATCGAAGGCCCCCGTAACGGTCTTTACATTGGTGACGGCGAGCATGATCTGGACGTGCTGAACTTTGGCACCATCCAATCCGGCAGCCGCGCAGTGAATCTCGACGGCTCGGGTGTCAACCTGATCAACGGCGGTGACATTCTGGGCACCGGCGATCAGCGCAACGGCACTGTTTATGCCGATGGCACAGCCGACGATTTCTCGGTCCGTAATCTGGCCAATGGCACAATTGACGCAGGCGAGCACAATCAAGGTTCAGGTTTTGCTGCTGAAATCGGTGGTGCAGCCGACGGTGCCAATACATTCACACTGGAAAACGACGGCCTGATCCAGGGTCGCGGCAACGGTGCGGCAGGCACAGGTCTGGCCGGTGATGGTATCCGTATCGGTAATCCGGGCAATCAGGGCGTCTCGGACGCGACCATTGTTAACCGTGGTGAAGTCCGCTCGGAAGGTGCCAACGGTACTGTGGCGGGTGCGCGCGTTGTGGATGGCGTGAGCTTCCAAGGCGAATTCACCAACTCGGGCACGATCTCGGGTGTTCAAAACGGTGTCTACTTTGGCAACGCGGATCATACGGGCGGTCGCTTTGTGAACGAAGCAGGCGGTGTCGTATCATCGGACAGCCGCGCACTCAACATTGATGGTATCGGTCTTGAGGTTTCCAACCAGGGTGAGATCCTCGGCACCGGCGATCAGCGCAACGGGACGGTTTATGCTGACGGAACCGCGGATGACTTTTCAGTACAGAACTCCGGTCTGATTGACGCAGGTGAGGGCAATCAGGGTTCAGGCATCGGAGTTGAAGTCGGTGGCGCAGAAGACGGTGCAAACACCTTTGTGCTAGGTAATGTCGGTGTTATTACTGGACGCGGAAACGCTGATGCGGCCTCGTCGCTGGCCGGTGACGGCATTCGCATCGGCAACGTAGGCAACACTGGTACCGTCGACGGGTCGATCGGCAATGCCACCATCATTTCGTCAGAAGGGAACAACGGCACCGTCGCTGGCGTCCGTATTGTCGACGGAGTAAACTTTCAGGGTGAATTTGTTAACTTTGGCGGCATCTCCGGTGTGCGCAACGGTGTCTACTTTGGCGATGGCGATCACACAGGTGGTTCGTTTATCAATAGGAGCAACGTGTCCTCTGACAGTCGCGCCCTGAACATCGACGGTATTGGCCTGGCCGTTGAGAACTCTGGGTTCATCTTCGGTACCGGGGATCAGCGCAATGGGACGGTCTATGCCGATGGCACTGCCGATGACTTCACGGTCATCAACTCTGGTCAGATCGATGCACTCGAAGGTAACCAGGGTTCGGGTTTTGCTGTGGAAATTGGTGGCGCGGAAGACGGTGCCAACACATTCACGCTGGAAAACACGGGTCGAATTGACGGTCGCGGCGACGCTGCTGCTGCCACGTCTCTTGCTGGTGATGGCGTTCGGATCGGCAATGTTGGCAACACGGGCACCACTGATGCGACAATCCTGAATACCGGGGATATTGTCTCAAGAGGTGCCAATGGCACAGTTGCTGGCCTTCGTGTCGTCAATGGCGTGAACTTCCAGGGTACACTGGAAAACACAGGCTTCATTACAGGCACTCAGAACGGTGTCTACTTTGGCACGGGTGATCACACAGGCGGTTCGTTCCTGAACGCGGGCATTGTCGCCTCGGCAAGTCGTGCGCTGAACATTGATGGCGAAGGCCTGGAGGTCTTCAACTCAGGCCAGATTGTCGGCGCAGGCAATCAGCGCAACGGCGCAGTTTATGCCGATGGAACCGCTGACAACTATAGCTTCACCAACACTGGTACGGTCAGCGTCAATGACGGCGCCAACGGTTCAGCTGTATCGCTGCAAACCGGTGATGTTGATGGCGATGTCGTCTCGGCAACCATCGTTAACCAAGGAACATTCCGGGGTAACGGCGATGCCACCGAGGGCAACCAGGTTGGCGATGGTCTGCGCCTGTTCACGGGTCAGAACGACGCCTCCTTTGCCGGGGTTGTCATCAACGAAGGTCTCATTACCGGGTCCGAACAGTCGGACGCTGCAGCCGGTATTCGTATCGATGGCGGTCTGAACCTTCTGGGTGCGATCCTGAACGAAGGCGAAATCCGCGGCACGGTCAATGCGATCGATGCATCGGATGCTGGTGACGTTACCATCGTCAACGACGACGAAGGTGTGATCAACGGCAACGTCCTGCTGGGCGATGGCAATGACATCTTTGTTGATCTGGGTACCACCAACGGTGACATCAACGGTGGCGCAGGTGATGACGTTCTGATCGCTGGCGATGCAGACAATGTGCTGACCGGTGGTCTGGGCAATGACTTCATCGACGGTGGAGACGGCATCGACACAGCCGATTTCTCGGATCTGGATGTTGCGGTCGAGGTCCGTCTGGACGCCAACGGCAACGGCACCGCTACGCGCGATACAGGGTTCAACGTCTCGATCGTGGATGCGGCTGTTGTGGATCCGGACCAGTTTGGTGCGAATATCCCGGATGGAGGCTGGTTTGTAGAAGAGGCCGTTCTGGGCAATCTGTACTACAACATTCACACCTCCGACTTCCCTGCCGGGGAAATTCGCGGGCAGCTTCTGGTCGACGGCGATGTGACCGAGAACGGGATCCGCACAGTCACGCTGAGCGGCGGTCTGGACGCGGCGCAAGAGCCTGGGCCGACATCGGACAGCGAGGCCTCCGGCAACGCAACCGTTGTCATCACTCAGAACCTGACAACCGGCGAAGTCACCTACTCAAGCGAGCTGAGCGTTGTGGGCCTGAACGAAGCCGACCTAAACACGCCGATCCCCGGTGCTGTATCGGCAATCCATCTGCACAATGCACCAGCGGGCGTAAACGGCCCAGTCGTGCAGGACACGCTGGTGGATGCGGGCGCAACTCTGAATGTTGGCGCAACTGGCGGCACCGGTGTTGTCGGGCTGGACGTGATCGACAATCAGGTTGAAACCGACGTGCTGGTCTCGATCGAGAATGTCATCGGCTCCAATGATGGTGACGTAATCGTCGGCAGCAATCTGGAGAATGTTCTGAACGGTGCAGATGGCGACGACCTGCTGAACGGTGAGGGCGGCAATGATGTCCTGATCGGCGGCGAAGGCGCTGACACCTTCCTGTTCCAGGGCACCTTCGGTGACGACACAATCTCGGACTTTGAAACGGGCGTGGACAGAATTCAGATCGGAGATCTGGATCCCGACTTCGCCGGTGGTCCGAACCCTGTTCAGGATGGTGAGGACACGGTGATCAGCTTCGGCGACGCAGGTTCCATCCGTCTGACCGGTGTCGATGCTGCTGACCTGACCGAAAACGACTTCATCGTTTAACCAATCAACAGCGGGGCGGCCTAGGTCGCCCCACTTGTCAAACCGGAAAGGGTTCCCTGATGTCCCAGCAAACCAATCCCGTGAAAACCGCCTGGAGGTCGTTGCGCAAGGGTTTTGTCGCAGTTGCCTTCTTCAGCTTGTTTCTGAACCTTCTGATGCTGGCTGGTCCACTTTATATGCTGCAGGTCTATGACCGCGTTCTGACCAGTCAAAATGTCGACACCTTGATCGCGCTGTCTGCATTGCTGGCCGGTGTTTTCGTCGTGGTCGCCTGCCTTGACCTGATGCGGATGCGCATTTTGGGACGTCTGGCCGCCCGTTTTGAACTGAACGTTGGTGCCCCGGTCCTCGGCGCTGCGATGCGCCGCCGTGTCCATGGCGAAGCCGAGGCTGGAGAAAACCTTGTCGAAGACGTGAACGGCTTTCGTGAATTCATCTCGGGAACCACGCTGACCGCGTTTTTCGACGCGCCGTGGATCCCGCTCTATTTGCTGGTCCTTTATGCCCTTCACCCCTATCTGGGTCTGCTTGGTCTCGCCGGGGCCGTCATGCTGACGATCATGGCCCTGATCAACAACTCGCGCGCCCGGGAACCGATGCGGTCGGCTTCGCAAGCGCGCGGTCGTTCAGATGCATTGTTCAGCATCAGTGACAAAAACGCCGAGCTTGTTCAGGCGCTAGGCATGAAATCCGATTTACTGCGTCGCTGGACCTCGCTTCAGGCTGAGGCGCATCAGCACAAGACCCGTGCCGCTGACCGGGTTGCCAGCTTTTCTGTTGTGTCCAAGACCGTTCGGATGGGTTTGCAGTCGGCCATTCTGGGACTTGGCGCGGCACTGGCCATCACCGGAGAATCCACCGCTGGCGTCATGATCGCGGCAACCATCGTGCTGGCACGTGCACTGGCCCCAATTGACCAATTGATCGGTCAGTGGCGCAGCTTTCTGGCCGCGCGCGGATCGTATTCCAAGCTGGCCAAACTAACCGAAGAGTTTGCCGAAGCCCCACCCAATCTGCACCTGCCGCGCGCGTTCAAATCTCTGGACGTTAAGATTGCGCAGGCAGGCCCCCCGCGTGCCGTCAACGCCTCGCTCCGCCAGATCGACTTTGGCCTTGTGCCCGGAGACGTGCTGGCGGTTATCGGGCATAGCGGCTCGGGCAAGACCACTCTGGGCAAAATGATGGCCGGTATCTGGCACCCGCAGCGGGGCGAAGTCTTGCTGGATGGCAGCCCGATGTCCAAATGGAACCACGAGGATCTGGGCAAACAGATCGGCTATCTGCCACAGGACATCGAGTTGTTCGACGGCACGATCCGCGAAAACATCGGGCGCTTCTCGGTCGCCATAGATGATGCAGAGGTGCTGCGTGCCGCCCGCGAAGCCGGTGTGCACGAAATGATCAGCGCCCTTCCCGATGGATATGAAACGCACATCGGTCGCGGGTTCTTTTTGTCAGGTGGTCAACGTCAGCGGCTGGCACTGGCCCGGGCGCTTTATGGCGATCCGTTTGTGTTGATTTTGGACGAACCGAATTCGGATCTGGATGCCGAAGGCGAACAGGCTCTGCGCGATGCGATCGTGTCGGCGCAGGCCCGCGGTGCAATTGCCATCGTCATGACCCATCGTCCGGCAACGCTGCAGGCCGCCAACAAGGTGATGGTCCTGCGAAACGGTGCCCAATCTCAGTTCGGAGACAAAGAGGACGTTCTGAAGGTCAATCGCCGGAACGTTCTGGACAACCCTTCCCAATCCGCGGCGAAAAAAACCGACGCGGCCCCTGCCAATGAAACTCAGATCAGCGGAGCTGCCCAATGACCCAGTTGATGAAACGCTCGCAATCTCAGAACGCGCTTGCTGCCCACGATGTACAAGCCTTGGACATCACGACCGAGACCTCTGAGATCAAACGCTATGTCCTGTTCGGGTTGTTTACCCTGATGGCCTTCGTTGGCGGCAGCGCCTATTGGGCCTTCGCCTCGAAACTGGACGGGGCGGTGGTCGCGCCGGCCTCGTTTGTGGTGGAAGGTGACCGCAAGACGGTCGAACATCTGGATGGTGGCATCATTGACTCGATCCTAGTCACGGACGGTGAATTTGTTCAGGCAGGTCAGCCCCTTGTGCGGCTTGACAGCTCGGATATCGACGTAGATCTGAGCATCCTGGGCAGCCAATTGGGCGAATTGTCGGTCCGGCGCGCCCGCTTGCTGGCGCAGATCAACGGCACGGACAGGTTTGACGAACCAACCGCCTTGGCCGGGTTCAGCGATGGAATGCAACGGCTGCATTGGTTGTCGCCTTACCTGACGCAGAAACAATTATTTGACGCCGAAGCCCGCGCCCGCCGGACCGAGGCTCAAATCAACGCGCAGCGCATTCAGGGGCTGCGCAATCAGATCTCCGGCCTGAACGAACAACGCCTCTCGACCCAAAACCAAAAGGACATCACGCAGATTGACCTGTCCAATCTGAAATCCTTGCTGGATAAAGGGCTTGTGGCCGTCACACGGGTCAGCGCGCGCCAGATCGAATTGGAACGTCTGGGCGGTGTCGATGCGTCGTTGCGCACCCAGATCGCGCAAGCCCAGGATCAGGTGCAAGAGTTGCAGTTGTCCCTGCTTAGCCAACAAAAGCTGCGCGACGAGGTGATCGCCGGAGAGCTTGCGGTTGTGGATGCTCAGCTTGATCTGATCCGGTCGCAATATTCAGGAGTATCGGAACGGTTGAAACGAACACATGTTCTGGCCCCTGCCAGCGGGCGGGTCGTCAATCTGGCAGTATCCACAACCGGTGGCGTCATTCGCCCCGGAGAGTCGATGATGGATATTGTTCCCGCCAATCAGGCCCTGATCGTCGAAGCGCGGATCAAAACCGCCGATATCGACAAGCTGCAGATCGGTCAGGCGACGCGCATTCGCCTGTCAGCCTTTACGCAGACCGATGTGCCCGAAGCCAGCGGCCGGATTTTTGACATCTCAGCCGACGCGCTGGAGGACGACCGCACCGGCGAGCCTTTTTACAAAGCCCGGGTGAAACTGGATCCCGATCAACCCATCGAAGTCGCCGCACTGGATCTGTTGCCAGGAATGCCCGCGGATCTGTTCGTGAAAACCGGCGAGCGCGCAGTAATCAGCTACCTGTCACAGCCAATCAGTGACCGGCTGGCCAAGACTTTTATCGAGTGACTTGTTTTGCCCGCATCCGGCTTGTCGGGTGCGGGTCGTTCACATCTTTCTCGTGATTAAATGCAACAGGTTAGACGCCGTATCGCGCCATGAACATATCAACGGCCTGCGTCGCAATTGCGTCCAACTCTGCTTTGGAAAAGCTCTTTTGAACGCCAATGGCAGCGCGGGTCCAAATCCGAACCTTGCATAGTTCGCTGAACTGTTCGGCTGCCAATTGCAGATTGTCGATGGCCAACTCACCCTTGTTGACTGCCTTTTCCAGATACTCGACCATCTGGCGCTGACCGTTCTGCGGCCCGGCCTCATAAAATGTTTGGCCCAGCTCGGGGAACCGGTCACGCTCGGCGATGCAGATGCGGAACATTTGTTGCGAGAAGTCCGAGACTAAAAAAGTCGTCAGTTCCGTCGCCGCGATAGTCAGAACTTCGCGCGCTGGCTTGCAGTCGTCGACCATCGCCACGACGTTTTCGGCCATTCGCCTGCACTCGACCTGCGCCACTTCCATGAACAGTAGGCGTTTGTCCGGGAAATAACTGTAGAGCGTCGCCTTCGACACCCCCGCAGCGCGCGCAATGTCGTCGACGCTTGCACCTTCGAAACCATCCGCCATGAAAACCTCTCGGGCTCCGCGCAGGACCTGATCAAATTTTCGGCCTGTACGCAGAATGACGGCTGCTTCGGTCATGTACTCTCCTTCGGTCGATTGGGTGACAAATGTTTAAACCGTTCAGTTCAGATACAACAAATCGCACAATTAGCAGGCATCTGGCAACACAGATGACGTTACGTTTCGATTGACCAGTTAAGTTAATTTACAACGCGCGTCCCCAAAACCCTATAACTGGCCCGTCATATCTTGCAGCCTGTGTGCTACGTGCTACCACTTTGCACATGGTCGATATCTTTCTGCGCACACTGCCCTTTTTTGCGATCATCGGCTTGGGATACTGGGCTGGGCGCAGTCGATTTTTTTCAGAAGAAGCAACGGCGTACCTGACGAAATTCGTTTTCTATTTTGCGCTGTCGGCCATGCTGTTTCGCTTTGCCGCCACCCTGCCCTTTGCGGATATTTTCAATGCAAGGCTAGTCGTTGGATACTTGATCGGAACCGCCGCTGTGTACGTCTTGGCGACGGTTGTCGCATGGATACGTCGGCTTGATATCCCGACCGCAGCGGTAGAGGCGCAATGCGCGGCCATCGGCAATGTCGGTTTTCTGGGCCTGCCCATGCTGGCGCTGCTGTTTACCGAAGCCGCGATTGGCCCGGTTATGCTGGTTCTGACGGTTGATCTTGTGGTGTTTTCATCCCTGATTGTCATCTTGATAAATGGTGGACGCGACGGGCGGTTGACACCTGCAACCATCCGCCTGATCGGTGTCGGGTTGCTCAAGAATCCAATGATCGTTTCGATCTCGGCGGGAATGCTGTGGTCCGCGTTGCAGATTCCTGTTCCTGTCCCATTGAATGATTTCCTGACAATTCTGGGCGGGGCAGCCACACCGGGTGCCCTGTTCGCGATCGGAGCTTCTCTGGCCAGCAAATCCGCCGAACGCGTTCACATTGCAGGCTGGCTGAGCTTTTGCAAATTGGTCGTTCACCCTGCTTGTGTTGCCGTTGTTTTGCTTTGGGTTCTGCCTGTCGCGGCATTTCCTGCCTCCGTCGCTATCGCTGCCGCGGCACTGCCGGTGGCGGGTAACGTCTACATGCTCGCCGCCCACTACAGAGTGGCCCCGCACCGTGCATCAGCTGCGATACTACTGTCCACAGCGGCCAGCATTCTGACGGTGCCATTGGTCATCGCCTGGGTCGGAACGCCCTGATCTAAGCCTTGTTAAAAATGGCACACTAAAGCCGCTCAGCCTTTACGTATCGAGCGTGTAAGGATAGCCATGTCGCAAACCTAACGTAAGGACGAAACCAAATGGAAACCCTTTCGGAAAATGCATGTTTCGGAGGCGTTCAGGGCGTCTACCGCCACGCCTCGGCTGCTTGCCAATGCGACATGACCTTTGGCCTGTTCCTGCCGGCCGAGGCCAAGGACGGCCCGGTTCCGATTTTGTGGTATCTGTCAGGCCTGACCTGCACCCATGAAAACGCAATGACAAAAGCTGGCGCTCAGGCCTGGGCGGCCGAGCAAGGCATCGCGGTGGTCTTCCCGGACACCTCGCCGCGTGGTGAGGGTGTCGCCGATCACGATGATTACGATCTGGGCCAGGGTGCCGGGTTCTATCTGAACGCCACGCAGCAGCCTTGGGCGCCGCATTTCAATATGTGGGATTACGTGGCCGAAGAATTGCCTGCTTTCCTGACCGAAAATTTCGCAATCGACGCGGACCGTCAGGCCATAACTGGACATTCGATGGGAGGTCATGGGGCGCTGACTCTGGCTATGAACCTGCCAGGTCGCTACCGATCTGTGTCCGCTTTCGCACCCATTTCAAACCCGACGGGTGCGGATTGGGGTCGCAAGCAACTAAGCGCCTACTTGGGCGATGATCAGACGGCATGGTCCAAACACGATGCCTCGGTCATGATGAAAGAAGTCGGCTTTGACGGCCCTATCCTGATTGACACTGGTGCCAGTGACCAATTCATCGATTTGCTGCGCCCCGAAACTTTGGCGCAGGCAATTGCCGAACGTCGTCAACAGGCAATCATCCGTCTGCAGCCGGGCTATGACCACTCATACTTCTTCGTGTCGACCTTCATGGAAGACCACATCACCTTCCACGCCGAGGCACTGTACGGAGACTGAGGCATGAGTAAGTACGACTATGACCTGATCATCATCGGGTCCGGCCCCTCGGGTCGATCGGCCGCAATTCAAGCGGGCAAGTTGCAACGGCGCGTATTGGTGATTGACCGCAAGGACCGGTTCGGCGGCGTATCCGTCCACACCGGCACGATCCCATCAAAGACGCTGCGTGAAACGGTGCTGAACCTGTCTGGCTGGCGTGAGCGCAGCTTCTATGGTCGCTCGTACCGGGTCAAAGATCAGATCCGGGCCGAAGACCTGAAGGCACGTCTGCATATGACGCTAGATCATGAAGTTGACGTGCTGGAACACCAATTCAACCGCAATCATGTGGAGACCTTGAACGGGTTGGCCAAATTCGTTGGACCTCACGAGATTGAGGTTGCCACTGATGCCGGTGAGACCACGAGACTTACGGCGGCCAAGTTCCTGATAGCAACCGGAACAAAAACCTATCGCCCGGATTATGTGCCATTCAACGGCAAGACCGTAGTGGACGGTGACGACTTTCTTGAGATGGCAGAGATCCCGCGCTCGCTGGTCGTGATAGGTGCCGGAGTGATTGGCGTGGAATACGCCACCATGTTCTCGGCTTTGGACGTTCGGGTGACGTTGATCGAACCGCGCGAGACCTTCCTGGATTTCATCGACACCCGCTTAATCCATGATTTCACCCATCAGATCCGCGAAAACGGCGTGGACCTACGTCTGGGCTCAGCCGTTCAAAAGATAGAAGACGCTGGCGGCCATGTCGAAGTTACGCTCGAGAATGGCCGCCACGTGCGAGCTGAGATGTTGTTGTTCGCCGCCGGGCGCATGGGGGCGACATCGGCATTAAACCTGCAGGCCGTTGGCTTGGAAACCGATCATCGCAACCGGATCGAAGTGGATCGCAAGACGTATCAAACTGCTGTGCCGCATATCTACGCGACGGGCGATGTGATCGGGCACCCATCATTGGCCTCGACCTCGCTGCAACAGGGCCGCGTGGCTGCATGTCACGCGCTG
The DNA here is from genome assembly GCF_059612305.1 of Ruegeria sp. CDSA033. Taxonomy (NCBI): domain Bacteria; kingdom Pseudomonadati; phylum Pseudomonadota; class Alphaproteobacteria; order Rhodobacterales; family Roseobacteraceae; genus Ruegeria; species Ruegeria sp. CDSA033. Next base: position 322,445 of record NZ_JBXWQI010000004.1, on the reverse strand, counting down.
GAAACCCCTACCCTGCCGGAAAGTCCGTGGTATCCTTACGGCATTTATTCAGTCCCCGAGATCTCAACTTGCGGCATGTCCGAAGAGGAACTGCAAGAACGCGGCATCCCATACGAAGTCGGCGTGGCGCGGTTCCGGGAGACTTCGCGCGGGCATATCATGGGGTTGGAGCACGGCATGCTGAAGATGCTGTTTTCACTGAAAACCCGCCGGGTGCTTGGCGTGCAGATCGTGGGTGAAGGCGCGACAGAGTTGATCCATATCGCGCAGGCAGTCCTGAACCTGAAGGGCACGGTGGATTACTTCGTGCAGAATACGTTTAACTATCCAACCCTGGCCGAGGCCTACAAGATCGCCGGTTTGGATGCGTTCAACAGGATGCCCATTCCGGAGGAATTTAAAGTGCGCAAGAAACCTTCTGAAGCCGTCAAGAAAGAGGCTAAAAAAGCGTGACGACGCTCTATATCGATGGCGATGCCTGCCCCGTAAAAGCTGAGGCTGAACGGGTTGCAACCCGGCACAAAGTTCCTTTGGCACTGGTGTCAAACGGTGGCTTGCGGCCGTCTGCAAACCCATTGGTGCAAGTGGTCATCGTGTCCGAGGGCGCGGATGAGGCAGACAAATGGATTGCCGAACGATGCGGCGCAGGGGACGTTGTGGTGACCTCGGATATCCCGCTGGCCGCAAAATGTGTCGAAGCCGGTGCCCGGGTTCTACGGCCAAACGGTGAAGCCTTTACCGCGGCCAATATCGGCCAGCAACTGGCCATGCGTGATTTGATGGCCGACTTGCGCGCATCCAACCCATTAGGCGCGGGTGGCGGCGGAAAACCCTTTGGCAAGGCTGACCGATCCCGGTTTTTGGACGCCCTGGAACGGGAATTGAGGGCTGCACAGCGGGGCTAGTCCTCCCGCTTGCCAGCGTCGCATCAAAGATGCGCCTTTGACAATTGGGCCGAGCAGCGCTGCGCGCTGCGGTTGTGCCTTGAACAATGCCGTCGCGCTTGGTTCAGTGGTACCAACCAAGAACCAAGCAAACAGGTACCAACATGTCGGTGAAAGCTGTTGTTTTTGACATCGGGAACGTTCTGATCGAATGGCAACCCGAACGCTATTACGACCGGGTCATCGGGGAAGAGCGCCGTCGCGCCATGTTCTCGGAAGTTGACCTGCACGGGATGAATGACCTTGTCGATCAGGGTCATCACTTCACTGACACGATATATGACTGGGCCGAGAAATATCCGGAATGGCGCGATGAAATCCGCATGTGGCACGACAAGTGGATCGAACTTGCCGCGCCCGAGATCCCCCACTCGGTCCGTCTGCAACGGGCCTTGCGGGCCAAAGGCGTGCCGGTTTTCGCATTGACCAATTTTGGGGTGCAAAACTTTGACTATGCGACAAAGGTCTACCCGTTCCTCAACGAGTTCGACAAACAATACGTGTCGGGGCGGATGCAGACCGTCAAACCGCATGTTCCGATCTATGAAATGGTCGAAGCAGATTGTGGACTGCCGCCCGAGGCGCTTTTGTTCACCGACGATCGACTAGAGAACATCGAAACGGCGCGCGCCCGGGGATGGCAGACGCATCACTTTACCGGCCCACAGGGTTGGGCGGACCGGTTGCTGCAAGAATGTCTGCTGTCGGCCGAAGAGGCGCTATAGCTCAGGCGGTGACGGGCGTTGGGCGGTTTTCGCGAATGGGAAGGTGGACGATGGCACTGAATGCCCCAATCGCGACTCCGATCCACCAGACCATGGTGTAGTCGCCGTACTGGTCATACATGCGCCCGCCCAACCAGACGCCCAGGAAACTACCGACTTGATGGCTGAAAAAGATGATCCCATACAGCGTTCCCATGTAACGCAATCCGTAGAGATGCGCGACCAGCCCCGAAGTCAGCGGGACGGTGGCAAGCCACAGCGAGCCCATGACCAGCGAAAACACAATGACCGACAGCGGCGTGATTGGGAACACAATGAAGGCCGCCGCGGCGAGTGTTCGCGCGGTGTAGACTCCTGCCAGCAGGTATTTTTTGGGGAAATGGTTCCCGGCCCAACCCGCCAGCAGCGTGCCCGCAATATTTGCCAGGCCTATCAATGAAATTGACACGGCCCCCAGTGCTGATGTGGTTGTGATGCCAATCGAATGCAGAACGCCGCCGGGTTGTATGGGTCCGCACATCTCGGTCACGAAAGCGGGGAAATGTGCGGTGATGAAGCCAAGCTGATAACCGCAGCTGAAAAAGCCCAGAAAGATCAGCGTATAGGATGGATCGCGGAAAGCCCTGGTCAGGATCTGACTCATGCTTTCTTCGATCTCTGCTTTACTGGCAGCCTGTGGGGCGCGCATGAACGGCAGTGTCAGCACCAGTGCCAAGATCGCTGCGGCGAATACAATGAACACCTGCTGCCAAGGCATAAAGCTTAGCATCCATTCGGCTGTAGGCGCCCCCAGAACCTGACCGAAACTGCCAGCAGCTGTGATAATCGCAAGCGACATAGAGCGGTTTTCGTCCGACGATGCCCGCGCCACCACGGCAAGCACCACGCCAAATCCTGTTCCCGCGATACCGAAACCCACAAGCCATGCGTACATTTGGTGCTCGAACGGAGTGACGGACCAAGCCGACAGAACCATACCCGCCGCGTAGGTCAGAGCCCCTAGAATAATTGCGCGCCTGTCGCCGACCTTTTCGGCGATGGCCCCGAAAATCGGCTGCCCAATGCCCCAGGCCAAATTCTGAATTGCGATTGCCATCGAGAAGTCCGAGCGCAGCCAGCCGAATTCATCCGCGATGGGGATCTGAAACACGCCAAACGATGCACGCACGGCAAAACTGACGGTGATGATGATACATCCGACGATCAGGATGGGGTTCAGCAAGCGCGTGTGTTGGGTCATTAGGTCCTCGGGCGTTCAAGATCCAGACGTTACCGCGTTTAGTTTGTGCGTCAATTCAGGAGTTTTGCGGTCACGGATCAGCAAAATTGATGCGTCCGAGAAATGGCTGCTTTTCAACGGGCAAACCGGGCGCTATGCCTCAAAACATGACGGGTTTGATATCGCTTTATGACACGCAGGTGGCCGACGGCACCCTGACCAGAGACGACGCTCAAGAGGCCGTTCTTCCTCATTTTGAACGCATCCGGGCGGCATTGGCCGAACCTGTGAAACGGGGGTTCTTTCGAAAGGCCCCGCCGCCACCCATAGGTTTATATCTGTGGGGCGGGGTCGGGCGCGGAAAATCCATGCTGATGGATATGTTCGTCGACTCTTTGGCAGACATCCCCGCCCGCCGAGTGCATTTTCACGCCTTTATGCAGGAAATCCACGCAGGCATGCACAAGGCCCGTAAGGACGGGGTCGAAGATGCGCTGGCTCCTGTCGCCGCCTCGGTGATCAAGTCCGCGCGCGTACTGGCATTTGACGAAATGCAGATCACCGACATCACGGACGCAATGATTGTTGGTCGTCTGTTCGATCTGCTGCATGAAGGTGGTACCGTGGTCGTGACGACATCGAACCGCCATCCGGATAACCTTTACAAGGACGGGCTAAACCGTCAGCTATTTTTGCCTTTCATTGCACATATCAAAGAACAGCTTGAGGTGTGGGAGCTGATCTCACCCACGGATTATCGCCAAAACCGGTTGGAAGGCGCGCCTGTATACTTTGCCCCAATCGGCCCCGAGGCCCGCGCGAGCATTCGCAGCGTTTGGAACGATTTGTCCGGAGGGACTGCAGAGCCGCTGATACTGCAGGTCAACGGTCGCGCGGTTGAATTGCCTGCCTTCCGCAATGGCGTAGCCCGCGCCAACTTTTATGATCTCTGCGGGCGCATGCTGGGCCCGGCGGACTACCTCGCCATCGCCGACGAAGTCAAAGTGCTGGTGCTCGAGGACATCCCACGCCTGTCACGCAACAACTTCAACGAAGCCAAGCGATTTGTGACTTTGATCGATGCTTTGTACGAAGCCAAAGTTCGTTTGGTCTGTTCTGCTGCGGCTGAGCCCGAAATGCTCTATGTTGAAGGTGAAGGAACTTTCGAGTTCGAGCGAACGGCCTCGCGCCTGCGCGAGATGCAAGCCAAGGATTGGGGGCTCTAGGTTCAGATTGAATTGTGGACGCACGCCTAAATCCTGCGGTATTGAAGGTGGAACATCAGTTCAAGCGGGGCAGGATACATGGCAAGTGACGATCAGGAAATTCATGTCGAACTTGACCCGGAACACGAAGACCCGGTCATTCGAATAGCGAATATAATGATCCGCCAGATGGCGCGCGTGCTGTCCATCCTGATGGTTTTCGTAATCGCCTGGACGATCATCGACGCTGGTTACACATTTATTGCGCACCTGTTCGAAAAACCCGTATTCCTGATCGAGGGCGAGGATTTGCTGTTGGTTCTGGGGGCGGTGCTATCAGTGCTGATTGCGATGGAGGTTTATACCAACGCTGCCCTGTATCTGACGTCCAACATCATTCATGTCAGACTGGTTATTGCGACCGGGCTTATGGCCGTGGCGCGAAAGGTTATTACCTTTGATTACAAAAGTATGGACGCGGAGTACATCTTTGCATACGCCTTCATGGCGCTGGCTTTAGGCATTGCCTATTGGTTGTCTGGCAAGCCCGTCGACAGAAACAAGTCGCGCTAGACCCTAGCCATTTTCGCGAAGAACGTGGCCTGCAAGATAAAGCGACCCACAGATCAGCACTCGTGCCTGCGGGTCTTTCTCTGTGATGGTCTGTAGGGCGCCTGCGACGCTTTCGGCAGTGGACGCCGCTAGCCCAACCCGAGCGGCAGCTTTAGCAGTGTCTTCGGCGCTCAGTGTATTGACCTCACCCGGGATAGAGACTGCCGTCAGGCTTTGCGCCTGAGCGGCAAGCGGCGCCAGATACCCGGTGACGTCCTTTGTGTTCAACATCCCGCAGATCATGTGGGTTGGACGTGCAGGCAGCTTCGCCAGTAGATCGGCCAATGCCAAACCTGCGGCGGCGTTGTGACCGCCATCCAGCCAGAGTTCGGCCTCGGGGGCCTGTTCGACCAGCGGGCCGGTTTTCAATCGCTGCATGCGGGCTGCCCATTCAGCCTTGGTCACCGCGGCCTCATAGGTGTCTTCCCCAAGATCCAGATGACGTAAGACCGCTAGCGCGGCACCGGCATTTTGGTACTGATGGGCGCCCAACAGATTTGGCAGCGGTAGATCGCGCAGGCCGGTTTCGTCCTGATAGACGAGCCGCCCGTTTTCTTCGGTGACGTGCCAGTGTTGGCCATGCACCAACAAAGGTGCACCCAGGCGCGCGGCGGTGTACTCAATGACTTCCAACGCCTCATCCTGTTGCGGGCCAACGATGCAGGGAACACCGGGCTTGATGATGCCGGCCTTTTCCGCTGCGATCTTGCCCAAGGTATCGCCCAGAAACTGCTCATGGTCGATTGAAACCGGTGTGATGACCGTTACCACTGGGTCATGAATGACATTGGTCGCATCCAACCGGCCACCCAGCCCGACCTCAAGCAACGTGTAGTCCGCCTTGGACCGCGCAAAAGCCAGCAGGGCCGCGCAGGTCGTGATCTCAAAATACGTGATGTTCTCGCCACCATTGGCGGCATAACATTCGTCCAGAACCGCCGTCAGATCCGGTTCGGAAATCAGATCCCCCGCCAAACGGATGCGCTCGTGAAACCGCGCCAGATGGGGCGAGGTATAGGCATGAGCGGACAGCCCTGCCCCTTCCAGACCCGCGCGGATCATGGCCTGGGTTGAGCCTTTGCCGTTGGTTCCGGCGATGTGGATCACCGGGGGCAGTTTGTTTTGCGGATGGTCCAGCGCGGCCAACAGACGCCAGACACGATCCAAGGTCAGGTCAATGATCTTGGGATGCAGCGCCATCATCCTCTCCAGAATGATGTCCGATGTCTGAGAGGTCATTTTTCTTCCGCGTTTTCAGTCGGGGCTTCTGCCACTGCATCTTCGGGTTCGGGCGCAGGCAGATCGCCTTTGACCGCTGGAGGCTGGTTCATCAACATCCGCGTGATGGTGATCAACTCATCGCGCATTTCGGTCCGCTTGGTCACACGGTCCAACATGCCGTGGTCCAACAGATACTCCGCGCGTTGGAAGCCTTCGGGCAACTTTTCCCGGATCGTCTGTTCGATCACGCGTGGACCGGCAAAACAAATCAGCGCATTGGGCTCTGAGATATGGACATCACCCAGCATCGCGTATGAAGCCGTCACACCGCCCGTCGTTGGGTGTGTCAGCACAACGATGTAGGGCAGATTTGCTTCTTTCAGCATCTCTACCGCCACGGTCGTGCGCGGCATCTGCATCAGGCTCAGGATACCTTCCTGCATCCGCGCGCCACCAGCGGCAGAAAACAAGATCAGCGGACGTTTCAACTTTACCGCCTCTTGCGCCGCAGCGATGATCGCGTTGCCGACATACATGCCCATGGATCCGCCCATGAACGAAAAATCCTGCGCAGCCGCCACAATCGGGGTTCGCCCAATTTCACCCAGGGCGACCAACATCGCCTCTTTCTCGCCCGTTTTCTTTTGGGCGGCTTTCATCCGGTCGGGGTACTTTTTCTGATCGCGGAACTGCAGCGGATCGTCTTTGGGCGCGGGAACCTCGACCTCGGTAAAGATCCCACCATCGAACAGGTGATCGAACCGCTCGCGCGGTGTGATCGCCATGTGATGATCGCACTGGGTGCAGACATTCTGATTTTCCGCCAACTCACGGTGAAATAGCATGGTTCCGCATTCATCGCATTTGTGCCAAAGATTCTCAGGCACTTCTCGGCGCGAGAAGATCGAGTTGATCCGTGGGCGGACGTAGTTTGTAATCCAGTTCATATCGGAACCTTGGCTTGTGCGGCTTTGACGTCAAATAAGACGCTACGGAAAGAAATGCAATCAACGCCTGAGCGCAACCCGCGCTGTTAGCCAACTGACGATCATCACAGCAAAATCCACATACAGCCATTGCCGCAGCGCCCCGGTATCCGACATGTCGTAAGGAAGCAGATACAATGCCAGACCACTTAAGCCATCGGGTAAGGAAACAAACAGCAGAGCGACCATATTATTGAATAGATGCAATGCGATAGCGGGTCCTAGCGTCCCTGATCTGGCCGTTAGATCCGCCGCCATCAGGCCGAACATCCCGGACCACACGGCAACCAATAGCGCGTTGTCTCCGGCTGCGCCGGGGGCATAGTGACCTGCTGCGAACAAAATCGACGGTACGCCCAACCAAATAACCGGTGATCGGAATCGTGCAGCAAGACATTGTTGTATGTATCCCCGAAACAGAACCTCTTCTGCGCTTGTCTGAATCAGCACTGCAAATAGCGAGAAAGGCAGAAACAACAGCCAGGTCGACAGTTCCAAATTCTGCGTCAGCGTTGCGCCCATGCCATATGGCGGCAAGATGGCCACGACGACCCCAACGATCAGCAATGCCTTAAAAACACTCCAGAATTGCCCAATGCCCTCGCGCCATGGGCCACAGATTGAGCTCAGGGTTCGATGCTGTAGGCGTTTTGCAGCGATGGACACGCCCAATGTGATGAAGCCAAAGCTTGCCAGTAGCACCAAAAGTGCAACCGGGGATGCGCCAGTCAGCAAGCCTTGGGCCCATTCGACGGATCCAAGACCCGCAACCAATCCAAAAAGTAGAAAGTTCAGCAGGATGCCAACCACGCCAACAATGGTCAGCCCGACCAGCAGGCGCCACAGCTCTGGCCGTGCGCGCGAAGGTGCAACCAGTCGTTCATGCGCTGTGTATCTGCCGGGGTGGGCGTCAGGCATTGTCGGCCGTATCCCGGTTCGGCGCGTCATCGTCAAAGATCAATGAGGTTGCATTGGCGGCGTTCAGCCTTTCGGAAATCGTTGTCAGATAGCCGGCAACCGTTTGCAGCAGCTGCATTGCAACACCAGCGTCACTTTCAATAACCGCGCGCAATTCCTCGGCCCCAATGCGCAGGAACGAACAATTTTGGACCGCAACCAAATCGAATTGCCGAATTTCGCCAGTGATAATCGACAAATCACCGATCAGACGTCCTGGCTCGATGACCGAGATCGTGCGCGCGGTTCCATTCCCTTCGTTCAAGATCAAATCTGCTTCGCCCGATATGCAAAGGTAAGCCGCATCTGGCGTCTGCCCTGCGGAAAAAATGATCTGCCCGGCTGCTGCATCGTACCATTGCGCCGAAAACGCCAGAAGGCGCTGGTTGCGACCGTCAATGCCGGAAAACAGCTCGGTCGACGAAATAATCTTGAGCTTGCGGCTCAGGTCATCCGTTGAGCTGGCCTCTTCTTCTGGACGGGTCCGCGAGACGCCGTCAATTCGACCATCCTTGATCTCGACGAAAAGATCATAGGCTTCGGGATGGGCAAAGTAATCCTCCATGAAGACCATGATGGAATCCGGCAACAATTCCCGCAGTTTCAGCCGGGTTCTCAGCCGGCTCTCGGAATCATGGCTGGCCAGAGCTTTGTCCAGAATCAACACATCAGGACGCTTGATTCCAGCGCGCGAGAATGCGGCGCGTTCCTGAAATACCGTCGGCAGATTATTCCCACCCAGACCAGAGGGCAGGTCATAGATAATGGCTGCCGCCCGGCGGCGCAGACCAGCTTCGTTCATGGCTTCGGCGACGACATCTTCGATTTCATCAGTGTGCGCCCCGGCCATCAAAGAAACCCGCCCGAACAGGGCATTTTCCATGACAGTCATGCGTTCAATATATGCATCCGGCGTGACCGGAACGAACATCCCATCCATCGAGGCACGCAGCTGTTCCGCTTGCCCCCTTCGAATGGCCAAGATCTTATCTTTGTACTCGTCCGGAAAATCAGGTCCGATCTGTTCCGCCGTCAGCAGGAACGGAACGGTCAGCAACAAGGCCCGCTCGCCGTCGCTGATTGCTTCATCCCCTTTGGCTTTGCGCCGATCCTCGATATCAAGCAGACGGTGGAACATATCCTTGGCCATACCCAGACGAAGAAACAGCGGGTGATCTGCCCCGTCCCGCCCAAACGTCTGGTGCAGTGTTTCCAGCACCGCGCTTGCAATGCTCATGGCGTCATCGTCCAGATCGTGATGGCGCAGCATCCACATGAACCGATCATCGCCCGCCAGAATATCCGGTGAGATATCGCGCGACGGAGCGGCAAACAGCAGGTTGCCCCCCAGTGGAACAGCCGGGTTAAAACGGTCCGGTTCGAACCGATAGACATACCGCGCCAGGTCTTTTTCTTCCAACCTTTGCGCAACCGTATCACGCAGATTTACTATATCCCGCGCCAGGGCAGAATGTTGCACTGGATCGAACTGGGTACGTAATGTCCGGCGGAACATGAACTCGTCGATGCCCATCGCCTCGACCAGCTGGAACCACCAGTTACGGATATCCTCGATGTCTTCCAGCCCTGCCAGGCCGGGATCGATCCACTCATCCAACAGGGAATCCGGAGGGTTCCCGGCCCGCACCGCTTCGATCTGCCACCGGCTTGGGGCCTTCTTCGCGTCGGGTTCGTGTTGTGGATGGGTTCGCAACGGCATCAAGAGGTTGTCACCTAAAGTCCCGTCAAACAGGTAGGGCCGCGAATAGGCATAGCCGATCCGCGCCGCAATTACCGTCTGATGGAGCTTTAGAAGATCATGGCCCGCAATTGTGACGCTGCCCTGTATCGGCATAAGCTCTCGTGTCAGCAGTTGCGCCAACGCGCCGCGTTCGGCGGCGCTTGACGACTGAATAGCAACGCGGGCACCCTTGGGGATGGTCAGGTCGATATCTTCAAGGATGGTTTTCCCGTCATCATCGCGCACTGTTACATTGCGCAGTTCGATATCGCCGCTGAGATGCGGAATAGACTCTGGCTCACCCACAAACAGCTCTTCAGGGATCATGTTGTCCGGGGCAAATCGTTCAATCACGATTTCCCAGCGCAAAGACATATCCTGAACCTGGTTGTAATAGGTCAGCAAGTCTTTCCATGGGCCACTGAGGTCCTTGTATGCCCCAAGCGCCGCGACCAACGCGCCCACTGTCACCTCACCCGTGATCGCCAGATAGCCACCGACCGAATAGAACAGGAACGGCGTCATCTGCGTGATCAGATTGTTGAGGAACTTCATAAAGAACTTCTTGTTGTAGATCTTGAACCGGATCTCGAACAAGGTTCCCAGCCGATGGCTGAACTGTGCCAATCGATAGCGCCAGCCACCATTGGCCCGCAAATCGCTGATGCCCGCCGCGCTTTCGCCAATTTCCGAGCTGAGGTGGCGGACCTGCTGAATACGTTCCTTGTTCAGCAGGTTGATCTGGCGCTGCAGTTTTGGGATCAGCCATGCCTGCAACGGAATCAACGCGATGCTGGCCAGACCAAACCAAACGCTTTGCATGAACAGAAAGGTGACAATGGTCATCATCTGACCGAACTGAAACACCGGTTGAGCAATCGCATCACCCATCAGACCGCCCATCGGTTCGGCCTCTGAGGTGATCATTGAAACAAGTTCACCCTGGCTGGTGGTGGCAAAATACGATTTCGGGAATCGCATCGCGCGGTGAATCAGCGTGAACCGAAGCCTGCGCAGCATACGCTCGGCCAATATGCCCTTCATCGTGTTGATGCGCATCTTCATCAAGCCGCTGGCGATTACAGTGGCCAAAAATGCAAAACAGAGGATCAGCAGATATTGGACCTGCGTGAAGGTGAACCCAAAAAGCGTAACGCTATCGTTGGGCGCACCAATTGCGTCGTTGATGATCTGTTTTGGCAGCTCGAGCGAGGCGTAGAGAAACGGAAACGACAATACCGTCAGAAACAACAGCACAAGCTGCTGCTTTTTCGAGTGTTTCCAGATGAACGAAAATAGTGTGGGTTCCATGCCCCGGCCTTGCCTCAAAGAATTTAGTACGTGGTTTTTCGGATAATCCAAAGCAATCAGGTGCCGGACGGTACGCACAGTCCCAGATGATTGCAAGAACGGCGATGGGGGCCTTAGCAGACACAACCAAAACCGCCTAGTCACAACCACGTTAGTGTCGGATAGTTTTATACGGATTTCACCAATTCGGCCTTATCCTCGCCGTTGTCTTTGACTAAAGAAGGTCAAGTTCAGACGATGGGATCATGGGCAAACTTCTGGAGCGATATCTACACCGCAAAACTATTGCGCGTTGGCAACGGGCCGTTCAAGACGCGGCTGGGGCCACGAACCCCCAATTGCGTCAACAGCGCGACGAGGCGCGCAAACTGCGTGCGCAATTGGACCGTTTGCTACGGGAAGCAAACGAAAGACTGACGCTGCCCCTGATTGGATCAAAGCAATTCCCCAAGCCGCTAGGTACTGACTGGTGCTGGCGACCTGATTTGTGGCGGGGTCCCTTGCCCCGGCCTGGTCTCGCCTCAATCCCGCGTAAGGTCGAGTTGGATCAACAGGTAAAGATATTCCATGACTGCGCTCTATCCGAGATCAGTGTGCGACAGGCACGAAACATGGACGAAAAGGACCTGGCCGCTTTTGGACTTGGCGTCGAAGTATTTGGCTTTGCGGGGTCATTCCTTTCCGTGTCGCTGGATTTGCCGCCTGAGGCTGTGCATGGCCTGACGCGGCAGCACTTGATGCGGGTCGATGCCCAGATTGAAACAGAACGTCCGCTGGACGTGACCGCGCGACTGAATATTCAGCACGGCCCAAACACCGATTCCGTTCCACGGTCTCTAGATTTGTCGACAAGTTCGAATGTTTTGGATTTCGATCTTGCCAATTTGCCGCTGAACGAACGGCGCATAGACAAGATTTGGCTGGACCTGGTTCTGACCAATCCGGCTATGAACCGCATAGTTCTGCGGGACCTGACCCTTTGTCGCCACCACCGCGCCGACCTGTGAGAGCATTGGCCATGACACAACCAACCTTGACCCCAACCCTGTTCGAAAACGGCATCTGGCGCGGGTACCTGCAGGCCGACACTGAACCGCATGTCGAAGTCCGTTATTTGGGCCAGGCGCTGGAGGGTGTGTTCATTACCGCCACCGATGGTGGTTGGGACCTGAGTGTGCCGGTGCCATCAACCGCGATTGCCGACGGGGTTCATTGCTTTGTAATAGCCGATGCAAACACATCACAGAAGATCGGTGAATTCACAATCCTTGCGGGTGCATCAGCCGCGGATGATTTGCGGACCGAAATAGCTTTGTTGCGGGCGGAGCTGGATTTGTTGAAACGGGCATTTAGACGGTCTCAGGCACCTTCGGACTGATCCGGGTTTTCTTCGTTTCCAAGGCTTTGTCTATCTTTCAGGCGGAATCCGTGCATCATAAATGTCATCCGAAGCAATCCGGGTGCGAAAATGGACCGCAGCAGTATCGTCAAGGTCATCGCTCTGATGGTGACAGGGTTCGGGATCGGTATCGACTTTACCGGCGCTCTTATTCTTGTCCCAGCCATCGAAAACAGCTTTGACGCTGATATTACCAGCACCCAGTGGGTTCTGAACATCTACGCCTTGTTTTTTGCCATGACCATGGTCGCCGGGGGGCGCATGGGGGACATGTTCGGGCATCGCAAGATGATGATCATCGGGCTGGCAATCTTTCTATTTGCGTCCGTCATGTGCTTTGTCTCTCCCAGTCTCGATTTCCTGATCGCCGCGCGTGCTTTGCAGGGGATTGGTTCGGGTTGCGTCTGGCCTTGCACACTTGCTTTTGGCGCTACCAAAGTTTCGCGTCCTGAACATCGCGCCATGATCATGGGTATGATCCTCGCCGGTGTGACCAGCGGCAATGTCTTTGGTCCTCTCATCAGCGGCGCCGCAGTCAGCTTTGGCGACTGGCGGTTGTTCTTTCTTGCAAACGTGTTGTTTTCGACGATTTCGATGGTTACGGCCCTGATCCTTATGGAGCGTGAAACTCAACACAAACAGGGCGAACATATCGATTTCGCCGGAATAGGTATTCTTTCGTTTGCCGTTCTTTTGCTGCTTTACGGGCTGGACATCGGTGCGGACTGGGGCTGGACGTCTGTCCCGCTGCTGATGTTGTTTTTCGTCAGTGCCGCGCTGTTCTTTTTTTTCCCGCTGGTCGAGAAGCGCGTGAAAGAGCCGCTTTTACTGCCGCAAATGATGCAGAACCGCGAGTTTCGGATCACTCTGGGCCTGAACATGTTCAACGTGTCAGCGGCCTTTGTCGGGCTGCTATACTTCCCTCAATACATGCAAAAGGTCCTTGGGTGGTCCGTGTTTGAGTCGGCGATTGGGCTTGCCCCGCTGACACTCCTGCTGGCCGTCGGCTCGATTGTTTCGGGTACTCTTTATAACGATTTCGGGCCAAAGCGCCTGCTGTTCTGGGGGTATTTAATCGCAACGACTGGCGCTCTCAGCATTATCATCTTGCCGGCGGGGCTGGGCTATTTTCAGATTTTGCCCGGCATGGCGATGATCGGGCTGGGCGCAACGTTGACGGTTGGGCCGTCAGGCACTGCAGCCGTGTGCGCCGTCAAACCTGAACGCGCTGGCCTTGTCGGCGGGCTGAGCTTTATGACCCATCTGGTATATGGTGCCATATCCGTCGCCTTCGCGACCGCAATAATGTATGTCGTCAGCCTGTCCAGCCTCAGCAAACAGCTGGTTGCGGATGGGATCAACATGTCTGTAACCGATCAAAAGGCGATCAACGGTGGAACGCTTACGACCGGTGCGGCCCGCGCTGTTATGGAAAAACTAAGCTCGGAAGAGGCTGAAAAGGTCAAATCTGCCATCGGCGCCGCATTTGATGCAGGTATGAACATGGCCTTTGTTTTCGCGGCCATATCGGTTTCGATAGGTATTGTTCTGGCGATGATGCTTGACGAAGAGAAACTGCACAAGGTTGAGGTCTGATCCCGGCCTTTGCAGAAAGGGCCGCCGGTATCGGCGGCCCTGTTTGTCTTACTGAGACGGTCCGTTGGGGTTGAACGCCGACAAACCTTTGAGGATGTCGATGGCGTAGGCCAGCTGATAATCCTCTTCCCGCAATTCAGCCGTGGCTTCGGCTTTGGCGCGGTCTTCTTCGATCTGACGAATTTCATCTTCGCTGAGGCTGTCATTGTTCAGGCTGCCGCGCAGGTCAGCTTCGGACCGCGTGCGGGCGTTGGCTTCCTCTTCCTCGGCATCCGGCGCAGGGCGCGGTTGTTCAACGATGATGTCGGGGCTGACGCCAAGTGCCTGAATTGACCGGCCCGAGGGCGTGTAATAGCGCGAGGTCGTCAGACGCATTGCACCATCGCCACGCAGCGGCATGACCGTTTGCACCGATCCTTTGCCAAAGCTCTTGGTGCCGACAACGATCGCGCGACGGTGGTCTTGCAGCGCGCCGGCCACGATTTCCGATGCAGAGGCGGACCCGCCATTAATCAGGACAACGATTGGTTTACCTTCGGCCAGATCACCCGCTGTTGCATTGAAACGCTCACCGTCGCTTGGGTCACGACCACGGGTGGACACGATCTCGCCTTCGTTCAGGAACGCGTCCGAAACTTTGATCGCCTGGGTCAGCAGCCCGCCAGGATTGTTCCGCAGGTCAAGGACAAAGCCATTGACCTTGTCCAGACCACCAGCTTCTTCGATCTGTTCATTCAGGCCTTCCTGCAGGTTCGGGAAAGTCTGGTCGTTGAATGTGGTGACACGCAGAACAACGCTGGTGCCTTCGGTTCGGGCACGCACGGCTGTTAGCTTGATGGTGTCCCGGATGATGGTGATATCAAACGGCTCTTGCTCGCCCTCACGGACGACCGTGATCACGATTTCCGACCCAACCGGGCCACGCATCAGATCCACGGCCTTGTCCAATGTCAGGCCAAGGATGCTTTCCCCATCGACATGCGTGATGAAATCACCCGCTTCGATCCCCGCCTCATCTGCCGGGGTATCGTCGATCGGCGAGACAACTTTGACATAGCCTTCCTCTTGTGTGACCTCGATGCCCAATCCGCCGAATTCGCCACGTGTCTGCACGCGCATCTGCTCAGCATCATCTGGCGAAAGGTAGCTGGAATGCGGATCAAGCGACGTGAGCATACCGTCGATGGCCGCTTCGATCAGTTCTTCCGGCTCCACGTCTTCGACATACTGGGCGCGGATACGTTCAAAAATATCCCCGAACAGATCCAGTTGCTCGTACACGCTGGCCTTCCGGTCAGCCTCTTGCGCCAGCAAAGGACCAGCAATTTGTGTAGTTGCGATTACACCTGCCACGGTTCCGGCCAGACCGGCCATCAGAAATTTCTTCATACTCGTTTATCCATCCTTGTCGGTCCGAAACCATGATTCCGGGTCCACGGGGCTATTATTCTGTCTTACCTCTATATAGAGCGTTTCTGACCGGTCAGTTCCAGTGCCATCACCGCTTGTTGACAAAATTGCGCCGATTTCGGGCGATTCACCGGGCATCAAACCCACCGGAGTGCCTTCGGGGATCACCTCGCCCATGTCTCCGTACACGTCTTGCAGCCCGGCGAACACGAACAACAAGCCCGGTTGCGGCTCGAGGATCATGACGTTCCCGAGTTCCAGCAATGGTCCACGGTACCGGATTGTTGCCGCGGTTGGCGCTGTAACAATTGCCCGCGGACGGGTGGCCAGAACCACACCGGGACGCGTCACACCAGCCGCGTCAGTCTCGTCCGCGCGGTGCAAAACAACGCCTTGGGTCGGCAATGCAATCCGCCCTTTGCGGTCAGAGACATCCGCATCTGTTTCGGCAATTTCGCCTTCCGAGATTTCGGACAATCCACTGGCAAAGCCGTCCAACGTCTCGGTTGATGAAATCAGGATGGCGGTGCGCACTGGATCTTCGACAAAGCGACGCGGCAAATCCGTGCGGTCGGCGATGGCTTCGCTTAGACTGGTGCGCGCGTTTTGCACACCGGTTAACCCTTCGACCAGGGTATCCGCAGCACTTTGCTGCAGTTTCCGAAGGGTCTGAACCTCTTGCAGATCATGGGCCAGTGCCTGCGCGCGCGCGTTCAGTCCGGGAGTAACTTCGGACAGCATCATGCCTGCCCGCGCCGAACCAAGGGGCCCGGACGGGTGCAGCATCAGAACGGGTGGTGCCGTGGTCTCAATGGTCTGCAATACACCCAGCAGCTGCGCGACCTCCTGTTCCCGCGACCGCAATTCTGCTGTCAGCTGTGCCTCGCGGGTCGCTGCCATGCGCAACCCGTCCCGCATCGCTGAAAGCCCGGCCTCATAAGCCTGAATAGTTTCGGTCAGGGCACGCACGCGGTCGCGGGCACCGTCGGCTTCGGTCAAGTTGATCGAGGCCTGTTCTAGCATGCGCGCCGCATTCAAGGCCGCCGTGGACGGATCATTCTGCGCGCTGGCAGGCGACGCAAGACATATCGCAAAGATAAGCGCGCGCATCCTCATGACAGCAGGCTCTTCCCCGTCATCTCGGGCGGTTGCTCAAGACCCATCAGGTCCAGCAGCGTCGGGGCCAGATCGGAAAGGCGGCCGTTTCGCAGCGATGCATCTTTTGGTCCACCGACCAGCGCCACGGGAACCGGGTTCAGAGTATGCGCGGTGTGCGGCCCGCCGGTTTCGGGGTCAACCATGACCTCGCAATTGCCGTGATCCGCAGTGACGATCATCGCGCCACCGACCTTGTTCAGCGCCGCGACAACCTGTGACAAGCCCTGATCGACGGCCTCACATGCCTTGATAGCAGCCTGCAGATCGCCCGTGTGACCGACCATGTCAGGGTTGGCATAGTTGGTGATGATCAGGTCGTATCCGGCCTCGATCGCCTCGACAAACTTCGCCGTCACTTCGGCCGAAGACATCTCGGGCTGCAGGTCGTAGGTGGCCACTTTGGGCGACTTCGGCATAAACCGGTCTTCGCCTTCCTCGGGCGTTTCCTTGCCACCATTGAGGAAGAACGTGACATGGGGGTATTTTTCGGTCTCGGCCAGACGGAACTGGCGCAACCCCTTCTTGGCAACCCACTCACCCAAAGTGTTCACAATTTTCCGCTTTGGGAATACGGTTGTCATATAGTCATTGTGACCATCGGAATATTCGACCATCCCCAACAGGGCGGAAAGCTGCGGGCGTGGGCCTGTGTCGAATTCAGCGAAGTTGGGCTCGCCAATTGCACGCAAGATTTCACGGGCGCGGTCCGCTCGGAAATTCAGGCAGAAAACCCCGTCACCATCCTGAATGCCTTCGTAGCCTTCCAGTACAGTGGGAGAGATGAATTCATCGGTTTCAGACTGGCTATATGCGTGATCCACAGCGCCATGCGCGGTTGTGGCTGCCCGACCCTGGCCTTTGACCATCGCATCAAAAGCCTCGGTGACGCGTTCCCAGCGATTGTCCCGATCCATTGCAAAATACCGCCCGCAAACCGTGACGATACGCGCACCGTCGGGCAAACGATCTTCAAGTTCCGACAGGTAGGTGAATGCCGATTTCGGAGCGACGTCGCGCCCGTCCGTCATGGCGTGCAACGCCACCGGAACGCCCGCATCGGTGATCGCCTTGGCAGCAGCGACGATGTGGTTCAAATGACCGTGGACACCACCGTCCGAGACCAAACCCATCAGATGCGCCGTTCCACCTGCTGCCTTCACCTTTGCGATGAAGGTCTGCAATGCGGCATTGTCGAAAAAGCTGCCGTCTTCAATCGCCAGGTCAATCTGCCCCAGATCCATCGCAACAACGCGGCCAGCCCCGATATTGGTGTGACCTACCTCGGAATTGCCCATCTGGCCGCTGGGCAAGCCTGCATCCGGGCCATGTGTAATTATGGTTGCGTGCGGCCCATTGGTCATGACCGCATCAAAGGTCGGAGTATCTGCAAGAAATGGCGCGTTAGACCGAGTGTCTTCGGACAGGCCCCAACCATCAAGAATGCACAGGACGACGGGTTTGGGGGCGGTCATTGCGGCTCTCCGGATTTCTGCTCTGGTCGGTCTTGTATCGCCTGCCCTCGGGCAATTGAACCTTATTTTGTGCGCGGTTGTGCAGATTTAATACTTAGGCCGCTCAACCCTTGTTTATCAATTCCGTATACGGACGCGCCTTACGGTCGCGATACTTGACGGTCAGGTCTAGCGGCGCATCATTTTCATCATAGACCCCGACCACGATCCCCCTGCCCCGGCTTTTGCTCCGCATCTCAATCAGCTGTTGTTCCGACCGAGTCGTGCGCTGCGACTGGCGGCGTGTCCAAACGAACAGGCGGTCGTACATTTTGGCAATAATATCGGCGTGATCGGCACTGTTCCCCAGATCGACAAGCTCGTTAGGGTCATTTTCCAGATCAAACAGGATAGGCCGATGGCCGCCTTCGCAGTGGATCAGCTTCCATTTTTTGTTGGCCGCCATGAACATGACTGCGTCCCGGACAGAGGCATTCAGCATGTCTGCAATTGGTGATGCAGAGTAATCGTACTCACAAATTACCACGTCGCGGGGTGTTTCATTCTGCTGCCCATGCAGGATCGGAAGCAAGGAATGCCCCTCAAGGATATACCCTGCGATCTCACCGCCCGCCACATCCACAAATGTCGGAGCAAGGTCGATGGATTCAATCAGCGCTTCGCTGACGGTGCCACGCGTTCCGTCTGCTTCGGGTGACGGGTCATAAATGATCAGTGGCACCTTGGTTGATGCGTCCTGAAAGAACGTTTTCTCGCCCATCCAGTGATCGCCCAGAAAATCGCCGTGATCGGATGTCAGCACGATCATCGTGTCCTCCATCCGGCCGGTTTTCTCCATCCATTCAAACAGGCGACCCATCTGGTCATCGGCCTGCTTGATCAGCCCCATATAGGCCGGGATCACCGCATCCCGCGCATCCTGCCGCGAGAAAGTTTGCCCGACTTTAGTACCCATGAATGCCTTGAGCACCGGATGCGCATTCTGACGTTCCGCGTGGGAGCGCACAACCGGCAGAACATGTTCCGGCCCGTACATCGAGGCATAAGGTTCCGGCACGATGTATGGCCAATGCGGCTTGATAAAGCTCAGATGACAGCACCACGGGCCATCATGGGTGTCCATGAATTTGATGCCAAGTCCGGTCAGATAAGGGGTTTCGCTGTCCTCTTCCGCTATGTTGGCCGCCTCGGTTGAGTTCTTCAAAAACCAGCCGGACAGGACATTGCCGCCCTCATCCAGACCCGAATTGGCAAAGTCGTGCCAGGGATTGTCACTCTCATACCCTTTTGCAGCCAGATGCTTGTTGTATTCCTTCGCACCATCGGGATCATAAAAACCGTCGAGCCCTTCGGGCAGCATACCGTCATCGCGTTCATATACATCAAACCCGCATTCCGCGACGCGCGCGCCAATCAGACTGTCGGGCTCCAACCCCAGCCGTTCCATGCCTTCCGCATCTGCGCGCATAAGGGTCTTGCCGACCAACCAGCAGTCCATGCCTGCCTTGCGCAGGTGATCCCCCATCGTGATTTCACCAACTTTCAGCGGAATTCCATTCCATGAGGCACCGTGTGAATGTACGTAGCGGCCGGTATAATTCGACATGCGCGAGCTGCCGCAAATAGGGGACTGGATATAGGCCCGGTCAAAGCGCACACCCTTGGATGCCAGCCGGTCAATGTTGGGGGTCTGCAAATGCGGATGCCCGTAACAGCTGAGATAATCCCAGCGCAACTGATCGAACATGATAAACAGTATGTTTTTGGCTTTGGCCAAACCCGCGCCATCCCCCAAGATGTCTCAGGGGTCTATTTAGCCATTTCCAACACTATAGCGAAGCGCAATCTGGGCTTAAGCCTGACGCTCCATCTGCTCAAGCATCTTTTTGGCGCGTTTACACTGCAACTGATCGCGTAGGGGCGAGTCCGGGTCGACATCCTTTTGGCAGACCACGCACTTGTCCGCGCCTGAAATCGCATTCAGACCACCACAGCTACCTTTGATCGTCTTGCCCATCAGCATGACACCCAGCGACATGCCAACTACGATGATCAAAAGCAGAAAAAAGGCTATGATAAAGGTGCTCATCCCGGTTCCTACCTGTCAGTTGGTGCCCAGTGCGTCTTTGAACGCAGTGCTGTGAACCGTAATATAGGCATCATCGCCGCCTGTCACATCCCGCGAGATGAAATACACGGCAAGTTTATGTTCTTCAGCCAACTCCAGGCCCTTATCCTGACCCAGCGCTAACATCGCTGTCGCCCAGGCATCCGCCATCATCGCATTTTCGGCCAGAACTGTGACCGAGGTCGTGCGATGCGTGATCGGACGACCTGTTGTTGGGTCGATGATATGCGAATACCGCACGCCGTCTTGTTCAAAGAAATTCTTGTAGTCGCCCGACGTCGCCATACCAAAGTTGTCAAGCTCAACTACCAACTGCAGGTTTTGGGCCCCCGCTTCGGGCTTTTCGATCCCGATCCGCCAAGCCTCACCCTTGTCGTTCTCGCCCATGGTGACCAAATCACCGCCGATCTCGACCATATAGTTTTCGATCCCAGCGTCGCGCAGCGTCGCAGCCACCGCGTCGATGCCATATCCTTTGGCGATTGCTGACAGGTTGATGCCCACGCCAGCATCTGATTTGGCCAAAGTTCCGTTGTCGCTGTCCAACATCAGCAAGCGTTCCTGACCAACGCTTTCCAACGCCGCCTGTATCTCGGCATCTGAAGGCACCGGATCTTCTGGCTTGCGCGGACCAAAGCCCCACAGTTCGATCAGCGGGCCAAGCGTTACGTCGAACGTGCCGCCCGATTTTTCGTGCACGTCATTTGCTGCACCTAAAACCAGCGCAAATTCTTCGGAAACCTCAGTGGGTTCAGTGCTGGACGACGCCGAAAATGTCGAAACCTCTGAGTTGGGGTCCCAGTTGGACATCTTGGCGTTCACGTCTGCCAACGTCTCTTCGACGGCAGAGCCCAATGCAGTCTCATCCACATCCATGCCGATAGCGGTGATGTTGAATGTGGTACCCATGGTCTCACCGGACAGACGCACAACCTCGAGTTCTTTGTCAAAGAGACATCCGGAAACAAGTGTTGCAACAGCCAGAACAGGCAAAAGGCGCATCGAGAGACCTCCAGAGGAAAACCGTGCCCGGCATATGCCAGCGGCCCCATGCAGAGTCAAACCGACTTCAC
The DNA here is from genome assembly GCF_059612305.1 of Ruegeria sp. CDSA033. Lineage (NCBI taxonomy): Bacteria > Pseudomonadati > Pseudomonadota > Alphaproteobacteria > Rhodobacterales > Roseobacteraceae > Ruegeria > Ruegeria sp. CDSA033. The sequence continues at coordinate 301,288 of NZ_JBXWQI010000004.1, read as the reverse complement.
AGCTTTAGCGGCAGGAAGCCTAACATAAGTAGCCCAATGCCGGCCGGCACACCGAACAACCAGGCTTTCTTTTGCCAGCCAACCGGCTGCTGTTTCCAGGCCATTCTAAAGTTATGGCCGCATACGACAACGGCAAAGAAAATCAGCACTGCGACGGGCGGGGTAAGGTACAAGTCAGACAACAGGCCGGATATCCTTGTTTAGCGGCAGTTTTCCCCGGTTTGGGCATTTGCACCCTATACAGACCGCATTGCTGCGGTAAGGTGTAAGGGAAGCCATCTCAAAAATAAGAGGAGATTGCCAATGGCCCCAACCTCATATCAGCCCCCTACCCGCGGCGACAAGACCGATACAAGCACGCACAGCCAATCGGTTGAATCCAATCTGTCGCACTCGCAGACGACGGTGGCAAAATTGCTTGCGGGTAAAGGGGATGCTGTATTTGCGGTGCGCCCAAACGACACGATCCATTCGGTCGTGAATACCCTCAGTGAAAAGCGGATTGGCGCCGTGGTCGTGACCGACCAGAACGGCACCCTTCAGGGTATTCTGTCCGAACGCGACATCGTCCGGCGCATGGCTGACACGCCCGGCCAGACCCTGCCACAATCCGTCGAGGATCTGATGACGCGCGAGGTCAAGACATGTTCACCAGACGATTTGTTGAATGATGTCCTGAAAACCATGACCGAAGGACGTTTTCGCCACATGCCCGTTGTTGGCGACGGCAAACTGCGCGGCGTAGTCACAATCGGTGACGTTGTTCATTTCCGGCTGAAAGAGCTGGAGTATGAAGCGTTACGTATGAAACAAATGATCGTAGGCTGATCCTTCCGGCAGAAATCCCTTGACCTTGGCTGACTGACAGTATCCTTGATGCCAAAATTGGTTCGGTTATAGGTCGAGGGTAAAATGAAGCACGTTCTGGTAACGGGTACAGCGGGTTTCATCGGGTTCCATCTTGCGAAACTGTTGCTTTCGGAAGGATTCCGGGTGCACGGCTATGACGGGATGACCGATTACTATGATGTCGCGCTAAAAGATCGCCGGCATCAGATGCTGCTGCAAAACCCTGGATTTTCCGTCACCGAGGATTTGTTGGAAAATCACGAAAAGCTCAAACAGGTTGGTGATGATTTTCAGCCAGATGTGATCGTGCACCTGGCCGGTCAGGCAGGCGTGCGTTACAGCCTGGAGAATCCGCGTAGCTATATCGACTCGAATATTGTGGGCACATTCAACGTGATGGAGGTTGCCCGCGAACATAAGGTTGAACACCTGTTGATGGCGTCCACCTCGTCGGTCTATGGCGCGAATGAGGTGATGCCCTTCACCGAGGTGGATAAGGCCGACGCGCCACTGACTATTTATGCGGCAACCAAAAAGGCCAATGAAGCGATGGGACATTCCTATGCGCATCTTTGGAACCTTCCGACCACAATGTTCCGCTTCTTTACCGTATATGGCACTTGGGGCCGTCCCGATCTGGCGTATTACAAGTTTGTAAATGCCATTCTGGAAAACCGCCCAATTGACATCTACAACCACGGTGACATGTACCGTGATTTCACCCATGTAGATGATCTGGTGCGCGGAATCAGGTTGCTGATCGACGTTCCGCCAGTGCGCCCGGACAACGCAAACGACATCGAAGACGGAGACAGCCTTTCACCCGTAGCGCCCTGGCGCGTGGTCAATGTAGGTAATGGCGACAAAGTTCGGCTGATGGATTTCATCGATGCCATCGAAGAAGCCGTTGGTAAGAAAGCTATCCGCAACTACATGCCCATGCAAAAGGGCGACGTGCCCGCGACTTGGGCCAACAATGATTTGCTTCAGAAACTCACTGGTTATCGTCCCAAAACCGACTTCAAAGACGGGATCGTTCGTTTTGTCGAATGGTTTCGTGAGTATCACGGGAAATGAACTGAGTTCCTGCATGTACGAAACTAATCTCGGTTCCCGAAGAAATGTCGTCATTGGGTTAGCTATGGCGATTTGCCACTGGTTGTGGCGTTTGCCGGGGTGGGCCCGGTAGTTGGGTTTGATATTAATGCCAAACGCATTGATGCGTTGCACGCGGGACGTGACAACACTCAGGAAGTCGAACCCAAAGATCTGACCGCTGCGACAGGTTTGACCTTTACTTCGGAACCTTCCGATTTGGCGGGATGTGACACCTTTATTGTGACGGTTCCAACGCCAATCACGGCGGGCAAACAACCGGATTTGTCGCCTTTGCTGAGTGCGTCCGAGACGGTCAGGCGTATTCTGAAAAAAGGTGACTTGGTAATTTACGAATCCACTGTCTATCCAGGTGCAACCGAGGATGACTGTGTGCCGGTCCTCGAACGGGTTTCAGGACTTACATTCAACACGGACTTCCTTGCCGGATACAGCTCAGAGCGGATCAATCCGGGTGATAAGGCCCATCGGATCTCGGACATTTGCAAGGTGACCTCGGGCTCGACACCCGAAGTTGCCGATTTGGTAGATGTGCTTTATGGCCGGATTATCGCGGCAGGTACACACAAAGCGGAAAGCACCCGCGTAGCCGAAGCCGCGAAAGTTATCGAAAACACCCAACGAGTCCTGAACATCGCGCTGGTCAATGAATTGGCGATGATTTTTGGACGCCTGGGCATTGATACCGATGCCGTTTTGCGCGCAGCTGGCACCAAGTGGAATTTTTTGCCCTTCCGTCCTGGCCTAGTCGGCGGACACTGCATCGGCGTCAATCCTTATTACCTGACACATAAGGCAGAGGCGGTTGGCCATCATCCACAGATCATTCTGGCCGGGCGACGCCTGAACGACAGCATGGGCGGCTATGTCGTGTCGCAACTGGTAAAGCGGATGACCCGTGTCGGGATTGACGTCGGATCGGCGCGCGTGTTGGTCATGGGGCTGACATTCAAGGAAAACTGTCCCGATCTGCGCAACACCAGGGTCGTCGACATCATAGACGAACTGAAGGATTACGGTATTGAGGTCGATGTGCATGACCCGCACGCCGATGCCTCCGAAGCACAGGTAGAATATGGCATTTCCCTTGTTGCCGCCCCCAACGAACGCGCCTATGACGGCGTCGTTTTAGCCGTCGCACATCGAGAGTTTTTGGATGTCAAACCCGCGCAAATCAGATCGTACGGAAAAGACACAAGTGTGGTCTTCGACGTCAAGTCGGTCCTACCGATAGAGGCCAGCGACCTTCGCCTTTGAACACAAAAGATAACCGGCGCTATAAGCGCCGGTTCTTTGTTTCTTACCCGCCGAAATCGTCGAGCATAATGTCTTCGCGGTCCACGCCCATATCCAGCAGCATGTTGATGACCGACTGGTTCATGATTGGCGGGCCACACATATAGAACTCACAGTCCTCAGGCGCAGGGTGGTTCTTGAGATATTCTTCGAACAGAACATTGTGGATAAAGCCGGTGTAGCCTTTCCAATCGTCCTCTGGCTGCGCATCCGACAGGGCCACGTGCCATTCGAAGTTGTCGAATTCCTCGGCCAGAGTGTCGAAATCCTCGACAAAGAACATCTCTTTCTTGGACCGTGCGCCGTACCAGAAGCTGATTTTGCGGTCGCGATTTTCCAGGCGCTTGAGCTGGTCGAAGATGTGGCTGCGCATCGGCGCCATACCGGCGCCGCCGCCGATAAAGACCATCTCTTTCTGGGTGTCGCGGGCAAAGAATTCGCCAAACGGGCCCGAGATGGTGACCTTGTCACCCGGTTTCAGGTTGAAGATGTAAGACGACATCTGTCCCGCTGGGATACCTTCGGAGCCAGGAGGTGGCGAGGCAACGCGGACGTTCAGCATGATCATGCCTTTTTCGTCCGGGTAGTTGGCCATTGAATACGCGCGCTCGATCGGTTCGTTCACAACCGACTCATACTGCCACAGATTGAAGCGGTCCCAATCTTCGCGGTATTCCTCTTCCACGTCGAAATCAGTGTATTTCAACGCATGCGCAGGGGCTTCGATCTGGATGTATCCGCCGGCGCGGAAGTTCACGTCCTCGCCCTCGGGCAGATCCAGCGTCAGCGCTTTGATGAAGGTTGCCACGTTTTCGTTCGAGCGAACCGTGCATTCCCATTTTTTGACGCCAAAGACCTCTTCAGGAACTTCGATGTTCATGTCCTGCTTGACCGCAACCTGACAGGACAGGCGGTCGCCGCAAGACGCTTCGCGCTTGGTGATATGGCTTTCTTCAGTCGGCAGGATCGAACCGCCACCTGAATGCACACGCACGCGGCACTGCGCACAGGTGCCACCACCGCCGCAGGCAGAAGGCACAAACAGCTTTTCGGCCGCCAGTGTCTGCAGCAATTTGCCACCTGCGGGAACGGAAATGGTTTTTTCGCCGTTGATTGTGATGTTCACATCGCCGGTCGATACTAGTCTCGAACGTGCGGCCATGATGAGGGCCACCAAAGCGACAACGATCAGGGTGAAAAGGACGACGCCCAGGCTAAAAGTTTCCATTCGTCCCTCCTTACAGCTTCACGCCCGAGAAAGACATGAAGGCCATCGCCATCAGTCCCGCGGTGATGAAGGTGATGCCAAGACCCTGCAAGCCATCCGGAATATCCGAGTATTTCAGCTTTTCACGAACGCCCGCCATCGCGGTGATCGCCAGTGCCCAGCCAAAGCCCGAAGACACACCGTAAGTGGCTGCTTCGGCAAAGTTATAGTCACGCTCGACCATAAACAGCGATCCCCCCAGAATGGCGCAGTTCACTGTGATAAGCGGCAGGAAGATCCCCAGCGCGTTGTAGAGCGGCGGGAAGTACTTATCCAGAACCATCTCAAGGATCTGCACCATCGCCGCGATCACGCCAATGTAGGAGATCAGACCAAGGAAGGTCAGGTCCACATCAGGGAAACCCGCCCAAGCCAACGCACCGGGCTTCAGCAGATAACTGAGCAGCAGGTTGTTCGTGGGAACGGTGATCGCCTGAACGACCATGACCGAGATGCCCAGACCCAGCGCGGTCGAGATCTTCTTGGATACGGCGATGAATGTACACATCCCGAGGAAGAAGCTGAGCGCGAGGTTTTCAACAAAGATGGCCTTCACGGCCAGTGAAATCAGACCTTCCATCAGTGGGCCTCTACCTGCTGAATTTTGTATTCACGCTCTTCGACCTGGTTCGGCTTCCATGTGCGGAAGGCCCAGATGATCAAGCCGATGATAAAGAACGCGGACGGCGGCAGCAGCAGCATGCCGTTGGGCACGTACCAGCCACCATTGTTCACGGTTTCCAGAATGGTAACGCCAAACAGCGATCCGTTGCCGAACAGTTCGCGAATGAAGCCAACAAGCAGCAGGATCAGACCGTAGCCCATTCCGTTGCCCAAGCCGTCAATGAAGGACGCGACGGGCGGGTTCTTCATCGCAAATGCTTCGGCGCGGCCCATCACGATACAGTTGGTGATGATCAGGCCGACAAAAACCGACAAGGTTTTGGAAATCTCAAAGGCGTAAGCCTTGAGAACCTGATCCACCAGGATCACCAGCGAGGCGATGATCACCATCTGTACGATGATCCGGATCGAACCCGGGATCTGGTTGCGCAGGCATGAGATGAAGAAGGACGAGAACGAGGTCACGAAGGTAACCGCCAGCGCCATCACGAAGGACACCTGCAGCGAAGAGGTCACCGCCAGCGCCGAACAGATACCCAGCACCTGCAGTGTGATCGGGTTGTTGTCGACAAGCGGGTCGACCAGCATCTCTCTCTTGGTCTGGGACATCAGAACTCTCCTGCTTGCAGTTTGGCCAGGAACGGAGCGAAGCCCGCATCACCCATCCAGAATTTCACCAGGTTATCAACACCAACCGAAGTCAGCGTGGCACCGGCCAGCGCATCTACATAAAAGTCGGCGCCAGCGGCAGGTTGCGACTTGGATACTGTGATCTGCAGATCACCGGCATCATCCCGCAGCTTCTTGCCGTTCCACAATGCTTTCCAACGCGGATTGTCCACCTCGGCGCCAAGACCGGGGGTTTCGCCGTGCTGATAGAATTGAAGGCCGTAGATATCGTTGCCGTTGTTTTCCAGCGCGATAAAGCCATAGAGCGTCGACCACAGACCATAGCCGTGCAGCGGCAGGATCACCTTGTCCAACTCGCCGGATTCGTCGCGCAGCAGGTAGACAACACGGTACAACGCCTTGCGACCGATACCAGCCGGGTCATCGTCCAGCACGACGCTCAGCTCTGGATCGCTTGCGGCGGCCAGATCGTCGAATGTTGCGGGATCGAACTGGTCGTCGACGAACTCACCCGTCGAAAGCTCAACAACGTGCGGCTCGAATGCGGCGAATGCCTCGGACACGCCGGTGCCGGGTTCGTAAACACCAGCTACCTGCAGAACGTTGATCTGCTTGTCCTTCAGCGCGTTGGCTTCCTGGACCGGGCGCAGGCTTACGGCTGCGGCTGACACAACCATCGAGGCCACCAGACAAACGGCGACGGCGATAAAGATCGTTTTACCGACCGAGTCCGGCGAGGCCGCCAGAAACTTGGCAATCGCGCCCTTGGGTTCTGGGGATTGCGTATCAGACATGGCGACGCGCCCTCCGTTTGATGTTTGCCTGAACGACGAAGTAGTCAATCAGCGGTGCAAAGACGTTACCGAACAGGATTGCCAGCATCATGCCTTCGGGGAAAGCGGGGTTCACCACACGGATCAACACAACCATGATACCGATCAGAGCACCGTAGATATACCGGCCCATGTTGGTATGGCTGGCTGAAACGGGCTCGGTCACCATGAAAGCCAGACCGAAAGCGTAACCACCGACGACGACGTGCCAGTACCATGGCATCGCGAACATCGGGTTGGTATCCGACCCAATGAGGTTAAACAGCAGCGTCAGACCTATGGTCCCAGCCAGACAGCCGACAATCAGTCGGAAATTGGCGATGCGGGTCGTCAGCAGGAATGCCAGGCCGATCATACAGGCGAGCGTTGATGTTTCACCAAAGCTGCCCTGCATCTGACCCAGAAACGCATTCCACCATGTCAGCCCCTCGGTGGCCAACGCCTGATATCCTTCCGATGCGGATACCGACAGCGCCGTCGCGCCTGAAAAGCCATCAACCGGAGTCCAGACCGTGTCACCCGACATGTTCGCCGGATAGGCAAAGTACAGGAACGCACGACCGACGAGTGCTGGGTTCAGGAAGTTCTTGCCAGTGCCGCCAAAGACTTCTTTACCGATCACCACCCCGAAGATGATGCCCAACGCAACCTGCCAAAGTGGCGTGGATGCGGGCATGATCAGCGTGTAAAGCATTGATGTTACAAGGAAACCCTCGTTCACCTCATGGCCGCGAACAGTCGCAAAGATGACCTCGAAGATACCGCCTGCAACCAGAGTGACGATGTAAATCGGCAGGAAATACATCATCCCGTGCATCACATTGGCAAAGATGCTGGCGGGGTTCAGGGAGATGCCGAACATCTGCAGGATCGCGATCCGCCAGCCAGTGGCTGAATCGGGTCCAAGCGCGGCAATGGCCGAGTTCGCCTGAAAGCCGGTATTGTACATTCCCCACAGGATACAAGGGATCGTGGCGATCACGACATAGGTCATGATCCGCTTCATATCCACGTAGGACCGCGCATGGGGTGCAACGGAGGTTACGGTTTTCGGAGTGTAGATAAAGCTTTCGACCATCTCATAGATGGGGAAATACTTCTCGTACTTGCCGCCTTTGGTAAAGTTCGGCTCGATCCGGTCAAAGAAGTTGCGCAAACCCATTCGGATCAGCCCTCCTTTTCAATCTTTGTAAGGCAGTCGCGCAGCGCTAGCCCATATTCATATTTCGCCGGACAGGCAAAGCCGACAAGGCCCAAATCCTCTTCGTCCAACTCGAGCGCACCCAGCGCCTGTGCGGAATCCGTGTCCATCACCAGCAATGCGCGCAGCAGTTGCGTCGGCAAATAGTCCTGCGGCATCAACTGTTCGAATGTACCGGTCGGAACCATCGCACGGCGTCCACCATTCAGGTTAGACGTGAATGCAAACAGTTTCTTGGCAAAGGCCGAACCCAAAACGGGCTGAACCGCATATTTCGAAGGCATCGGAAGAATCCAGCCCAGCGTGTGCTGATCATGATCTTCGCGGATGATGCTGATCTGCCTCGCAAAACGGCCCAGATAGGCTTGCGGCCCCTCAGCATGACGGCCCGACAGGATCGAGCCCGAGATTACGCGGGCAGTCCCGTCCACATTGATTTCGTCGCGGGTCAGGTCATCGGTCGATGCCCCCATGACAGTGCGGATCAGGCGGGGTTGACGCGCGCCGGGGCCTGAAAGGGCAACCACAATGTTCGGATCCAGATGGCCCGTTTGCATCAGACGGCCAATCGCGATGACATCCTGATAGCCGATCGTCCAAACCTGCTTTTCGCCGGCCAGCGGCTCAAGGAAGTGGATGTGTGTTCCAGCCAGACCTGCGGGGTGCGGTCCGGAAAATGCAGCGGCTTCAACACCCGAAACGTCGGCGCCCGGCAGGGCTGCACCCTCATTTTGGCACAGATACGTCTTGCCCTCGGTCAGCTTGGCAACTGCGCTCAGGCCGACAGCAAAGGCGTCACCTGCATCCTGGATAATGATCGCGGCATCAGCGGCCAAAGGCTCACTATCCATTGCTGTCACGAAAATTGCCGTGGGCTTGGTACCTGGTGGGGGCATCTTGGAATAGGGCCGTGTGCGGAAAGCGGTCCACAGGCCAGCCGCACATAGACGTTCGGTCACGCCCTCGGCGGTATCGGCGTTGCCCACAGCCGAGAAATCCAGACCTGTGTCGTTGGCGTCCGAGACTTCGATCACGACGCTCTGCAACACCCGACGCGCACCACGGTTGATGGCCACGATCTTGCCGCTGAGCGGGGCGACCATCATCGCCTCGGGCACGTCCTTGTGGCAAAACAACGGTGTGCCCCGCTGAACCTCTTCACCCTCTTGAACCAGCATGCGCGGTTTCAGGCCCAGATAATCAGCCCCCAAAACCCCGACAGACCTGAATTCAGGACCCGGTTGGATCGTCTGCTCTGGCGCGCCTTGCACCGGCAGCTCCAACCCTTTTTTCAGTTTGAAAGTTTGCATGTCGCTACTGTCTTCCAAGCCTCTTTCCTGCAACACATCGTTCCCACCACTGCATAGTGGCACAAAACGATCTGCATGTGGGAGCTTGAGAGCAAAAAAGGCGCATAGCACCTGTTTTCATTCCAAGCTTCGTTTTGATCACGGTCCCTTTACGCGGGGATGGTGCCAAACGCAAACCCGTTGCCGCCTAAATTGCCGATATTTTGTCAATTTAACTTGAAGGGCTGCATTTTGGACCTGTTGAAATTGCATATCGCACCCGCAACGCTTCCGGTGTAAGCACCCGGGATGGAACCAAACAACGATTTTGAGATTTTTCTGGTGGCAACGCCGGGCCTCGAAGCCCCGCTGCATGCCGAAGCGGTCGAGCAGGGATTCGCAGATGCAAAGCCCGGACCCGGCGGCGTCACCTGTCGCGGAGGCTGGCCTGAAGTCTGGCGCGCGAACCTGTGTCTGCGCGGCGCGAACAAAGTTCTGGTGCGATTAGGTGGGTTTCCCGCAGTTCATTTGGCACAACTGGATAAACGGGCCCGAAAATTTCCCTGGGCCGATTTTTTGCGCCCCGATGTGCCGGTCAAAGTCGAAGCGACAAGTCGCAAATCCCGAATCTATCATGCAGGGGCCGCCCGGCAACGTATCGAAGTGGCAATTTCAGAAACGCTGGGTGCGCCTGTTTCATCTGAAGCGGCCGTGCGCGTCCTGCTGCGCATCGAAAAGGACTTGTGCACTTTTTCGATCGACAGTTCCGGCGAGCCTTTGCACAAACGCGGCCACAAACCGGCTGTCGCCAAAGCGCCGATGCGCGAAACGATGGCGGCTATGTTTCTTCGAGAGTGCGGATTTGATGGGTCCGAGCCAGTTTTGGATCCGATGTGCGGCTCTGGCACCTTTGTTATTGAAGCCGCCGAAATCGCGCTGGGGCTGCGCCCCGGCCGTACCCGCAACTTTGCTTTTGAAAATCTGCCAAGTTTTGACCCCAACGCCTGGTCCTCGATGCGCCAGCAACAACCTTTGGCCAAACCGGACGTCGTTTTTCATGGCTCAGACCGCAATAGCGGAGCGATTGAGGCCTCGACCAAAAATGCTGACCGCGCCGGGGTTGCCGATCTCACCATGTTTCAGACGCGCTCGGTTAGCGACATAAAACCCCCGTCGGATGCCGCAGGTCTTGTTATTGTCAATCCACCCTATGGGGCCCGGATCGGGGATGAAAAACGCCTGCGATCAGTTTACGGCAGCCTGGGCAAGGTACTGCAAACCAAGTTCAAGGGCTGGCGTGTCGGCATCGTGACCAGCAACGCAGGCCTGGCCCGATCCACCCGTCTGCCGTTGTTGCCCCCCGGGCCAATTGTGGACCATGGTGGCACCAAAATCCGACTGTACCAAACTGGTGTTCTGACCTGATCCGATGCCCGGGAACGACGAAGGCAATTCGCACAAACGACACGGAAACCCCCTTGCACATCCAAAAATGCAAGTATAAATCACGCGCCACGGTCGGAGTGTAGCTCAGCCTGGTAGAGCACTGTCTTCGGGAGGCAGGGGTCGGAGGTTCGAATCCTCTCACTCCGACCAATAAAACAAGGCGCCCAATGGCGCCTTTTTTGTTTTCTGGGGATCGGCCGCAACGATATCCGCAACGTTTCGTTCGATAGATGTGCCCAGTTCGTTCACTACCGGCATCCACCAACTATCGAATTAGCGCTTCATATCTTCCAGTCCATTATTCCCGCTGCGTTCTTAAGCGCATCTGGGCTGTAGGACCGATAGACGTTTTCCAGGGTTTCGCGCGAGGTCGCAAAATAGGCCGTGGCGTCCTCCAGTGTCATGCCGTGCATGAACGCCCAGGTAACCGCTGTGTGCTTTAGGGTGTGCGGCGTCACATCCTTTAGACCGGCCCGCTGGACGGCCGCTCGAAAGGCCTTGTCGATCCGATCTATCGGCGCCCCATTAAACGACACTACGTGGCTCCCCTCCTGGGCCCAAGTCTTCATCTCCGTGTGGAGCGTGCCAGGCATCTTGACCATTCCCTTGCGCTTCTTGGTCTCGGCCTCGGCCTTGCCAAGGAAATGGATCACCCCGCTGTCAAGATCGACCCAGCCGCTATCAAGGGAGGGCATCCACTTCAGCCGTGTGATCGCGGTCTTCCGACGTCCGGTGTATAGCGCGATCTTGATGAACCGCTGGACGTGAGAAGCAGAGGCTTCCAGCAGGCGCTGGATCTCCTCCTCGGTCAGCCAGCGGTCATTGGCGACTCCCTTCTCAGGCAGGGTTACGATCGGTGCATGGCTGATCCTGCGCGACGCCAGGGCGTATTTGACAGCGGCGTTCAGTGTGTTCATCTCGCGCCGGACGGTCCATGCGGCGCACCGCCTCCAGGCAGTATAGCCCCGGCACCTGTCGATGTCGATCTGGGACACGTTGAGGTCGCTCCAGTAGGGCGACAGTGCCTGTATCGTGTAGAGCAGGCGGTCCCTGTCGCGGACCACCTTTACCTTAGCCTCGCCGTAGTGCACCAAGATCTCGCCGACGGTGATCTCGCTCGGGTCGCGGACGCGATTATCTTGCCGCTTCTTACTGGCGATGTAATTGCTCAGGACTTCTTCCGCTGCCTCATGAAATCCATCACCAAAGCCTGTCCGGATCTGCTGTCCTCCGTCCAGGATGACCCAAGCGCCATCGTCTTTGCGTTGGAAGAGCCGGGCAGGTTTGCGCTTACGTGGCATGTCTTTGTGAACCTCTTCAATTCCTCGCGGGTCATGTAGTAGCGCTTGCCGAGGCGAACCGCGTGGATCTCGCCCTGGTGAATCATGGTCCGAACCGTTCTCAGGGTGATCGTGCGATGTAAGGCGGCCGCGAATTTCTCGATCGTGAGGAGTGCTTCGTCACTACTCATTACGTAACCGCCCGGAGGGTTGTATCCACAACCCAGATGCAAGGGTGGTATTCAGCCATCGAAGTTTCGGACACGGGCGCCAATTTCATGATCTGCGTACGCATTGCCGGGAGGTTCCTTTTTCGTGTGATCAATAAGCCTATAGCAAGCACAACGTCGGATGCGCATTGTAGATCGGAGAAAAATCATAAGCTATTGATATATTTCGAAAGAAATTTCTAGATAGTGCCGCTCTCCACTATTTCCGATAGTGATTTCGACAACCACGGGCCAACTACATGTTCAGGCCGCCGCTCCCTAGCGGGCTTCCCGCTCCGACCTCTGCGTCCGACTAAAACAAGGCTGCGCAACTAAGATGATCCTCTAGCCGATGTTTCAATCCACGCTGCTTGGACTACGCGGCTACTGATCATCATCAACAATAGCTATCCTGTTTTTCTGCACACTCTTCGAGAACAAGTTCGATCCAGCGGTCGCCGGTAGTCGATGCCCTCCTTTTTAGTAAGTGCGGACTAGATATGTCCACGCGATGTTGGCCGTCACGATGAACAATTTGGCACGGAAGGTAGGGTCGATTGAATTGATGAGGTGAACAGCAGCGATCAAGGCCTCATTATTTTCCATTCCAATAGAAGGGTAGTCTTAGAACACGGCAGAGAACCGTTTTGTTAAGAAAGAGCACCCACCACTGGATGTTCACTTCGACATGTCACAAAGTTTAAGTCAAAAAAATTTCGCAACAAGCCGCAAGTCGACAGCCGCAGCGCTATAAAGGAGATGCGCGCGAACTTAGTCGCACACAATAAATAAAGTTGAAAGGAATCCTATATGGACGCCGCACCCAACCGCCTTGGCGGAACAATAGATGTTGGCAAACTGACTGCTCTCAACATCGATCTCAAAGAGAATATCTCTGGAGAAAATCACGATTTCATCGACAAGGGCACAGTGTTTTTCTTGCTGAAATCGATGGCCGATGAGCTTAATGGCGACAAGGATGCACCGGAGCTTGTCAGTTGCCTTCTGGGTATAACCAATGAGTTGCTCCAGGTGCTTGAAAACCATGAGTCAATTCATGTAACGCCCACCAAAATCGACGGAACAAAATCCGTTACCGAAATCCCGTTGTTTCCGCCGCAGATTCCGCCTTTGCCCCCGCTTACCGCACTGCGTCAGCTTTCTCGTGAAGATCAGGTTCGCTTTCTCGACAAGCGTGCCAGTGATTTAATGCGCGAAATTGAAGGTCTGCGTTTAGGTTACTATGAGGCACCGGATTACCGGCAGGCCTATCGAATGATCGAGCAGGCTCGTCGCCGATTTCGCAAGTTGCGCGACACCGCCATGAAGCTGGGTCACTGGACTGATGGACGCTGGAACGCAGGTTCTGAAGAGACCCACCTCGTCTGATCTGGCGCAAGCCACCTCCCACCCAACCCAAGCACAAAGACATGACCGGGATTTCGACCGCAAGGTCGGTCCCGGCACGAAAGAGATATGTCAAATGACAATGGATCAACACAAACTGAGGCTAAACAAGCTTCATCGCATGCTCACGCTTATACCGACAAAATACCGCGCGCTCGAGGCCGAAGTGATGCCGACCAAATGGCCGGAGTATCGTTTTCTTACACCTTTTGATGCCACGAAGCAGTTCCATCGTGCCTACATCGAAGCGTACAGGAATTACTATCGCGAGAACATCGACGCGACCGCTGCATCCGACATTAAGGTCGGTTTCAAGTTGAACTTTTTCAAACGGAGCTCCGATCTGACTCAGCTCAATGATGCACGTCTGAAGGCCGATCGGATCGGATTGCCGTATCCTGCTTACTTGGAGTTCGCATTCAAGTTCGCGTCGGCGCGTAAACGCAAATATCCACCGCAGCCAAATCAGCTTTGGCCTGGCGAGAAGAAACGCGATGCCTATCTGACCAAGATAGTGGAGTTCTGGAGTGATGACCGCCATGGCCTCGAATTGAACCGGATGAAGGGTATGCCCCAGTACGCATATTTTTCCCACCAAAGCCTTCCGGCGCAGCATCAATTTCGTAAAGAAATGCTCGATTTGGTCAGTCGCGGCGTATTTTCGATAGAAGGGTTTGTTGCCAAGCACGTGATCGAGCGCCAGTACTTCCGTGCCGTTGACTGTAACTTCCTTGGGGAAAAAGCCGTCGAGAGTGCTGAACGCAAAGCACGAGAAGACGTAGCCAACGGCTTCCTTAAACCCGTTGAGCTCAAGACGCCTAAAAGCGAGGAGTTCTACCAGAGTTGTTTTGGTGTGCCTGGGGTAGTCACGTCTGACAATCCTATTTGCTCATTCTGTACGCAACGTGGAAATTGTGAGCTGGCGCGCTAGGCGGTCATCTCGAAAACCCTTCCAGAAACGGGCTTCGCGGATCCGATTGCCGAGGCCGATAGGCGGGCAAACCGGAGGCGCGTGAACGAATATCGCGCTCGCCAGCGTGCACTGAAGTTAGAAGCCAACGCTGCCCCGAAGTTGGAGGTTGCGGTGTAATGGCCCCCTTGCGTCAGACATAGTGTAAGAGAAATGAAGTTAAATATTAGGGGAGCGTTACACCTTCCGGAGATCAAGAAACTCCTCCGGGTATGTAATGCCCCCCTAATTAATTACTTTCTCCGGAACATTCCTCCTGAAGTGTAACCTGTCACAAGGGGGGCATTACACCTTAATTTCCATGAACGCAGAGCCGACCATCAATCGTCTGGTTGGTTTGTCCCTAAGACGCCCAAGATACGCTCGGCCAGACTCGCCCGTTGGCCAGGATTCTCAACCCCAAACCTGCAGAAGACCTAACCTCATGAATGCTATCAATTTCACTATGTCCGGCCAACAGCTCTCAGCGCTTGACTGCGTTGGCTCCTGGCTGAAGAACGATGCCAAGACAAATAAGATCTTCCGGCTCTTCGGATATGCTGGCACCGGCAAGACGACAATCGCGCGACATCTGGCCAGCGGTTTGAATGGAAGGGTTGTTTACGCAGCCTTCACTGGCAAAGCGGCTATGATGATGCAGCGCAACGGCTGCGAGGGTGCTTCCACCATCCACAGTCTGATCTACAAGTTTGTTCAGGGACCGGATGGCAAATTCAGTTTCCACCTCGATCCGGATAGTGCAGCAGCGGATGCGGACTTAATTGTGCTCGATGAGTGCTCAATGGTTGATGTGAACTTAGCCAGTGACATTATGTCATTCGGAACTCCTATCCTCGCACTTGGTGATCCTGCCCAACTGCCGCCGGTGGCCGGAGAGGGCTATTTTTTCACCAACGCCAAGCCTGACGCCATACTGACCGAAATCCACCGTCAGGCCAAAGACAGCCCGGTCTTACAACTGGCGACAGACATTCGTGAAGGGAAACCGTTGAAATATGGTGCCTATGGGAACAGCCGTGTGGTGCCGGACGGGAGTCTTGAGATTGATGAGATACTGAATGCGGACCAGCTCCTTGCCGGTAGGAACGTCACTCGTTCCCACTACAACGAAGAAATCCGCAGGGCCTTGGGACGCACCAGCGACCTGCCTGAGATTGGCGACCGCCTTGTGTGTCAGCACAATGACCATGGCCTTGGTATCGTCAATGGAGGCATGTTCACGGTCGTCTCTGAGCCGAAGAAGTCCCGGTTTTCGGGGACTTTGTCGTTGGAACTGAAATCGTGCGACTTCCCGGATCATGAAAACTACCGCGTACGTGTGCATCCGGAGTTTTTTACTGACGACGAAGAGAGATTGGCGGACAAGGAACGGAAAAATTCTCAGCAGTTTAAGTATGGCTACGCTTTGACAGTTCATAAAGCCCAAGGCAGCCAGTGGGACCACGTGATTATAGAGGACGAAAGTCACATCTTCGACAAATATGCGAGGAATTGGCTCTATACCGCAGTTACACGGGCTTCTGAATGCGTGACTCTGGTTACACGCCTCTAGGATATTTCCATACTAAAGGCGTCATTGGGCAGGGTTTCTCTGCCCAATGATAAAGTTTTCGTCTCTATTCGGCGCTCCTTGGTCAAGCGCCTTCGAGCAATTATTAACAGCGGGACTTCAGGTCTTTCGCGGGCCCTTGCTTCTCTTCGGGATCAGCTTGCTGGCCCTCCCATCCTGGGATCAGAAGAGTGAAGCGGTCCAATCTGACTCGCGGCCTAGCAGTCATGATACTGTCGGATCTGAACCCGTTGCGAACTCGCCTCAGCTCGAGACGCAGCACCTACCGAAGACCGAAGCTGGAATTTGGGCACAATCCGAATACGCCATCTGACTCTATATAATGGGAGCATTGGGCCTCACAGTCGTGTTGGCGCCAGAATGCATCCCCTTCGCCTCCAAAGGCTAATTCTAGGACATCGCTGATATCCGACGGGCGGAAAGCTGACACTCGCCGCGCTTGCCAAATGGATCGTCGATTCCCAGAAACCGGACGTTCGGATCAACCAACCATGAGAGAATTTTAGACGGGCGTCTGGCAGGAGTGCAATTTTAATACGCAACAAAGATCAGCTGCTTTAGTATGTGCGGCCAATCAATGAAGCAGTTTCGGCGCAGATCGAAACCGTCAGTTGTCACTTAATTGAGGCAAGTTTGGTTTGGATGACGAACTTGGTTACCGGGTCAATTTCATCGTTTTGAAGCAAATACGCAAATTGGGTATCCAAGCGCGTTTCATTCCAATTGTGCATGGCAATCGCAATCTCCAAAGCCGACCTGGGATATCGTGATCGGACAATTTGTCTGGCCTTGTTATCGTCGGCCTGGAGGCCCAGCAATCGGATCGCAACCGGAACGAAGCTCATGCGAGCGAGGCTGTCGAACTCACGCAATAACTCTTCTGTAGCAACCGTGTTGTGCAACATTTGGATACTTCCGTACGGCGCTCGGTCGATTTCGATCAGGGCAGTATCTCTGAGCACCCGATCTTCTTGCGAAAGGTATCGGGCAAAAAACGCAACGCGCGCATTGGATGCCGTAGTGCGGCCCTGCCACAGCTCGGCTTCGGTCCAAAGCGCTTCCAAGAATTTTTCGCGCTCGGGGGTCAGCGTGAATATCCTTGTCCACTTGCGTGACAAGCCGCGTCCGGCACCATCCTTGGCAACGGTTCCGTAAGTCAGCAGAACTGACATCTCGGGGTCAGCGCGGAAGGCAGCGCGGGTTGTGCTGTCGATCAAGAATGGAATTTCAGGAAATCTCTCCAGATCGTCCGATGTGCCTTTAATGATCTGACGCGGGGCAAACTTGAATGGATTGTCCTGCGCTGGTCCTGCCATGACGACGACGTCGGCCGTGATCAAATGATCCGCAAGTGAGGCCTCGGGCAGCGTGACGCACACTTGGCACGCCAAAGCCGAACGCGGATCAAATAGTCCAAAACAGAAGATCGAAATAAGTATGAAAACCCGAGAAAAGGCCGGGGGCAGCTTATTCCAAGATTGGCTACGGTTATGACATGCAGCAGCACGCATCACTCTATTCCTCGACCACGCGCCGCAACCCGTCCAAATCGACTAAGACGGTGCGACCATATTCCAGACGTATCAGGCCTTCGGTTGCCATTTCCCCCAAATAAACAGAGATCTTGGACAGGGCGATGTTCGACAGGTCCGCAAGTTCCTGCTGGCTGGCAACAACGGTGTCTGTCGGTTCAGCGCCCTGCAAAACGCCACGCCATCCGCCCAATCGCAAAAGCGCGGCAGCGATGCGTTTTCGGGTATTTCGTTGTGCAAGGTCGTTGGCCGCGGACATGGCCAGCAGTTGGTTCATCGAACTGAGGCGGGCAAATGCCTCCCACAGATCAGGGCGCGCATTTGCCAGTGGCCGAAATCGGGAATACGCGATCCTGACCAGTCTGACATCGCCTGCTGCCTTCATCTCAACCAAACCGTCAACATCAAGCAACAACTCTGATTCACCAAACCAGGCACCAGGGTGGTGGATATGACCCAGGACCGGCTCCATTTCTGTCAGTGTGAGACGGACCTGAACCTTTCCCGAAACAGTTCCGTAAAGCGAATTCTGGGGCCCGCCAATTGCGTAAATCGTTTCCTTATCCTTGTACGCAACGATTTCCGAAATCTGCTCGAGTTTTTCTAAGCTTCCTTGAGATACGCCTGCTAGCCACGCTGAAGAAAAGATAGGGTAAAATGCATCTTTAGATTTCTTCTTCATCGCAATTACCCCATTTGGGAAAGTATTTTGAAAACTGTTCTGTTAGCTTTGCCCAATAACGTTCACGTTACAATGACATAGTTACCTGATAATAAACGATATTATGGGGGCATTAGGCATGTATTCCGCTCAGAATTCTCGTGGGCTTCTATTCTCGACTTCTGCGATCAGTTGCGTTGCTGTAACTTGCATTGCAGGCATAATAGCACATTCGGCTATGGCGCAGGATGCGCCCAATGTTGCGCCAGATCGGGCTGAATATTCACCATACCCGGAACAGAGTTTTCCCAATCAGGTCTTCTTTGGCGACACCCACCTGCACACGTCCTATTCTTGGGATGCCGGGCTGGTTTTTAACAAACTGTCGCCCGCGGACGCCTATAAGTTCGCTAAGGGCGAAACGGTGGTTGCGTCCACTGGGATTCCCGCCAGATTGCAGAGACCACTCGACTGGTTGGTGGTATCCGATCATTCCGACGGTCTTGGCATCGCGCCGCTGCTGACACGCGCTGATCCGACATTGTTGGAAGACCCCCTGGGCGCAGAACTTTACGAACTGGTCAGTCAGAAGACGATTGAGAGCACCCAGGCTGCGTACAACCTTTGGCTCGGCCGCGCGTATGAAGGCACGAACCATCTGGCTTCGGATCAAAATGTGCCCAAGGTTCCGTGGGAAGAGATCATCGATGCCGCTGAAGAGGCCTACGTACCCGGTCATTTTACCGCCTTCATCGGATATGAATGGAGTTCGGCCCCGGACGGCAACAACCTGCACCGAGTAGTTGTCTATCGGGACGGCAAGGAAGAGGCCAACACCCGTATCCCGCTGTCCAATGAGCTCAGCAATGATCCCGAGGCGCTGTGGGACTGGATGGAGGAATACCAGTCGGAAACCGGTGGCCAGCTTCTGGCCATCCCACATAATGGAAACCTGTCCAACGGGTTGATGTTCGACGATAAACGGTTCTCTGGAGAGCCCCTGTCTGCCGGATATGCCGAGCGTCGGCAGCGTCTGGAGCCTCTTTATGAAGTAACTCAAATGAAAGGGGACGGAGAAACCCACCCAGCCTTGTCCCCTGATGACGCCTTCGCTGATTTCGAAACATGGGACAAAGGCAGTTTCGGAACCGAAGTCAAAACACCGGAAATGCTGCCCCGCGAATATGCGCGCTCCGCCTATCGTTTGGGTCTCCAACATCAGGCCGCGCTTGGCGCGAACCCGTTTAAGTTTGGGATGATCGGGTCCACGGATGCGCACACGTCTCTGTCCACTTCGCGGGAAGAGAACTTCTTTGGCAAGATCACGGCTCTTGAGCCTTCGGCCCATGAGATGCGGTTTAACGAGGCCATCACCGGCCGGCTTGGCGATGAGGCCAACCAGATCAAAGCATGGGAAACCTCTGCCTCGGGCCTCGCCGCTGTCTGGGCTCGTGAAAACACGCGCGAGGCCATCTTTGACGCGATGATGCGGCGTGAAGTCTTTGCGACCACCGGAACACGCATGCGGGTCCGGGTCTTTGCGGGATACGATTTTGAAGAGTCCGACCTGCAGCGTTCCGATTTCGATGTTCACGGCTATGAAAACGGAGTTCCGATGGGCGCGGATTTAGTCGCCTCGGGCGATGATCGTGCGCCGCGTTTTTTGGTGCGGGCCCTGCGTGATCCAGATGGGGCTAATCTGGACCGCATCCAGATCGTCAAAGGTTGGATGAATGCTGACGGCACAACCACCGAGCGGGTGTTCGACATTGCCTGCGGCGGGCGCGAGTTGGTTGACGGGGACTGCGATGGTCCTGTCGGTGATACGGTGGATCAGGAAACAGCCACCTGGACCAACGATATCGGTCAGGCCATTCTTGCAGGCTTCTGGGAAGACCCGGATTTCGATCTCGCGCAATCGGCGTTCTATTACGTTCGCGTGCTTGAGATTCCATCGCCGCGCTGGACGACCTTTGACGCCAAGTTCTTTGGGACCGAACTGCCCGAGGGTGCTCCGGTTTCGATCCAGGAACGCGCCTACACTTCGCCCATCTGGTACACGCCATCCTGAGGAATTCACCATGTATTTGAAAGTACTAACTATATCGGCCATGGCGGTGTCTTCTGCGGCCTTCGCTCAGGATGCGCCGCCGTGGAATCCGGGCGACCGTGAGTATTCACCTTATCCTCAACAGGATTTTCCCAATCAGGTGCTGTTTGGCGATACCCATCTGCACACCTCCTACTCGCCGGATGCGGGCATGATCGGAAACAACCTGGGTCCCGCCGAGGCGTTCAAATTCGCCAAAGGAGAAGAGGTGGTGTCTTCGATGGGTGTACCTGTTCGTCTCGTGCGCCCTTTGGACTGGCTTGTGATTTCGGACCACGCTGAGGGACTTGGCGTAGCACCGATGCTGAAACGAGACGACCCCGCTGTTCTGGATACCGAATTTGGTCGGACTTTGCATGGGTATGTCCAGGATGGATCTGCCGAGGCCGCCGGAGAAGCATGGAACCTTTGGGCCGGGTCCCGGTTCGAAGGCAAGAATCCATATTCGAACAACCCTGAATTTTCCCGAGGGCCTTGGGAAGAAACCATTGATGCGGCCGATGCCGCAAATGAGCCGGGACTTTTTTCTGCGATCATTGGGTTCGAATGGTCATCGACACCAAACGGCAACAATATGCACCGCGTGGTTGTCTACAGGGATGGCAAGGATGTCGCTAACAGCCGCGTTCCGCTTTCGTCAGACTCAGGAGTAAACCCCGAAGCTCTGTGGGACTGGATGGAGGCTCTGGAGGTGGAAACCGGTGGGCGGGTTTTAGCAATTCCGCACAACGGCAATCTTTCTAACGGGCTGATGTTCGATGACACCCGGTATGACTCGGATGAACCCATCGACAAAGCCTATGCCGAGCGTCGGGCGCGATGGGAACCGTTGTACGAAGTAACCCAGATGAAGGGGGATGGCGAAGCGCATCCAATGCTTTCACCAGATGATCCATTTGCTGATTTTGAAACTTGGGATACGGCCAACTTTGGAGCTGATGCCAAAACGCCCGAGATGTTGCCGAATGAGTATGTACGTCCGGCGTTGCGACGCGGTTTGGCTTATGAAGCGCAGTTGGGTGCGAACCCATTCAAATTCGGCATGATTGGATCAACCGACGCACACACGTCACTGCCGACAACGCGCGAAGACAATTTTTTTGGCAAAGTGGCCCAGCTTGAGCCAACGGCTGACCCGGTCCGCTTTGAAGAGACCATCGCAGGACGGCTGGGCGCTCCTGAAAACGCAATTAAGGCCTGGCAAACCTCAGCGTCTGGATTGGCCGCCGTATGGGCGCGCGAGAATACGCGCGAAGCCATTTTTGATGCGATGCAGCGCAAAGAAGTCTATGCAACTTCGGGCACGCGCATCCGCGTACGTGTATTTGCGGGTTACGATTTTGAAGAATCTGACCTCCCTCGGTCAGACTTCGCGGCGCATGGCTACGCCAATGGCGTACCTATGGGGGGTGATCTGGGTAAGAGCGAAAGTCGCGCGCCGCGATTCCTTGTGCGGGCCTTGCGTGACCCAGACGGGGCCAATTTAGACCGCGTTCAGATCATCAAGGGTTGGCTGAACGCAGATGGGACCACATCCGAGAAAGTCTATGACGTCTCTTGCGGAGGCCGCGAGGTGATTGAAGGCATCTGCGACGGTTCGGTCGGCAATACCGTCAATGCCAGAGAAGCCACTTATACCAACGATATCGGTCAGGCCATATTGGGTGGCTTTTGGGAAGACCCGGATTTCGATCCTGAGCAAAGTGCGTTCTACTATGTTCGGGTTCTGGAAATTCCAACCCCGCGCTGGACGACCTATGACCGCAAGTTCTTTGGCGTCGAACTCCCGGAAGGTGCGCCCGAGTCAATTCAGGATCGGGCCTATACATCGCCCATCTGGTACACGCCGTGATCCGACAGAGCAAACAGCGCGGCAAACGCGTCAAGAAGTTAGAACGAGGTGACAAATGAAGATGTTTTTGCGCGAGATGTGCTCAGCGATGGGTGCCACGGCCATTGCTGCGCTTATAGTTCTGCCGGTAAAACCAGCGATTGCGGTTGAAGGAGGGTTGGGCGCCTATTTTCTGGGAACCAGAGATACGTTTGCCGGTTTCGTGCCCGAGCCAGGAACTTACACAAGCCTGACATTCGACCATCTGGACGGCAGCGTGGACGGCGTTTCGCTTGCAGGGCTTCCGATTGCAGCAGACGCAGACCTCGAGCTCAATCTCTGGCGACTGGGTGTAACTCAGGTTTTCGACGCGCAGCTATTTGGCGGGACCCCTGCCATAAACCTCACTGTTCCATTTCCTGTTGCTGAACTCACGTTCACAGCGATCCGCCCTCCTCTGCAGGGCGCTATGATCGACGACACGCTCTCCAGCTTCGGAGACATCAGCCTGACCGGTTTGGTGGGTTGGCACCGCGGCAATCTGCATTACAGTACGGGCCTGACCGTTTATGCCCCGACTGGCGAATACAATACCGCATCTATTAACATTCAGCAGCGCAGCGTCCAAGTATTGAATGCAGGCAAGAATGTCTGGTCTTTCCAGCCCTTCATTGCCGCGACCTGGTTCGTTCCGGAACGTGGTTTTGAGGTTTCAGGCGCGGCCAGCCTGTTGTTCAGCGAAGAAAACGATGCGACCGATTATCAGACTGCTCCTGCATTTCAATTAGAAGGAGCCGTTGTGCAACGTTTCCGCTCGGGCTGGGGGGTTGGCCTTGCCGGGTACACTTACCATCAGCTTGAAGATGACAGTGGTGCAGGCGCCGAGCTCACCCGGATCGCCCTGGGGGCCAGCAGCCTGCGGGCTCAGGTCAGCGGTATTGGCCCGCTTGTCACCTATGATGGCGGAACTTTGCTGGGAGCCGACGCCTCCCTAAAGCTCAAATATACGCATGAGTTTGCAGCAAAACGGCGGTTCGAAAGCGATATCCTGACGGCCGTGATCTCTCTGTCTTTCTGAAATTGAAATCACGGTGTTAAACGTGTCAAAGAAAATTTACCTGTCGTGTTTGGTGGCTGTTCTTTTGGTCCCTTCAGGTGTTCAGGCGCAGGACAATTCGGAATCGCTGCAATCGGCTGCCAATGACCCGACTGCTTCGATCATGTCATTCCAGCTTCAGGGATTTCATTCGTTCAATCTGCACAACTCGCCCGAAGACAGCAGTCTGTTGCAATTTCGCGCCGCGATCCCGTTCACGCTGGGACAAACCAACCACATTGCGCGGCTTACGCTGCCTTATGTGACGGACAGTGCCACCGGGCAGTCGGGACTGAGTGACACCACACTGTTTGACCTTGTGACGTTTGATCGACAATGGGGTCGTTTCGGTGTGGGTGCCGTAGCCCTGTTACCAACAGGTGAGGACGGGCTGAGTGCGGAGAAATGGGCATTGGGTCCAGCGGCCGGTTTTGCAAAGCAGGAAAAGTGGGGGCTTTGGGGCCTATTCAACCAGAACTTGTTCACTTTTGCCGGGGATGACGACCGGCCCGATGTCAACTTGTCTACGGCCCAGCCTGTCTTCAACTACAACCTCGGCAATGGTTGGTCGGCAGGGACATCCGAGATGGTTTTTGTCTACGACTGGGAGACCAGCGATTTCAGCAGTCTGCCGCTGGGGGTCAAGGTGTCCAAGTTGGTCCGCGGCAACGGATTACCGTGGCAGTGGTCCTTGTCCTACGAGCACAATTTTTACGATGACGTGGTTTCGGCGGCCGACACGGTGAGCTTTACGCTGAAATTGTTGGTGCCCAAGGGCGGTTAAGGAAATGGGCGAAGAGCTGATGAATGTGAGCTGGCGAACGACAGATCCTCCACAAATGATGGAATCTTCGACACGCAAAAAGAGCCTGTTCCGCCGGATTGTCACGGAACCCTTTGTCCTTTTTGCGCTTCTCAGCATAGCGATCTTTAGCTGGTTCAAACTTGTCCAACCAGACGAGTGGTCCATTGATCCTGACGCGCGGGTTATCATCATCGATCAAAGGCAGGTCGATGTTCTGGCTGGTCAGTTCGAAGACACGTGGCGGCGCCCTCCGACAGCTGACGAGTTGGGAAAGCTGAAAGAGGATTGGCTGAACCGCGAAGTGCTGGTGCGCGAAGCGTTAGCGCTGGGGTTGGATGGTAATGATGAGATCATTCGCAACCGCCTAGTACAGAAGATGAACTTTCTTCTGACCTCGGAGGCAGGCGCTGCCCGACCTGAAGATGAGGTGCTGCAAACTTACCTGTCCGACAATGCCGAGACATTCACGACCCCCGCGCAGCTTGCAGTCAGCCTTGTTTATCTCGGGCAATACCCCAGCGACAGGTTTATCGACCAGACGCAGGCGCGTTTGGCTGCAGGGGAAGATCACCGCCAGTTGGGTCAGGCGTCACTGCTTCCGACAGGATTTGATCTGAGCATCCGAGCTTCGGTTGATGGAAACTTCGGAACGGGTTTCTTCGACCAGTTGCACCCCCTGCCACTGGGTGAATGGAGCGGTCCTGTTCAGTCTTCCTTCGGGCTTCACATGGTTCGGCTCGACAACAGGTGGGACGCCGTCTTGCCGCCGTTTGGCGCGATCCGAGATCGCGTTTTGGCTGCTTGGCGCGAAAAGCACGCTGAACGGGCGACAGAGACTTTTTTAGAAAATCTGCGATCCACCTATGTGATCCAAGACCTCGGAGAAGCTGACCTGTCTGCGGGTGAGTCATGAAGCGTCTTCTGCTCTTGATTGCGATGATGGCGGGGCTGCTGGTGCCCGCCTTTGTGCAAGCCCATGCATTGGAGCCCGGCTATCTGGAAATCTCGCAGGAGACCGAAAGCGATTGGTACGTCTTCTGGCGCATGCCCGATGTTCGGGGGGCACCGATGGATATCGACGTTGCGCTGCCCCAGAGCTGCTCATCGCCCGCATTCGACGCTCCGGTCTTTGACGGCCGCGCCTGGACGCAGGTCTGGCGCATGGCCTGCGCCGAAGACCTGCGCGGCAATACGATCCGGATTGACAGGCTGGAGACGCAAAGAACGGATGTTTTGGTGCGGGTGGGTTATCTGGACACGGTGAACATGGCCACCTTCCGCCTGACGCCAGATGCGCCCGCCGTCGCGCTGCCCGCGCAGCAAGGGTTGGCGCAGACGTTGTGGCAATACGGCGTGTTGGGGTTTGAACATATCCTCGAAGGCTGGGATCATCTGCTGTTTGTCTTTGCTCTGCTGGTGCTGATCCGCAATCTGCGCCAGCTGATCTGGGCCGTGACCGCATTTACCGTCGCGCATTCGATCACGCTGGGCTTGGCCACTTTTGGCGTGTTGAACGTACCGGGCCCGCCCGTTGAGGCTATAATCGCGCTGTCGATCGTCTTTCTCGCGACCGAAGTGCTACGGTCGGAGGACAAACCAAAGACGCTGGCCAGCCGTTTCCCCTGGGTGATTTCCTTTGGGTTCGGCCTGCTGCACGGTCTGGGATTTGCTGGAGCGCTGGCCGAGATTGGTCTGCCTGAACAGGACATCCCAGCGGCTTTACTGGCCTTCAACCTCGGCGTTGAGGCAGGGCAACTGGCCTTCATCTTTGCGGTATTGGGCGTGTTCCTGACACTGAAAAAAACACTGCAAATTGTCTGGGGGTGGTCGGTAGCACAAGTGCCGTCGCGCCAATTCCTCGGATATCCCATCGGATGTGTCGCCGCGTTCTGGTTGGCCGAGCGGCTGGCCGGATTTTGAACAAAAAAGGAAGGAGAATGGACAATGATGAAAGCACTTGGAGGCATGATGCTGCTCGCCATGGTCGCGCTGACCGGCTGCGACGTGGTGGACCCGGACTGCACACCGGAAAAGGCCGCGAAACGTCAGGTTCAGCAGGCAACGATCGGTGTCAGCAACCGGTGCACTCCCGCTGAAACAGCACGCGATACCGCAGGTATCGACGGCTAAGAAATTCGGACCCTCCAAAGCTTTGATCAAAACGTGAGTGGTGGCGAAGTGACACCCGATATCGTCCATTAGGATCGGCGGTCACTGCTTCAGACTTTGGAACTCCGGATCGGTTCCCCGTTCAAACCTCGTAGATCGGGGAGCCGTCAGAAGTTAGTTTTAAACTCCCGAATGGGTTGGAGGCCACATGCTCTGGAAAGGACGACGCACAAGCAAAAACATCGACGACCGACGCCACACGTCACGTGGGGTGTCTCGTGCCGGTATGGGCGGCGCCGGATTGATTGTGGTCCTGGTGATCGGCCTGTTTTTTGGTGTAGATATCACGCCGTTTCTGAGTGGCGGGGGTCAGGTTGCTCCTCCGCAAGCAAATGCGCCTGTTCAGATTAACGATGAAACAGAGGAGTTTGTGGCCGTCGTCCTTGCAGACACCGAAGTTATATGGGGCGAGGTATTCAGGGACTCGGGCATTCAATACACACCACCGGTACTGGTCCTGTTTGCAGGCTATGACGAGGAAAAACTGGTGTTTGAGATTGCCGCCGATAGAGTGCCGTGCGTCGGAGTCGCGCCCATGCAGTGTCTGGTGATCAATGGCGATTTTTTCTATGAGAGCATAGTCGGATACAGACATATCGATGGACAGGCCGCGAAAATTTGCGTTTTGCACACCAAGAGACCCGAGCCAATACCCGCCGATCTCGGAGCGTTCGTATTCACGCGCGTACCCTGCGAAGACTGAAGCGCCCATGGTAGCATTGGTCCTTCGCATCGCAACCAGTCGTGATCGATGGGCTGTACCACTTTCGGAAGTTCAGTTTGGCCATGAACGGTTCCAAGCTAACAACCATCCCAAAACTTGACGCTGCAATTGCCATCCGAAGACGGGTAGCACGCTGCGCTTCCAAAATCTCGCACCGCGAGAGCGAGGGTTTTCTGCCTCAACAATAGTGGCAAGAGACAAAGGCGGCTTCGTACCGAACTCCTGACCCTCAACTGCTTTGAGTTTCGCGTTTGCGGCGAATGGCGGCAATGCGGGCTGCGGCTGCAGCATCCTTTGACCAGGTTCAAGGTCGGCTCTGGGCCGACCCTGTAACGCGTTGTTCACCAATCGTAGCAAATGTTGCAGCTGATCTATTGGTGGCAGAGGGCTCAGTATGATCGAAGTTGCATCTAATGGAAATGACGACCTTAAACGTTTGCATAGAAGGGTTATGCTCCAAGATGCGAGCGAGAAACCCGAATGCTCAGCCGTTTGCGTCGAGGAGAATCTGTTTTGAACGAAACGCGCGCTCGATCAATATTTGGGCCTTTTGAGTCTGGGCAACCGAGATAGCCTGGTCAAAGGCGGCACTCGCTGAATCGGTATCTCCTTGTGCTGCTCTGATTTCTCCTTTGATACGCAGCAACTCAGCCTCTGCCCAGTGTTCTCCTGTGGTATCCTGTTCTCGCAAAGCGCGAACCACTGTTTGTAGGGCCGCGCTGGGATCACCGGCCCTGAGTAGGGCTTTCGCGTGTTCAGCCAAATAGAGCGTTACCCAAAGCCAGCATCCTTTTGCACGATACTCTTCCAAGGCCTTGTCCAATTGATGGACGGCGCCAGGCGCATCCGTCATGCAAGCCAGGACAGCGTCATGAATGGCAACAAAATTCTTCCACAACGCCATGTCGTACTCGTTTGAGACCTGTCGCATTTCCTCATTGATCTCGGTTGCACTTTCCAAGTCGCCAATCCAGATCGATAAGGTGACAGCGTGCAGACCAGCGTAACAGATTGTGTTGGCGTGTTTGAGCTCGCGGGCTCGAGCAAGGGCCTTGACGCAGGTCTGTTGCGCCGTGTCTTCGTCGCCGCACATCCACTGCGCAAGGAGCATATAGCACCAGATCTGCACTCCTGGATCCTGGGCGAATTTCGTCGAAAAATCTATGATCTCGGCCGACCGATAGAGTTCATAAGCGACTTCGAGATCTTGAAGTGCTTCAGCAGAGCGGCCCTTGGCGATCAGGGTCGCAGCCCGCATCCGGCGCGAGATCAGCTTCGGGATCGGAGCGCGCTCGTTCGCCATGTCTTCTACAAGTCTCGAAACCAGACCGAACGCTTTATGCAGATCGTTGCCGATATAAGGTGCGATCCACGTCCCATAGTAGATTGCAACCTTGAGTTCTGGGTCCGTGGTTGCCTCTATCCTTTCCAACGCCTGTGAGAAAGCGTTGCTGGCTTCGGCTGAGGCGTAGCCATCCTTGGCGATATGTACCTGAGCAAGCTGCACCAGAAGCGCCAGTTCCCGTTCGCGCCATTCCGGTTTGTCCAGCAAGCCTGCAACCAGCGTCAAGGCATTGTGCAGATGATTTCCTGCTTCGACATAAGCCGGTCGGGCCTGAGCTTTTCTGGCAGCGTCGCCCCATAACGTAATAGCCTTTTCCGCCAACCCAGCCTCAGTCGCATGATGTGCGATCAACTCCGAGGGCGCGTTCGGGTCGGCCTCAAACAGATCCGTGAGCCTGTGGTGGATTTCCAAACGTCGACGTTTCAGCAAGCTTTCATAGGCTACATCCCGAACCAGAGCATGCTTGAAGACATATGTCGCGTCCGGAGGTATCCCCCGTCGAAACACGAGCTCGCTGCGTTCAAGCTGCCCAAGCGCATCGTCAAGCGCCAAATCATCGACCCGGGCGATTTTTGTCAACGACGCACGGTCGAAACTTCGCCCGATGCAGGCGGCCATCTGGGCGATTTCCTTCACGGGTTGAAGCCGGTCGATCCGGGCCATTAGGGAATCATGCAGGGTCGCTGGGATAGTCACCCGATCAATAGGACCGGCAAGTTGGAAGCTGTTTTCGGCTTCAATCAGGTCGCCGGATTCCAAAATGGTTTTTGTCAGTTCCTCGACAAACAGGGGAACGCCGTCGGTTCGGTGGATGATTTCTTTAGTCAGTTCGTCGGGAAGGGTTTTCCCACCTGATATCTTTGCGAGAACAGCCTCGATCTGCTCGGACCCCAATCGGTTTAGGGTAAGCTTGGATACGATTGGATGACCTCCGAACGCGTGCTGGAAAGTCGGTCTACCGGTAATCAAGATCATTACCCGCTCGGTAGCAATTCGATCCAGACACGCCTCGAGCATCGCGAGCGTCGAGGCATCGCACCAATGTGCGTCCTCTACGACAAGGAGAACTGGCTTTTCCCGTGAAAGCGCCTGCAATTCTGCCGAGGTTTCTTCCATGATCCGAACTCTGAGTTGTTGTGGTGTCAGATCGGGATTTTCGGCAGATGGACCAGTTTCAATCTGCAGGAGTTCAGCAATAATCTTTGGGTCAGCGGCCCGGAGTTGCTTGCGAAGCTTTGCAATTTTTTTGCTGGCAGTGTCAGTTTCCAGATGGCCCATGGCATGTGAAAGCTGCCGGATAACAGGAAAGAAACTCGAATCCGTGTGGTAGGGCGAGCAGTGATAGTTCATCCGGAAGTGATCCTGCGTCGAGACCGCATCAATGACGGCACGCGTCAGTCTGGACTTGCCGATGCCTGCCTCACCGATCAGAACAGCGACTTGGCCTTCCCCGGAAATTGCGCGATGCCAGCGCTCCATGATCAGTCCCAGTTCATGGTTGCGCCCGATCATCGGCAGAACAGGACTGATATCTTCGGTCTCGAACCGGCTTTCCAAGCTGCGCTCGGTTCCGATCCTCCACGCCGGTACTGGCGAGTCCAATCCCTTAATGTCGAAACGGCCTAACTCTTCTAGCTCGAACGAGTCTTGGATCAATTGCTTCGTCGATTCTGGAACCAGAACCTGCCCCGGCTCAGCCAATGTCTGAAGACGCGCTGCAAGGTTTGGCGTGTCGCCAACAACGGTTTCTTCCCTTGATGCTCCTTCCCCTATGAGGTCGCCGACGACGACCATGCCGGTCGCTACTCCGGCCCGAACAGATAGTGCCTGTTCATCAGGCGAACGCAATTCGGCGATCGCCCCGATAATTTCCAGCGCAGAGCGCGCAGCGCGTTTGGCGTCGTCTTCATGCGCCACCGGCCAACCAAAATAGCACAGTACACCGTCACCCATATATTTAGCGACATTCCCCTCATAGCGGGTGATGATACCGGCAACGGTATTTTGATAGCGCTTGATCACGTCGCTCATGTCTTCGGGATCCAACCGCGCTGACATTGCTGTTGATCCGGCAAGATCTACGAACAGCGTCGTCAAATGGCGACGCTCGGCTTCGCGCTTGATATCCGTTGTACTTGTCGCGTCAGACTGGGATTGATTAGGTTCAACTGCTTCAATAGCCGCTCGCAACCGCTTGCGCGAACCCAGTGAAAGGCCGATCTCACGCATGTCCTCATCCGTTAGGTCATAAAGGACATCAAGATCGATCTCATTCTCGACCAGAACCGCTTCCAGATTAAGGAGCTTCCTTCGTGTCAGCCATTCAATGAGATCGTACATAGGGTAATTGGTCTTCTAAGAGGGTTTGAGAATCGTAGTGTTCCCGATTAAGTCAGTTTGGGCAACGAGTATTCCTCAGACTGCGAATTTGCTCAAATCGCTACAGAATAACGCCATATTTGGCTTGTGGACATAAGAGTGGGGCGCCAACTAAGTTGGCTTGGGGTTTGGAGACGGGAAGGCTGGCATGCGACTGAATAAAAATGAGTTCGAAAGAATGACCGAGGCTTATACTACAGCATGGAACTCGGGAAATCCCGAGGCGGTCGCCGATCACTATGCTCCTGACAAGGGTATCACGATCAACCGAGGGGAAAACCAATTTGGGCGCGACGCGATAATTGCCATGGCGGGTGGTTTCATGTCTTCTTTTCCCGATTTGAAACTTACAAGGGACTTTGTTCGTTTTGCCGGAGATCACGCCATCTTTGGTTGGACGCTTGAAGGGCATCATTCGGATACGGGTAACCTGGTCAAGGCCAGCGGCTGGGAAGAATGGGAACTGGACGAAAACTGTCGTATCACCAATTCACTAGGCTGGTTCGATGCCGTGGATTACGAACGACAGGTCGCTGGCCAAGTGTAATGATACTCCTCGAATATTGACTCGTGCGAAGAAATTGCGCCGCTCCCAAGTCTGGCCACCGTCTTCTGTAGCAAAAACACTAGCCGCCGATATAGATGAACAGGCTCAGGCCGTGGCTTAGACGCTGGCGACCGAAATGCTGGCAGCCGGGACATTCCAGGATGTGATTGCCGAAGTCGAAACCGAGTACGAACGTCTCAAGTTCATCGCGGTATACGTGATACACAGGTTCAGGGATCAAAAGTGAGGCGGCCCGGAAATTGCAAGAAGAGCTAGACGAAAAAGCCCTGGAGGCCACCAACTTTCTGAAGGCGATTGCGCATGAGCACCGCCTTACAAATCTGTGCCTTCTCTTGTCGGGAGAGAAATCAGTCTCTGAATTGCAGAAGTTGGTTTCTATTCGGCAATCTGCGGCGTCGCAGCAATTGGCCAGGCTGCGCCTGGAGGGTCTGATCGCAGCGCGACGCGAAGGCAAATCGATCTACTACAGGATAGAAGATGAAAAAGTATCGAGTTTGATCTCGGTGCTTTACCAGCTTTTTTTGCGGTGACGATGACTAGAAATGGGGACACGCGAAGGAAACACGAAACTGCAATTCAAAGCGCCGCGGCCATGTGCCAATGATGCGGGTCCAAAGGCCGCTGCGCGCTATTTGGAGTCCTTTGCAGTTCGGGGCGAAATGACACTCTAAGGGGCTCAGGCTAAGCCGCCGTTCATCCAGAGCGCGGCAGATTCAACGAACGAGCCCAAATTGTCGAATGCTGCAGCGCCGTGTTAATGTCTGCATACGATGCTCTGGAAGCCGAAATGACCAAACACCCCAGTCAAGTGAACGATGAAAGACCCGCCATTCTCTGTGTTGCAGGCTTTGGTGACAATACGAGCATGTATGACGGTTTGGCTGACACCCACCTCGCCAACAGCTATCGTGTGCTACCCATCAATCTTCCGGGATTTGGCGCTCAGCCTTTGGCAAAAGAAACAACTCTCGGAGCACTTGCGCAAACCGTCGCCGACGAAGCGAACAAGCACAGAGCCGAGATCATTGTCGCTCATTCGGTTGCTTCAATCATAGCTTCACTGGCTGCGAAAAGGGCGAGTTGTCCTTTGACAACCATTATTTCTTTAGAAGGTAACATCACTGCCGAGGATGCCTATTTTTCGGGAACTGCCGCCGACTACGGTGATCCGGTTGCGTTTCGTGCAGCGTTTCTTGAGCGGCTTGATGAAATGGCGAAAACGGCACCAATCATCCGACGGTATCGTAATGAAGTTTCGAAGGCCGATACTCTGGCGCTGTGGCAACTCGGCACCGACGCACGGCATTTTTCAGCAAGCTGCGTGCCCGGCGAGCTTTTGCAGAACGCGGCAAATGTGATTTATCTCTACAACCCCGATAACTGTCCGGATAGCACCGTCCGTTGGTTAGAAGAAAACAAGATGGATCGGATCGTTCTCGAAAATGCCACACACTGGGCGAGCGTTGATCAGCCCGAAAGTCTTGCAGAAATGATTGCTGAGGCGCTCCGCCGATAGGCGAATGCAGCAGTTCACAATTGGATAGATGAAAGTTGGCTTTGTATTGGTTTTCCGCAAGAAACGGGTCGCGGTGTCAGGATCGCCCAGGCTAATCCGTTAGGTAATAGTTAGTGACGAAACCAGAAGATATGACAAACCAACCCATGCCAGCAATGGATTTTACAGCCAGCGTCATGCTGCTTCTGCTCGCTGCGGTTTGGGGCGGGTCGTTCTTCTTCGGCGAGGTTGCACTGACTGAAGTGCCCCCGCTGACAATAACGCTGCATAGGGTGATCTGGGCCGTCCCAATACTGGCACTCATCGTCCTATTCAAAGGATTGAGTGTTCCACGTGCCCCTCAGGTATGGGGCGCTTATCTCGTTATGGGAGCGCTCAACAACGCAATCCCATTCTCATTGATCTTCTGGGGGCAAACGCAAATCGACAGCGGGCTGGCTTCTATCCTTAATGCAACAACTGCAATGTTTGCTGCAGTCGTGGCTGGCTTGCTTCTTAAGGACGAGCCGTTGACTCCGAAGAAGATAGCAGGTGCTGCCCTAGGAATTCTGGGGGTGGCCTTCATTATGGGGCCAAGTGCATTGACCGAGTTCAATCCGAGCAATCTGGCTCAGCTAGCTATCCTTGGGGCAACGCTCTCCTATGCGTTTGCCGGTGTATGGGGCAGAACTGCTCTTTCAGGCCAACCACCACTTGTGAATGCCCTTGGCATGCTGATCGGTAGCACAGTGCTTATGATCCCTATTGTTCTCGTGAT
Source organism: Ruegeria sp. CDSA033 (assembly GCF_059612305.1). Taxonomy (NCBI): domain Bacteria; kingdom Pseudomonadati; phylum Pseudomonadota; class Alphaproteobacteria; order Rhodobacterales; family Roseobacteraceae; genus Ruegeria; species Ruegeria sp. CDSA033. The sequence continues at coordinate 267,808 of NZ_JBXWQI010000004.1, read as the reverse complement.
GGATGGTCCCCCAAGCTTTGCTCTGTCTGCTGGTGTATGGGCGGCGCTCATTGGGATGGCCGCATTATCAACAGCACTGGCCTACGTTCTGTATTTCGCAATCCTTGCGCGCGCCGGTGCCGCCAACCTGCTTTTGGTTACACTGCTGATCCCACCGTTCGCTATCGGCCTTGGCGTTTCATTCCTGGGTGAAAAGATGGAGCCAATGGCTTGGGTCGGGTTCGCCATCATTGCCCTCGGCTTTGCTGTAACCGACGGTCGGCTTTTTTCCCGCTTTGTCAGGCGCAAGTCCCAACAAACAGAATGAGGCGCCTTTGGGAACACCTTTGATCACCACATTACGGAGTGACGATCCCCGTCGTCACCAACTGACCCGGCCAAGCGTCGGGTCTATTTTTGAGTAGCGAGCATTCAGCGAGGGCAACCGAATGGCTGCAAAGCCCCGCATTCCCGTCATAACCTAAGACACGGATATGCTCCCGCAGCGAAGGTCTGGAATGCGGGCTGCGAACGCGGCATTTCAACCCTCGGTCGAGTGACCAGTTTGGGCCGTCCTCGCCGGTCCTTCCTGCCTAGCCCTCGCAGATGCTGCGCCGCCTCCGAGGTCCGGAACGAGCCCAAAGCGGAATTGCTTTGCCACGAACATTGGCAGCTAAAGAAACGCAAGTGACTAACTCCGCGGATATGAAGGTGACCGTTTGCTGAATGCGCGACAGGTATTTGAGCATTACCTTTTTAGTTGTGCGTGTATGCCTGTACCTGTGCTTTCTATTCATTAAGGCTTTTCAAAATCTGACGAATGGGCTGACAGAAGCAACCCACCGAGCTAACTTCATTGCAAAGAGGAGGGGTGAATGGGAAGACGTCTCACGACGGTATTGGCCGCCGACATTGTGGGGTATTCCGCGCTGATGGATCAGGACCGTACTGGCACAGTCGCTGCATTAAAGACCTTCCGCGAGGACACGTTTCTCCCGATCGTGGAAGATACCAATGGTTCACTGATCAAAAGCATGGGCGACGGCTGGATCGTCGAGTTTCAATCACCATCTGAAGCAGCAGCTTGCGCGATTGCAGTTCAGTCCGCCCACAAACCTGACCACATCAAACTGCGCATCGGGGTTCACACAGGGGAAGTGGTAACCGATGGCGATGACATTTTCGGCGACGGCATCAATGTTGCGGCGCGTCTGGAGGCTCTCGCGAAGCCGGGACAAGTGCTCTTTTCAGATATGTCACATAACAGCCTTGACCGTAACGATGCGGGATTATTCGACGGCGGAGAGCAAACCGAACTGAAAAACATCACGCGGCATGTTGGAATCTGGTGTTGGCCAAAGGGTACGAAAGCCAATCTCGCGATCAAAGCGGATGTGAGGCCGGGAATCGCAGTGCTCCCATTCGACAATATGTCGGGTGATCCGGAGCAGGAGTTCTTTGCCGATGGCATAACGGAAGACATCATAACTGAGCTATCTCGGTTTCGTTGGTTGATGGTCGTCGCACGAAACTCTTCTTTTGCTTATAAGGGGAAAAGCACGGACATCCGCGACGTGGGCCGCGACTTAGGGGTTCGGTATGTACTGGAAGGCTCCGTTCGGCGTTCCGGGCAGCGCGTCCGCATCACGGGACAGCTCATAGATACCGAAAATGGGAGCCATTTGTGGGCGGACCGCTTTGACGGTGTGCTCGACGACATCTTTGATCTTCAAGATCAAGTCACCGAAGACGTAGTTACAGCTATTGAACCATCGGTGCGGCACGCTGAAACAAATCGTGCGCGTGCAAAACCCACCAAGGACTTACAGGCATACGAGCTCTACCTCCGAGCTTTATCACATTTCCACTTGCTGACTGACCAAGACAACATAGAGGCAATACGACTGACAAAACTGGCTTTGGATCGAGATCCGGAATACGCCTCCGCAGCGGGCTTGCTAGCATGGCTTCATATCCAACGTCTTGTGCAAGGTTTGGAACCTGTAGATCAGGGACCCAAGTCAGCTGTCGCGGCCGCAGAGCAGGTGCTGCGGAGCGATCGCGCGGACGGCATTGCAAAGGCTTATGCCGCGCATTCAATCTCTATGCTGGCACAAGACCTGTCCCGCGCGCGGACAGCCTTTAAGGAAGCATTGTCGGAAAATCCCAACGCGGCGACGGTCCACATGCTCGCCGCTGCAAATCTTTATTTGCTGAATCGCCCTGACAAGGCGCTGGAACATGCAGTCCGGTCTGTCGAACTCAGCCCGGGTGATCCATTGCGGCACGCCGCTTTCATGGGACAGGGTGCCGCCTTGTTTCACTTGGGACGTTATGAGGAAGCCGCGCAGGCCTGTCGCGAAGCCTTGTCTGTGCGTGCAACCTTCCTGATGAGCCACCTGATGCTGATTGCCTCGCTCGCTGAGCTCGATGACATAGATGCGGCAAAAACAGCGGCTGTCAAATTGAACGAAATCGCTCCGAATGCGGCTTCGATAACCGAGACAACACGTTTACCATTATTCTCTATTCCAACCTGCGCTGATCGCTGGCGCAGCGGGTGGAAAAAAGCAGGGTTGCAAGTGTGAAGGCAAACGGCACCCCCCCGGTTCCGACAACCATGCATTCGGTAAAGGATATTTCGCCTTTGTCTTGAAAATCAGTCGCTGACCAAAACTCTGCCTGGCTGGCCCTCCTCATGGACACGGAACACCAAAATGGTTGCCCCTTCGTCCCCTGAGCGAGCGGTGTGCACTTTTTTCAACGGAACGACGCCTACGTCACCTGAAAAAGCTTCTTGTTCGCCTTCGCCGTCTAGGATGAGGGTGGCTTCGATCTAGGATCGACCAGCAGCAAGGTCGTGTTAAGGTTTCCTTACGAGGAAGGTTTAGGTGCTTACGCAGTTCCTGCACCAGGAGAACTACAATCCGACAATCACCCTTATTACTGGACCACTCAGCTTTGGGAGAGACCTAACGGCCACTTCAGCTTGTGTGCATCGACTGAGTCTGAAAGGCGAAACCACTTGAAAGTGGCATTCCTGAACAAGACCAAAAAAGAGACTTCAGGATTGGTTGCCGAAGAGGTCGACGTATCCGCATATCTTGCCTTGATGATACGTCATGCGTTGGGGTGGTTGTGGGAAAAACTGGGGCGTAGTCTCAGCGAAAAAAGCATCGGTTTGTCCGCGAACTTTGGATTTCCGACAGAATCTGGAGGTAGTTCACCGCAGTTAGAAAGATTTCAGAATTGCGTTGGTGCCGCTCTTAGGGTCGCACTTTCGGAGGCGCCAATTTGTAGAGCCGTCGTCGAAAGGGAGCTTGAAGATTCCAGCCTTTCAAATCGAAAAGTGAGCGTCCCGACCTTGATCGTTCCAGAGTTCATTGGCGCAGTCATGGGGTATTTTCATTCTGCCCAAAAACATAACGGCCAGTTCATGATCTGTGACTTTGGAGGTCTCACCATTGACGCTGTCAGCTTTGGTTTTTACCAGCGTGATGACGGTAGTTCGCTGGTGAAGATTTACGGGAGCGCGGTCAAACCGTTTGGGGCAGAAGTCGCAAGGATCGCTGTCAGCGAGGGAGTTCCGGCCAATAAGCTGGCAACAGCCATCGGCAGCTTTGTTTGCGATCCCCTCCGGGATTCTTACAAGAAGACGGGATACAATGCATCCGCATGGGGAGGAACGATGCCCCTGTTTGTCATTGGTGGAGGAAGACACTGCTCCGAATTCCAAGGAACGTTTTCAGAAGCGCAGAGGCTCATAAAGAATGCCGTGTTCAATACCACATTTGCCAAGCAAGACTTGGACTTGGATGAAGAGCTAGATGTGTCTCTGGCCAATGGGCGAAGTTGCGGTCGACTAATGGTTGCTTGGGGCCTATCCCATTCTGATCTGGACTTGCCCGAATGGATCACCCGAGGCGAGGTGATAGATGCTCCCAAACGGAAAAGAAGGAACGTCCAGGATTTCTTTATTGGCAACGAGCAAATGTAGGAACTCAGTCGACTACGAGTGAATTTTTTCGTCAGGAAAATAGGCCGAAACCTCCCTAGGAGCTTCCGAAGCCGAAGTATCCGCGGCGCCAGAATGCATCCCCCTTGAGTTCATCGTAAAACCCTAGGACTTCATTCCCCCATAGCCTGGATGCAAATGATGCAGCCGCCCGATCAACTTTGACGGTTTTGAACCCAACTCTACCTCCAGTGCCTTGGACAACCTCAGTAGGTGGCATCTTCCGCGATATGGAGCCGCCAGTTTGAAACAGATCTCCTCTGCCCATCCCGATCATACCACTGCCGCCCTTGCGGCGCATTGGGCCAATGCGTTTATTGCTCATATGTCCTTTTTCTTCTTAGTTTTGGTTTCTAATAGCATTAAACGTTCGACGTCACGACTGATATCCTAGGGCTTCAAACTCCTCTTTTAGAGTGGCTGGATCGTGGTTTTTAGCTATCCTGAAAACTGCATCTTCAATTTCGAGTTCAACTCGCTCAAGGCGCTCGAAGTGTGTCAGGCCATCGTCGCCCCCGTCTGAGGTGGCAACAATTAGGAGATCCTCTTCACCGTCGCGCAGAGTTGACACCACGTTCTTACAATGTGGGCGAATAACAGGTCGGTAATTGTCTTCAAAAAGCCTATGAGCGTCCTCGTTCATAACCCAGATCAGCTCGTCCACAACGGAAAATTCTTTCTTCTCGCCTGAGTAAGGCCAAGGGAAATAGTCTCCTGTGAGATCTTGAAACGGCACTTTCCGCATACGCCAAAGCACACCGAATGCGAGATCGTTGATCTTTTCCCCTCCTACCCTTTGGATAATGTCGAAATAGAAATCCGCGTCTTCTTGAGTGTTGTAATTTGCCACGGTTTACCCCTGCCTTGATCTGCCCAACTTTGCTTCGGACATGTTTCTGATAATGCGCGAAAAATGCCGAAGCATCTTTCGTAAGTTTCGCTCAATTGTGAACATGTCTAATCCCGCATAAGATGTTGCTATGAAACAAGAAGCGCAAGAACGATGGTTGGTCTCCAAAATAACCGGTTGGTCCGCCGCTACTTTGAAATGAACCACACTGTGACCGCTTGAAACCTACGCACAATACCAGACTGCATCGGGCGCTCACTGGCAGCGTCCAACGCGGTTTTCGATATGCGACAGCACTTAAGTAGAAACGCTCGCCCTGAGCGCTCTCAGCGCTTGGTTGCTCGACCACCATTCCACCATGGCTACAGGAGTTTTGGAACACCCGAACGTGGGGGCGCCAGAATGCATCCCCTTCATTATTCGGAGGGAAACCTAGGACTTCGATATTGTAGGGATCTGGCGAACGGGCTTGAGCGAAGCGCTGAGCCATTCCTCGCCCACTTGCGTGATTGGGTTCGCTGTTTGCAGCTCTGCACCCATCAGACAGGTCCAGCTGTTGCTGGTCTCCATTTTTTCAAACCCGAATTGTCTCTTCGACCCACGCTTTGGCCGACCACAACAGAGCCAATAACTATGACTGCTCCTATGGACTGGGTGAGGCTAAGCGTTTGTCCCAAGTATACCCAGCCGAGCACGACAGCTGTAACAGGACTCATCATGCCGAGCATCGAAACTGCACTGGGGTCCAGGCGCGCTATGCCACGAAACCAAAGAGCATAGGTTGCTGCAGCACCTATCAAACCAAGCCAGATAAGGCCGGCGACATTTGTCGCGCTGAGCGCATGGAGAGGTGGCTCAACGAACAATGCAATTGGCAGCAGTATCAAACCACCGGCTGTTAATTGCCACGCTGTGAAACTAAGCGCCGAGACCGGAGGTTGCCATTTCCTACTGAGAACAGTCCCAGCAGCCATTGACGCGGCTCCTCCCAAACCCGCTGCTATACCGATCCAATCAAGTTGTGCTTCTGGCCCGCTCAGCAGCAGAGACACACCCATTACGCCAGTCGCGGCGGCACCGAGTGCACCAAGTCGTATTGGGGTTCCCAGCCATCCCCACGCCATCAAAATCACGATCATTGTTTGCAACGATCCTAGGGTGGCGGCCACACCACCGGGTAACCTATACGCAGCAACGAAGAGGAGCACCCAGAACAGAGCGAAATTGAGGCTGCCTAAGACGAAAGTTCGACCGAGCCATTCGCGTGGTGGAACGCAGCGCGTCACTGCAAGCAACAACAAGCCAGCAGGCAAAGCTCGTAACGCAGCCAGGGTAATCGGATAGCCAGCCGGGAGCGCTTCCGTAGTTACCAGGTAGGTGCTTCCCCATACCGCTGGGGCGAGTGAGGTGAGAAGAATATCGGTTAAGCGTGACATTGTATGTCTCCCGGCTGAAGCGTTTGAGAATTTGAGTGAGACGACAGAGCAGCGCGGGTTAAGCTGCTTCCGCTTGCAGGTTTGATCCAGCGAGGCACGCGGCAATCCTTGCAACATGAGCGCCCTGGAACCGCGCTCCCGCTAGGTCAGTTTCGGTAGGTGTGCGGGAACCATCAGCACCGGCGATCGTTCCGGCACCATATGGTGCGCCGCCAATGATTTCTTCTGATGTAGTCTGGCCAGAAAATGTGTAGGGCATTCCGGCAATCAGCATCCCAAAGTGTTGAAGCGGGACTTGCGTTGTCAGAAGGGTCGCCTCGTGCCCACCGTGTTGCGAACCTGTTGATGCAAAGACCGCCCCGACTTTTCCAACCAGAGCATTCCTGGCCCAAAGCCCTCCGGTCTGGTCAAGGAAGGACTTCATTTGGCCAGCCATCATGCCAAATCGGGTCGGTGTTCCTAAAATTATTGCATCATAGTTTTCCAGATCTGCCGGCAAGGCGATTGGCGTATCATCCACTACATAGCCAGCCTGTTGGCGGACTTCCTCAGGGACAGTTTCGGGCACACGCCGAACGTCAACTTTGTTGCCGGGAACACTTCTGGCGCCTTCAGCTTCGGCATCGGCCAATGTGCGGACGTGGCCATAGCTTGAATAATAGAGAACGAGAATACGTGACATAGGATACCTCTCAGGGCTGTGACTTGTTCCCTGAGAGAATGGAATTTGTGGCGCCGCCAATTAAGTCACGCTCTTTGACATCACTCTTTACCTGTATTGAATAATGTCAGGACCTGAGAGCCAGACGCAGATGATCAAGAAAGGCTGTAACCTTTGCGTCCATTCCCAAGCGAGATGCTGTAACGGCGAATACTTCCGGCGCGGGCAATTCGTGGTCAGGAAGAACTCTCACTAAGGTTCCGCTGGCTTCAGGAGCATCAGAGACGAACTCGGGCAGAGTTCCGATACCTTGCCCCGCTATCAGCAGATCCCGCAAAACGAGGCTGTTGCCGACACGCACGCGCGGATCAAGCTCTAGTGCTGTGACACCGTTGGTGGCCGAAAGCTTCCAGCTCGTCAAATGATCAGCAAGCAAAAAGCCGATGATAGCGTGGTTTTTCAGATCCGCCGGCTGGGTCGGCGTCCCGCATCGCTCCAAATAGTCAGGAGACGCAAAAATCCGCTGTCGCATCACGCCGATCCGTCGCGCAACAAGGGCCGAATCCGGCATCGCGGCTCGGATTCGTATCGACAGATCGAACCCGCCCTCGACCATATCGATCACCTTATCGTCCATCGAAAGGGTAAATCGCAGATCTGGATAGGTTTCTAAGAACTCTGGAAGCATCGGTGCAATAACGGTTTGGCCGAAGGAACTTGACGCATTCACCCGAAGGTGCCCACGCACCGCTTTGGAACCATCTCTGATGGTCTGCTCCGTTTTTTCGACCGCGTCGAGAATTCCAATCGCATCTTGGTAGTAGAGACTGCCGGTGTCAGTCAGTGACATAGATCGGGTCGTTCTGGTGAGAAGAACGGTTCCCAGACTTTCCTCCAGAAGCTTGATTTCTCTACTGAGAAGCGCAGGAGAAACACCAAGGTCTTCCGCCGCACGAGCAAAGCTGCCGCGTTCAACGATACGGCGAAAAGCTTGCATGACTGACAGTTTGTCCAACTTCAGGCCCCCGATCAGTTTTTCGAGCCGCCCAGTTGGGCGTAACGAACTGCAAGTTATACGACCGCGCCACTGGTGCGAAGGGGCGACACGCCTGGGTTGCTGGTGTTGATTTCCGGGCGGTTGCCAGAAAACAATCATCACTCTATTTTCGATCAGGGTAGGAGTTAGGGGCAATGGCAAAATCTAAGAATCCGCATAAACCGAAAAACGTTCCAAGCCGGTCGAACAATGAAAAGTCGGATCGCCCTGTCGAGAGCAGGCTTATACCGGTTAGCGACGCTGTTAGTGAGCCAACTCGACAGGAAAGACTTATGGCGATTGCAAAAGATGCGGAACGACGCCTCAAGGGTTCAATGAAGCTACTCTCTTGAAGTCGCAATGCGAACTTCCAACGGAATAACAGCACATACAATCAAAGTGCAGCCTTCAATACGCTTCACCGCAAGTTACAAGCTTCCCAATGAGCACTTAGAAGCAACGGAGCATACAAAAGGTCTGGTAAACACAAGCGCAAATTGGGCTCCGCCCCTGGATACTCCCTCCTACGTTTCCCTTGCGATCGATCTATCACCTTACCTGTGCGTGCTCTCTATAGGGGCTTTCTCTCACACCTCTTCTCTCTAGGCACATACGCTCTCTTAGGTGTGTTCTCTCTAGGTGCATCTATTTCCTGTCTATGAGCAATCGTCGGTATTCGATCTCCGGAGTAGCTCAATAGCTTTGCTGGCCTGATCGGGTGTGTTTGCTCTCTATGAGGTTTATGCTCAGGCGCTCTCTACGCTGGCCTGAGTTGCATCCGTTCTCTTACGTGTGTCAGGTGTCGTCTGGCCTGTGTTTCGTCGCTCTGTGCGCTTTTCTGGCCTTGGTTCGGATGTGTGTTTTCCGAGAACCGTTGTTTTTATGGGTTTGTCTGGTTCAAAGGTTTACATTTTGCTCTGAAAAACTGGTTTTCGGGTGAAATCTGTCAACTTAAGGTAAACTTAGTGTAAACCTTTGGCCTGATTTTGGGGTGTTTTGAGAGGTGAAAGGTTTACATTCCGTTGATCCCGGGAGGGTGGATGTAAACCTTTGTCAACCTTATGCAACCATTGAGGAGTGCGAGGAATCCACATTGCGAAGAGCAATTTGAAACGCACCTTCTCTTTTGTCTGTAATCCGGTAGCTATCAAGGAGACACTAAAAGAGAAAATTTGGCGAGCAATGATAACGAACGGTCAGGTGGACATTTCGCGCTTTCTTGAGCGCTGTGTATCGATTGACCTGGAAGTGGATCCTAAATCCGCTCGGATATTCGCATTGGCTGCCACAACGAACGATGACTCCCGACCAGCCCTCGTCGAAAAAAGCAGCTCCGCCTCAGCACTGTCGCAACTCGACACATATTGTAAAGGTTTCGACAGTGTCATCGGCCACAACATCTTGCACCACGACCTGCCCCACCTGGCCGCTGCTGCGCCCCGCTTTGCCGCCTTGGCAGAGGCACCAATCGACACACTCTGGCTCAATCCTTTGGCCTTCCCGCGCAACCCCTATCACCATTTAGTCAAACACTATCAAGACGGACGGTTGCAAACGGGTCATGTCAACGATCCCGAAAAGGATGCACGTCTGGTCTTCGAGGTTCTGCAAAACCAGATCGAGGCGTTCGCCAAGCTAAACACCACGACCCCAGATGCGCTGACAGCCTATCATTTCCTTGCCACACGCCCCCCACGCAGCGGAGGGTTTGACGCTCTTTTTACTGCTGTGCGATGCACTAGCAGACCCAATAAACAAGAAGCTTTTGACGCCGTTCGCCACCTTTTGGCTGGACAAGTCTGCTTGCATCGGCTCGAACAGACTCTTAGCCGGATGGAAAACCCGAACCTTGCCTGGCCTTTGGCCTATGCCTTGTCGTGGATTTCTGTTGCTGGCGGCGACAGCGTCATGCCTCCCTGGGTTCGCATGCAATTTCGCGAAGCTTCTCTGATTGTGCGTCACTTGCGAGAGGCTGCTTGTAACGATGACTCTTGCCAATGGTGTGTCGAACACAACGATCCTAAAAGGGCGCTAGATCGCTGGTTCGGCTTTCCGTCCTTCCGACCCGAACCCGTGGACGAATTCGGTCAACCCTTGCAGGAACGCATTGTAGCTGAGGCGATGGCAGGCAAAAGCGTTCTGGGCATCCTTCCAACCGGAACTGGCAAGTCAGTCTGCTATCAGATTCCAGCCCTTTCACGGTTCGACAAGACCGGTGCGCTAACCGTCGTTATCTCACCGCTAGTCGCACTCATGGCCGATCAGGTGCAGGGCCTGGCGAGAGCCGGTATATCTTCCGCCGTCACGATCAACGGCCTTCTGTCGCTGCCTGAACGTCACGACGCTCTGGACAAAGTGCGCATGGGTGATGCTGCGATCTTGATGATTTCACCCGAACAGCTTCGCAACAAGTCAGTTCGCAGCGCTCTGGCACAACGCGAAATTGGCCTTTGGGTGCTAGACGAAGCACATTGCATCTCAAAATGGGGCCATGATTTTAGGCCCGACTACCGCTACGTCAGCCGCTTCATCAAAGAAAACTCCGGCGATGCCCCCGCTCCGATACTTTGCCTTACCGCCACTGCCAAACCCGAGGTAGTGCGCGATATAAGAGAGCATTTCAAAACACGACTGGATCAGGATCTGATCCTGCTGGACGGTGGTGCGTCGCGCACGAACCTTTCTTTTTCGGTGCGTGAAACCCAGCGCGCGACGAAACTCGCAGATATTCTGAACGCGATCGAGCAGGGCTTGCCCGCCTCTGGCGTCTCCGGAGCCGTTGTCTATTGCGCGACCCGAGGTGCGACAGAACGCGTGGCCGAATTCCTGAAACAACAGGGTGTCAGCGCCGAACGTTTCCACGCTGGCCTACCTCCCGAAGAAAAGCACGAGATTCAAGAACAATTCCGGACCGGCGAATTGCGCGTGATTGCTGCGACCAACGCCTTTGGCATGGGCATCGACAAACCTGACATCCGCCTAGTAGTCCACGGCGACGTGCCAGGCTCGTTGGAGAACTACTTACAAGAGGCAGGACGCGCGGGACGCGACCGCGACCCCGCTAGCTGCGTGTTATTGTTCAACATAGAGGACGTTGAACGCCAATTCAGCCTTTCGGCCCGCTCCCGCCTTGCACGGCATGAAATAGGTGCCATCCTTAAAGCGCTACGTCGCTTGGATATGCGCACTCGAGACGAAGGTAAGATCGTCGCCACTCCGGGCGAGATCGTGAGAGAAGAAAAAGACTTTGAATTCCAGCGTGACAACAACACTGAAGACACGCGCGTAAAGACCGCCGTTGCTTGGCTGGAGGAAGCGAGTCTGTTGCGGCGTGAAGAAAACAGCGTGCAGGTCTTCCCCGCCTCCCTACTCGTGCGCGATGTGGATACCGCCGCCACCTTGTTGGATAAGGCAGACATCACGGGCGCTCGGCGCAAGCAACTGCTGGCGATAGTGCGCCATATCGTAAACACACCAGTGGGAGAAGGTGTTTCCACCGACGAATTAGCAGGAACTAGCGGGCTCTCCTCCGCTGAATTGCGCAAGGCGCTGACCGATCTGGAGGCGATTGGAATTGCCAGCGACGACACCAATATAACCATTTTTGTGCACTATGGCGTGACCGACGCATCGCAAGCCCGGCTGGATCGGGCAGCGCGACTAGAAGAAGACCTAATCGCCGTGATGCGCGAAATGGCCCCAGATGCCGATCAGGCTGAACCGATTCCGTTCAACCTTTCCATTGCCTGTCAGGAGTTGCAACAGCGCGGCCATGGCGAGGTGCGTCCGTATCTGGTGGAGACCCTTCTGCGCGGTATGGCACAGGATGGACGTGATACGGAGGGAGGGCGTGGCAACCTTTCTCTGCGTAAATCAGTGCGCGGTAGCATCCTTGTGCGACTTCAACAGTCTTGGCGCTTTGTCGCTCAAACCGCCGAGTTGCGCCATCAGGGCGCACAACGCCTGCTGGCGCATCTTCTGACCCTCGTGCCGAAAGGCACACACGGCAAGGACATTCAGGTCGAGACCACTCTGGGAGCGATGCTGTCCACGATTACCGGCGATACGCTTTTGCGCACCAGTATCAAAGACCCAAACCGCTTAATGGATCGATCACTTTTGTGGATGCATGAACAGCAGGTGGTTACGCTGGGACGCGGACTGTCCATCTTTCGCCCTGCCATAACGGTGCATCTTGGCTCCAAAGGAGGTGGTTTCACCGTCCAGCATTTCGCACCACTCGAGGAACACTATGACGAACAAACCATTCAAACCCATGTGATGGCAGCCTACGCGGAAAAAGGACTGGAAAACATTGAGACAGCGCAGCGCTTGTCCGACGACTATTTCGTGCTGGAGCAAGACGCCTTCATGCGCCGATGGATGCCGGGGCGCGGGACCGAATTCCGGCGTCAGGCCACTGGCGCCACCTATAAGGCAATTGTCGACAACCTGGGCAATCCGGTGCAGCAAAAAATTGTGCGTGACAACCGGGGACAAACCAACGTCCTTGTGCTGGCAGGACCAGGCTCGGGCAAAACACGAGTCCTGGTTCATCGCATCGCTTATCTGCTGCGCATCAAACGCGAGGATCCCCGCGGTATCCTCGTGCTGGCCTACAACCGTCACGCAGCCGCTGAAATACGTGAACGCGTTCGCCGGTTAGTTGGAGATGACTCAACCTTAGTAACCGTCTCAACGGTGCATTCACTGGCTATGCGCCTGGTCGGAGCTAGTTTCGCGGGCATTCAAACAGCCGACATCCCCGATTTCAAAGGTCTATTGCAAAAGGCTGCGGCACTGCTTCGGGGTGACGGTCTAAGCAAGCAAGAGGCCGAAGCGCTGCGTGAAACACTGATACAGGGGTATCGCTGGATTTTAGTGGATGAATATCAGGATATCGGTCCAGATGAATACGCGCTGATCGCTGCTGTGGCAGGGAGAACTCTGGATGATCCCGATCTGCGACTCAGTCTCTTTGCCGTGGGTGATGACGACCAGAACATTTATGCCTTCTCCGGTGCATCGATCCGCTACATCCGCCAGTTTGAACAGGACTACGCAGCAAAACCGGTTTTCTTAACCGAGAACTACCGCTCTACCGGTCATATCGTCGCCACCGCCAATGCCGTGATCGCTGGGGCAGCTGCGCGTATGAAACTTGGCCATGATATTGCCGTAGATCAGGCCCGGACGAAGGCTGACGCCGGTGGATCTCTGGCCAAATTGGATCCAGTAGCACAGGGCCGTGTGCAGATCCTTGAGTGCCCCGCTGGTAATGAAGAGCAAGCTATGGCCGCACTAGACGAGTTGATCCGCCTCTCTCGTCTCGACCCCGATTGGACATGGTCACGCGCCGCGATTATCTCGCGCGATTGGCGAAAGCTGATACCGGTGCGCGATTTTGCCGAAAACCTCGGAATACCGGTTGAAATGGCTAACGAAAACATACCTAGCCTATGGCGGATGCGCGAGATGCAGACGTTTGTCAAAGCCCTACGCGAGACACCCTCAAAGCTTTACTCGATCAATCAGTTGACCGAAGTGCTGAACACACTTTCGCATTCGCGCTGGACCGATCGTATTGGTGAAGGACTGGGCCTACTGGCACGCGAGGTTGGGTCGCGCAGCCTGCCCGTCCCAGACATAGTCGAATGGTTCGCGGAATGGTCCCGTGATAGCTGGGATGAACAAAGAGGGTTAAAGCTGCTGACGGCCCACCGCGCAAAAGGCCTGGAATTTGACGATGTAGTTATACTCGATGGCGGGTGGGAGCGGCCCTCGCGATCCGAAGATCAGGACGCACCCCGTCGACTGTTCTATGTCGCTATGACACGTGCCCGCCGCAGCCTTGTAGTAATGAGCAACGACAACCATGAATACCTACCAACAGGAGCACCTTCAGTTCTCACCCGTAGCGTGAAGCCTGACATGAACGCGTTGCCTGGTCCCCGTCGCTTTTTTCAGGCGGCTGAGGCGCGGATGGTTGATCTTTCCTATGCTGGACGCCTGCATCCAGGCCATTCTTCTCTGAGTGCAGTTAATGCGGCACGCGTCGGTGATGCAGTGTTATTGGTAAAGGACGGCGACCGCTGGTTGCTACACAATGAAAAAGGGCAAGTGCTGAGCCGGATGTCCAAATCCTTCGCACCACCGCCAAATACCAGGTTTGATCGGGGTGAAGTCGCCGCTATCCTTACATGGCGGAAGGAAGACTCAGGTGAAGCCTTCCAGCACACTCTCCGCCGCGATGCATGGGAGGTGGTTTTGCCAGAGCTCGTTTTCGTGTCCGTCAACTAGGACATCACTTACAATTTTTTTTGTTTCCAGAGGGATCCGACGAAGCCCAGCACTTCACCCATCCCCACCACAGTAATGCTACGCATTTTCATCAAGCTCTCCGAGGCTCGCATAAGCGCCGCAACAGCTGCACTCGCCGTAGGGTCGGCTCAGGATCACTTCCGTTGCTCACGTCACGGAGGAACCGCAACCAGGCGCGCTCATTCAATGTCAGGACGTCTTTCTGGTCACACATGGCTCCTACCTCCCGAAGATAGTCTTGATCGCCGTCGCTGACCGACTGGTCAGCCGAGGATCCGTGTTGTTAGAGGCCTTGCGAATTGCTTTCAGCCAGCCAAGTTCATTCGACGTGACGGGTTCTCCGAACACCTCGACAACTGCCTCGGCTGCGGTCAGGCCGATCGACTGCTCAATTGCGAGGCGCATAAGGTAGGCGGCGTCGCATTCCAAAGCTTTCGCCAAAGCCGGGACGCGATCCAATGCCACCTTGGAACTACCCTGCTTGATCATCGTGATCATGTTCGGATTGACGTATCCCACCTGCGCCGCGATCTCGGCTTGGCTCTTGGTAGGTTTCAGTTCGAGCACCCTCCGTTCGACATACGTCGCCATCCGGGTGTCTCCATACGGTCTATTTGTCATCGCTATCCTCTCAGAAGTGATGCAGCACGCGCTGCATGTCTTTGATATAGCGACGATGAGAATGGGAAATTGCGGAGGGAAAAAATTAATCAACTAAAATGTTTAGCTGATTGGCAACAACTCATTCTAACTGGGTCCATCTATCCGGGCGGAAAAATTGCGGTCTTTTTTACCGTTCCATAGACAAAGCTGGTATCGATCGAGGCTATCCCACCGATAGGATGAATTCGGTGACGAATAAATTCCTCGTAGGCTTCCAGATCCGATACCAAAACCCGCAATTGGTAGTCCATTGCCCCGGTCAGCACGTGGCATTCAAGAACTTCATCGATCATCCGAACGCGTTTCTCGAAGTTCTGAACGTCCGTTTCGTTGTGTCGCTCCAACCTGATACGCACGAAGACGGTAATGGCCATCCCATACGCGGCAGCGTCAACGTCGGCGCTGTATCCCTTTATCACTCCATTGGCTTCTAGGTTTTTGACCCGGCGCAAACACGGTGAGGGAGACAAGTTCACCTCATCGGCAAGATCCTGGTTCGTCATGCGCCCGTCACGTTGCAGCGCTCGAATGATTTGCCTGTCCTTAGCGTCCACTTCGCCCTCATCCTTAGCAGAATCTGCCAATATGTATGCTCTAGTTGGTATAATTTGCAAACATTGGCCCAAAGTAAAGGCGCAAACTGGCTTCAACATGAATCAGGAGCTTGCAATGACTCGTTCAACCGGATTTGCCACGCGCGCTATTCACCACGCATATAACCCTCTGGAAAATGACGGTGCTCTGACACCACCGCTACATTTGACGTCCACGTTTACCTTTGAAACCGCAGAGGCTGGCGGAGAGATGTTCGCTGGAGAGCGTGAAGGTCATATCTACAGCCGTATTTCAAACCCCACATGCGACCTTCTTGAACAACGTATTGCCGTGCTTGAAGGAGCCGAGGCCGGGCTAGCTCTCTCAAGCGGCATGGGGGCGATTACGGCAGCGCTTTGGACCCTGCTGTCGCCAGGTGACGAAGTCATCGTGGACAAAACGCTCTATGGCTGCACCTTCGCCTTCATGCGTCACGGTTTGGCAAAATGGGGAGTCACGATCACACACGTCGACATGACAGACCCTGAGAATCTGAAAGCTACCGTTTCTGACAAAACCCGCGTTGTCTATTTCGAAACTCCTGCCAATCCGAATATGCGATTGGTGGACATCTCCGCGAGCGCCGAAATTGCGCATTCGGTCGGTGCAACGGTCGTCGTCGATAATACCTACGCTAGCCCGTATTTGACCCGCCCGATCGAGCACGGGGCAGATATCGTTCTGCACTCCGCCACCAAATACCTCGGTGGGCATGGCGATGTGGTTGCCGGTCTGGTTGTCGGGTCCGCCGAACAGATTGCTGAGATCCGCCTTGTTGGGATGAAGGACATGACCGGCGCGGTAATGGCGCCTTTCAACGCGATGCTGATCCTGCGTGGTCTGAAAACACTGAACCTGCGTCTGGATCGTCATTGTGATTCTGCCAAGGTCGTCGCGGACTTCCTTGAAGCGCATCCTGCCGTCGGTGAGGTTTATTTCCCCGGTCTTGAGAGCTTCGCACAGCACGATGTAGCGCAGCGACAGATGTCCCAACCGGGCGCTATGATAGCGTTCGAGATCAAATCCGGTCTGTCCGGAGGAATTGAATTCATGAACCGCTTGAATATGATCCAGCGTGCGGTGTCATTGGGCGACGCGGAAACACTGATCCAACACCCAGCGTCCATGACTCATTCGACGTATACCCCAGAAGAGCGTGCCGAGCATGGGATAAGCGATGGCCTGATCCGTCTGTCTGTCGGGCTAGAGGATGTCGAAGATATCCTTGCAGACCTAGAGCAGGCTTTGCCCTACCCTGCTCGCAGCGCCGCCTAAACCCGGAGACCACCATGCACATTGATCCCACCCAACTAAAGATCGTCGAACAGCGCCTGCTGTGGTTGTCTCATTGGATGATCCACCATGCCAACCATGTCCAACCAAAGGTGGATGGGATCAAGATTGGTGGCCATCAGGCTTCGTCTGCGTCGATGGTATCGATCATGACCGCGCTCTACTTCTCAGCCTTACGCCCTGAGGACCGGGTTGCAGTAAAACCGCATGCGTCGCCGGTGTTTCATGCGATGCAGTATCTCATGGGTAATCAGACCCGCGAGAAGATGGTGAATTTCCGCGGATTTGGCGGTGTGCAAAGTTATCCCAGCCGGACCAAGGACATTGACGATGTTGATTTCTCGACCGGGTCTGTAGGTTTAGGTGTCGCGATCACCTCGTTTGCCTCGATCATTCAGGACTACATCAAGGCCAAAAGCTGGGGTTCAGACGCCCCGATGGGGCGTATGGTGGCACTTGTTGGCGATGCCGAACTGGACGAAGGCAACGTCTATGAGGCGTTGCAGGAAGGCTGGAAAAACGACCTACGAAACACGTGGTGGATCATCGATTACAACCGACAGTCGCTGGACGGTATCGTCCGAGAAGGACTGTTCGAACGGATCGAGAAAATCTTCGATGCATTCAGTTGGGATGTCGTGCGCGTAAAATACGGAGTTCTTCAACGCGCGGCCTTTGAAGAGCCCGGCGGCAACCGCCTGCGTGATTGGATCGACGCTTGCCCCAACCAGGACTACTCGGCGTTGACATTCATGGGTGGTGCGAATTGGCGACAGCGTCTCATGGACGATCTGGGGGATCAGGGGGATGTGACTGCCTTGATTGAAAGGCGGACGGATGCAGAGCTTGCAGCCCTTATGGAGAACCTCGGCGGCAACTGCGTCGAGACCATGGCTCAGACATTTGCCGCCATCGATCATGATCGCCCGACATGCTTCCTGGCCTACACCGTCAAAGGATGGGGCACCCCTATTGCAGGCCACAAGGACAATCACGGCGGGCTGATGAACAACAGCCAATTCGTCGCATGGCAGTCGCATATGGGTGTGCCGAAGGGCGAAGAATGGGAGCCGCTCGCGACGGTGCAAAATCCAGACGCATTCAAAGATTTTCTGGCCAGCACCCCGTTCTTTGCCAAAGGTCCGCGCCGCTATTTTGATGACAAATTGGATGTGCCGCCAATCGAAATCGACACCAGTCGCGAAATCTCGACCCAGCTGGCGTTTGGCAAGATCCTTGACGATCTTTCAAAAGGCGACAGCCCATTGGCGGAGCGCATAGTGACGACCTCCCCAGATGTGACAGGCACAACAAGCCTTGGTCCTTGGGTGAACCGCCGCAAACTGTTCGCCCGATCCGAGCAAGCCGACGCCTTCATAGAACACCGGATCCCTTCGACGGCGAAATGGGAATTCACGCCGGACGGGCAGCATATCGAGCTTGGTATCGCCGAAATGAACCTCATGTTGCTTCTGGGAGCGGCGGGTCTGTCGCATTCCCTGTTCGGTAAGAGGCTGATCCCTGTTGGCACCGTTTATGATCCATTCGTGAGCCGCGGCCTAGATGCGTTAAATTACGCTTGCTATCAGGACGCGCGTTTCATGCTGGTTGGCACACCTTCCGGCGTCACACTCGCACCTGAAGGTGGAGCACATCAGTCCGTTGGAACACCACTCATCGGTATGAGCCAAGATGGGTTGGCCGCTTTTGAGCCCGCCTTTGCCGACGAGCTAGCGGTGATTATGGAATGGGCCTTCGACTACCTGCAGCGCGATGGCGAAGGGCAGCCCGACGAGCGCACATGGCTGCGCGATGAAACCGGAGGGTCTGTCTACCTGCGCCTGACCACCAACCCGATTGAACAGCCCGGCAAACGTGTCGACCAGGAGTTCCGCCAAGGTGCCATTGATGGGGCCTATTGGTTACGAAAACCCGGGCCCAATTGCGAAGTTGTAGTCGCCTATCAAGGAGCCGTCGCGCCGGAGGCAATCAAGGCCGCCGGTATGATTGGTGAAGGCCGTCGCGACATAGGTGTATTGGCCGTGACATCCGCAGATCGCCTGAATGCTGGATGGACCGCCGCTCAACGAGCGCGTTCTCGTGGCAATCGAGCGGCACGCTCCCACATCGAAACCCTGATGTCCGACCTTCCGCCACACTGCAAGCTTGTCACCGTTATCGATGGTCATCCTGCAACTCTATCCTGGCTTGGGGCAGTGCTGGGACATCAGACTATCCCAATGGGCGTCGAGCATTTTGGCCAGACCGGAACGATCGGCGATTTATATCGCCACCACTGCATTGACGCAGACGCTATCCTGGAGAAAGTGAATGGCCTGACCCATGGCAGAACTCTTCACCGTGCATAAGTGGGCCGGGTCTGCTCGCAATGAAACCGCAACGTTATCGCAGCGCTATCCGCCACTGAAGTGCAATGGTTGGCATTCAAAGCCCTTATTTTGTTTACTTTCACCCTGGGAACTCGCCTTCGGGAGGCAGGGGTCGGAGGTTCGAATCCTCTCACTCCGACCAATAAAACAAGGCGCCAAGGGTGTCTTTGACGATCTTCTCGCCAGAGCTCTTCGTTGGCGTTCTCATGTCCTACTCCTCAATGGTTACGATGAGCCAGAAACACCCTCATATCAAATTTTTTTTTTGGACCGGTAAGCGCTGACGTCAGACAGGTTTACCTATGTGCTGGTGTCTGTCGCTTTCATGGAAGGGGTTGTTGGGCCGTCACTCATCCCGGTGCCGACAGGTTGCCAACTTAGTAGTCGGCCTCTGCATCATCGGGATATTTCTCGAAGAGGCAAACACCAAAAATTTCAGGATATTCGACCGCAGAAGAGTTGATCGCCAGAACATTTTTGAGGGTCTCCAGCCCCAACATTTGTCAAATGAACCCATTCTCGAGACCGGCCCTGGTGCTCATTTTGGTGGCCTTTCGTTTGAAGGCCTGGCGGGGGCTGTTCTGTCCCAGAGCTGAGTGTCGCCGTCGCGGATCACAAAATCCGCTGATGTATGCAGCTATGGCGATCTAGGTTTTATGGCGCGGCTGCGAGGATTGTTGCACCAAAACTGGACCTCAATTGTCTTGAAGAAGGTTTGGTCCGGCGTTCTGGATTTGAACTGTGTACTGTAATCAAACAAAAACTGGTAAATTTCCTAAGCGGTATCTTGAAACCTTGGCGGCAAATGTATACCGGTGCATACAAATGCGATCGAGCGGGATGTCCGACGCCACTCAACAGCAGCAGATTCACACAAAGCGGAAACAGCCATGAGCCAGTATTCAGACTACTTGGATGAAATTGAAACGCGCAAAGAACAAGGGCTTAGCCCGAAACCCATCGACGATGGTGCGCTGGTCGAGGAAATCATCGAACAAATCAAGGATACTGGTCATCCGCATCGCGCAGATTCGCTGCACCACCTGATTTACAACACGTTGCCCGGCACAACCAGTGCTGCGGGTGCGAAGGCAACGTTCCTGAAGTCCATCATCGTCGGCGAGGTAACTGTTGAGGAAATCTCGCCCAAATTCGCGTTCGAACTTCTGTCCCACATGAAGGGCGGACCGTCCGTTGACGTGCTTTTGGATGTTGCATTGGGCGACAAGCAGGACACAGCGGTTCAGGCGGGCGAGGTTCTGAAAACTCAGGTCTTCCTGTACGAGGCTGACACGGACCGCCTGAAAGCTGCCTATGAGGCGGGCAACAAGATCGCTGCGGATCTCCTTGAGAGCTACTCCAAGGCCGAATTTTTTACCAAGCTGCCCGACGTGGACGAAGAAATCCAAGTTGTCACATACATTGCAGCCGAGGGTGACATTTCCACTGACCTTCTGTCGCCGGGCAATCAGGCGCATTCACGTTCCGACCGCGAGCTGCATGGCAAATGCCTGATTTCCGAAGCCGCACAAAAAGAGATTGAAGCGCTGAAGCTGCAGCATCCAGACAAGCGCGTGATGCTGGTTGCGGAAAAAGGCACAATGGGCGTTGGTTCGTCGCGGATGTCGGGTGTCAACAACGTGGCGCTTTGGACCGGCAAGCAAGCCAGCCCTTACGTGCCTTTCGTCAATTTCGCGCCGGTCGTGGCCGGCACAAACGGCATTTCGCCCATCTTTCTGACAACCGTGGGCGTGACCGGCGGTATCGGTGTCGACCTGAAGAACTGGGTCAAGAAAGTGGACGAGGATGGCAAGGCGATCCTCAACAACGATGGCAACCCGATCCTGGAACAGCGCTATTCGGTTGAAACGGGCACTGTACTGACCATCAATACGAAAGAGAAAAAGCTCTATAGCGCGGATGGCAGTGAAGAACTGGTCGACATGGCCGGCTCATTCACCCCGCAAAAGATGGAGTTCATGAAAGCCGGCGGCTCTTATGCCATCGTCTTTGGCAAGAAACTGCAGACATTTGCATGTGAGACGCTGGACATCGAACTGAAGTCGGCCTTCGCCCCTGCGAAAGAAGTCAGCCATGAAGATCAGGGGCTAACGGCCGTCGAAAAGATCTTTAATGCAAATGCGCGCGGAGCGACCCCGGGCAAAGTGCTACATGCCGGCTCTGACGTGCGCGCCAAAGTCAATATCGTGGGCTCTCAGGACACCACCGGTCTGATGACCAGTCAGGAGCTTGAGGCCATGGCCGCGACCGTCCTATCGCCCAGCGTCGATGGTGCCTATCAATCTGGCTGTCATACTGCCTCGGTTTGGGATCTCAAGGCGCAGGCCAACACCCCGCGCTTGATGGCGTTCATGCACAAATTCGGCCTGATTACTGCGCGTGATCCCAAGGACGTGTACCACGCGATGACAGACGTCATTCACAAGGTGCTCAACGACATCACGGTGGATGACTGGGCCATCATCATCGGTGGCGACAGCCACACGCGGATGTCCAAAGGCGTGGCCTTTGGTGCGGACTCGGGCACGGTTGCGCTGGCGCTGGCCACGGGTGAGGCAACAATGCCGATCCCGGAATCCGTCAAGGTGACGTTCAAGGGCGAAATGGCCCCGCACATGGATTTCCGTGACGTGGTGCACGCGACGCAAGCCCAGATGCTGGCGCAGCACGGCGACAACGTTTTCCAGGGCCGGATCATCGAGGTTCATATCGGTACGCTGCTGGCGGATCAGGCCTTTACCTTCACCGACTGGACGGCCGAGATGAAGGCCAAGGCGTCGATCTGTATCTCGAACGACGATACGCTGATTGAATCGCTGGAAATCGCCAAGTCGCGGATCAAGATCATGATCGAGAAGGGCATGGATAACGATGTTCAGATGCTGCAGGGCCTGATCGACATCGCGGACAAACGTATCGACGAAATTCGCTCGGGTGAAAAACCGGCCCTGCGCCCTGATGACAACGCCAAGTACTTTGCCGAAGTCGTTGTGGATCTGGATCAGATCGTCGAACCGATGATCGCCGACCCGGATGTGAACAATGCCGATGTGTCCAAGCGTTATACCCACGACACGATCCGCCCGATCTCGTACTACGCTGCTGAAAAGAAGGTTGATCTGGGCTTTGTGGGCTCCTGCATGGTGCATAAGGGGGACATCAAGATCGTGGCCCAGATGTTGCGCAATCTCGAAGACGAGTATGGCAAGGTCGAGTTCAAGGCCCCGCTTGTTGTTGCCGCACCGACATACAACATCGTTGATGAGCTGAAAGAAGAAGGTGATTGGGCAATTCTGCAGAAGTACTCGGGCTTTGAGTTCGATGACTTGTTCCCCAAGCAATCCGCACGGACCGAGTACGAGAATATCCTCTATCTTGAGCGCCCAGGCTGTAACCTCTGCATGGGGAACCAGGAAAAAGCCGCCAAAGGCGACACCGTTTTGGCAACGTCCACCCGTCTGTTCCAAGGCCGTGTTGTAGCGGACAGTGAGACAAAGAAGGGTGAATCCCTTCTGGGTTCGACCCCGGTTGTTGTTCTGTCAGCCATTCTGGGTCGTACGCCGACGCTGGAGGAATATAAGG
This sequence comes from Ruegeria sp. CDSA033, assembly GCF_059612305.1. Taxonomy (NCBI): domain Bacteria; kingdom Pseudomonadati; phylum Pseudomonadota; class Alphaproteobacteria; order Rhodobacterales; family Roseobacteraceae; genus Ruegeria; species Ruegeria sp. CDSA033. The sequence goes on along the minus strand of NZ_JBXWQI010000004.1, from coordinate 244,967 downwards.
TCGCGGTCGAAGGCATCAACCTGACCAAATTTGCACCACCGATGGAAGTTCCCGGTACTGCCCGCTCGGTGCATTTCTAATACAATAGCGGGTGCGGCGAATGTTGCCGCGCCCGCTTTACCCCAACCTGCCCGAAGCTTGGTAAAAACGGCGCATTACAATGGGGGTCAGGTACATCGGGATCTGATAGGCCCCGATGAACACCAAAAGTGGCGCTGTCACCTCGAGTGGTAACGCAATCAGGAAAATCGCGACATTCCGGTTTCCGGCGACAATTGACAAAGCGGTTGCTTTGTCGGCAGCCACTCGGTTGCGTGTCAAAAAAAACATCACCAGTTGCGCGCCGAAATTGGCCAGACATGCGATCCCGACCCAAAAAACCGCAAGACCGGGGTCAACAAGCGCTGTCGCGGTCACGGACGGCATCAAGCCGATCACAAATACAGCAAGCGTGATCGTTGCCAACCCTTCCAGATTTTTTAGCGTGGTTTGGGATGGGTTTCTCAGAAACGCGAGGCGCAACAACACGGCTGCAACAGTCGCCCCCGCAATTGTAAAAAACAGGCGCAAGACGGCGATAAGAACGGATTGGAAGTCGCCCAGCTCGGGCATCAGCACGAATATGGGAAACACGGTCAACGGCAATACGGCGGTCCCGATCACCATCAAGCGCATGGCGTGTTCTGCCGGATGTCCCATCATCAGGCACATATTCGCACTGCCCGAGATGGACGGAGCCGCGGCCATGATCAGCAGAGACAAAAAGACCGGCGTGCCGGTCCATCCACCGATCATGCCAATAGTCACAACTATTAGCGGGAAAACCAGCTGGAACGCGATCACTGTATTTGCCACCTGGCGTAAATCGACCAAGGACCCCAACAACAAAGAAGGTTCAATTCGAAGGACAGTCAGGAACAGCAGCAACGCCACCAGCGGTGGCAAAGCTGCCCGCATCGGCTCGGCCAGCGCGGGCAACAGCAATCCGGCGGCCAGCCCTGCGACCAGAACATAAGGACCGTTACGCGCCGCCAGATGAAGTGGGTTCAAAGCCCCCTACCCGCCCGGGCTTTGCCTAAGGTTTTCCGGCAGCCATGTGGCCAGTTCCGGGAACCAGATCAGGACGAAGACCATCACCACCATGATCAGAAACATCGGAATTGCCGCGCGGGCGATATAGCTCATCTCATGGTTCGTCATGCCTTGCATCACGAACAGGTTGAAGCCAATCGGCGGCGTGATCTGCGCCATTTCAACGACAACCACGATAAAGATTCCGAACCAGATGAGGTCGATACCTGCATCCCGGATCATCGGTTCCACCACGGCCATGGTCAGAACGACTGATGAGATACCGTCAAGGAAACACCCCAGAATGATGTAAAAGACCAGTAGAACCATCAAAAGCTCAAACCGCGTCAGCTCCCACCCGGCGATCAGATCAGCCAGACCGCGCGGCAGGCCCGTAAATCCCATGGACAAAGACAGGAACGCGGCCCCCGCCAGGATCAGAGCGATCATCGCACTGGTCCGGGTGGCGCCCATCAGGCTTTCGGTAAACGTCTTCCAGGTCAGCGACCCCTGCCCTGCCGCCAGCAACAGACCACCGATCACGCCAAAGGCGGCGGCTTCGGTCGCGGTGGCATAGCCCAGATACATCGACCCGATCACCACCATGATCAGCAGGATTACCGGCAACAAGAAGCGTGAGTTCTTGATCTTCTCAGAAAAGCTCAGTTTGCTCTCACTGTTTGGGTTCCAGTCTTTTCCGAATTTCGAATAAATCGCGACGTATCCCATGAACATCGTCGCCAGCACCAATCCGGGCAGGATACCCGCAAAGAATAGCTTGGTGATCGATTCATTGATGGTCACGCCATACACGATCAACGTGAGCGACGGCGGGATCATCAGACCCAGTGTCGCCGCGCCGGTCAATGTTCCGATGATCATTCGTTCGGGGTAATTGCGCTTGCGCAATTCAGGGATCGACATTTTGCCCACGGTCGTAAGTGTCGCCGCCGACGAACCAGATACGGCGGCAAAGACTGTGCAACCCACGATGTTGGTATGCACCAATCCACCGGGCAAAGGTGCCATCCACGGCGACAGACCTTTGAACATGTCTTCGGATAATCGCGTTCGATACAGGATTTCGCCCATCCAGATAAACATCGGCAGTGCTGTCAGGGTCCAGGACGAGGACGCCGACCAGATGGTGGTGATCATCACGTCGCCGACGGGCCTTGTTGTGAACAGCTCCATCCCGACCCAGGCAACGCCCATAAGCGCCAGACCGACCCAGACGCCGGTGCCCAACAAGGTGAAAAGAACAAAGAGGAAGAGGATGATGACAGACAGGTTTTCCATGCGCTTATTCCCCGTGGCTCTGATCGGCCAGATCGCGGACGATACGGTGATTGCCATGGAAGAGGACGTGGACCAGATGATCGGTGAGAGCGATTGCAAGAATGACCCCGCCGATCAGCATCGCAGACTGCGGAATCCACAGCGCAGTCTTGTCCTGACCCTGACTGATGTCGTTGAACTTCCAGCTCCAATAGACAAAGCGATAAGCGTACCAGCAAAAGTACCACATCACTGCCGTACCCACCGAAAAACACCATATTTCAAGGAAGCGGCGAACCCGATCGGGAACCGCATTGAGCAGGATAGACACACGAATGTGGCTGCCTCGGTTCAGCGCATTGGCAAAGGCCAGAAAGGACGCGGCGGCCATGGCATAGCCGGCGTAATCAGGGGCGCCGGGAAAAACCTCACCGGTCCAGCGGGCCAGCATTTGCACAACGATCAGCAGCAAAATGGCGATCAGGCTAAGCGCTGCCAGAACCCCTGCTGCCTGATAGATGAAATCCAATACGGACCTGAGCCCTCGTAGTGCCGCCATGCTGTCCCCACTATTAGTTATTCTATGGAAACGGGCGGCAGGTTGATCCGCCGCCCATCCTTGGCCAGTTACTGAGACGAATTGAACGCATCGACGATGGCCTTGCCCTCGTCACCTGCGGCCTCAAGCCACTCATTGGTCATTGTCACACCGATTTCTTTCAACTCGTTGGTCATCTGCTCGGAGGCCGGACCAACCGTCATGCCGCCATCGCGCAGACCTTGCAGGGTAAAGCCGGTGTATTCCTTGGCGCGCCAGTTGCCGGCATATTCGGCAAGCTCAGCACAGGCCTTGATGACGTTCTTGTTGGCATCAGAAACGCCAGCCCAGATGTCTGAGTTGACCATGACGTAGTTGCGCGGCAGCCACGCGTCCACCTCGTAGAAATAATTCAGGCTTTCCCATACTTTGCGGTCATATCCGGTCGATCCCGACGACACCATCGAGTCCGCGACACCAGTGGCAAAAGCCTGGCTGATTTCTGCAGCCTCGATTGTCACGGGCAGCATGCCAGTCAGTTCCGCCAAACGCGACGTGGCATTATTGTAGGACCGGAACTTGATGCCCTCCATGTCGGCGACCGAGTTCACCTCGTCTTTAAAGTACAGCCCTTGCGGCGGCCACGGCACGGCATAGAGCAACGTCAAGTTCTGTTCAGCCAGCAGATTTTCGATCGAGGGTCTTGCCGCCTCCCATAGCTTGGCGCTGTCATCGAACGACGTTGCCAGGAATGGGATCGAGTCGAACCCAAACAGTGCGTTTTCGTTTTGGTGACCGGACAGCAGACGCTCACCAATTGGTGCTTGCCCGGTCTGAATGGCGCGTTTGATGTCGGCGCCTTTGAACAGCGACCCGGACGGATGCGTGACGATTTCAACCTCACCACCGGTGCCTGTGGTCACGCATTTGGCAAATTCCGCACCCGTTGCCGAATGGAAGTTCGATGCCGAATACGCCATTGGCATATCCCATTTCTCGGCCATCGCCGGTGCGGTTGCTGCGGCTGTCAAAGCGGTTGCCGCCAGAAGGCTTGTCAATTTCTTCATCTTTTTCTCCCTGTTTAATTTTGTGTTGCCGGCTTGTGTTACCGGACATTTCTTAAGTCGCGTAGCGAGACGGCGCATAGACGCTCATGTCTGCGTTTGGGGTCCTGCCCGCGATCATCTGCGCCAGCAGACGTCCTGTTTTCGGCCCGCCCGTGAGGCCTATATGATGGTGGCCAAACCCCATAAACGCTCCGTCAATTCCCGGCACCTCGCCGATGATCGGGATCGAGTCTGCCGGCGCGGGCCTGTGCCCCATCCATTCTACTTCGTCCTTCCATGTCACTCCCGGAAAGGCCGCCCGGGCATTCTTGCGCATCAGTTCGAACGGTGCCCTCGAAGGCGGCGCATCCAGCCCGCCGAATTCGACAATCCCAGCCAGCCGGATGCGGCCGTCCATCGGCGTGGCAACGAACTTGCCCGAAGCAACCATAACCGGACTTTTCGGCATCGCGGAAGGTTCCACCAATTCAAGATGATAACCACGTTCTGTCTCCAGTGGAACAGAAACGCCCAATTTGCTGGCCAAAGGTCCCGACCAGACGCCCGCAGTGACAATTGCAGTGTCACACGGGATGGTCTCACCAGCCACCTGAACGCCTGAGACTTTACCGTTCTCGTGTACGACATCCTCAACAGCAGCACGGATGACTCTGCCGCCGTTGGCCTCGACATGTGCGGCGAGGTCTTTCACGTACCGCCCGGGATCGGTAATGTGTCCGTGATCGGAAAGTTTGGCAGCAAACCCGATATCTTTGCTGTAGATCGGGTCGTAGGCGTGGAACGCGGCACCCTCTAGCTCTTCCCACTTGAACCCGTGCTTGCGCCGAACACCCCAACCAAAGGCATCGCCTTCAAAATGCTGGCGGTTTTCGTAGAGGAACAGGTAGTCGGAAGGCACAATCCATTTCTCGGCCGCCGTACCCTGAGCCAGCGCCTGATGATCGTTTAGGCTGTCTCCCACTATAGGGGTTAGCGCGGCCGCGATACGTTCGACATCACCTGCGTTTGCGTGTTTCAGATAGCGCGTCAACCACGGCAATAGCTTGGGTACATATCCCCATTTCATGAACAAAGGTTGCGACGGGTCAAACAACATCCTGGGCGCTTTTTTCAAAAGCCCCGGCACCGTGACCGGAATGATCGAGCAAGAAGCCAGCACACCGCCATTGCCATGCGAGGTGCCCTCTCCGGGGCCAGCCTTGTCGATAAGGATGACATCATGTCCGTCACGTTGCAGCCAGACGGCGGTTGAGACACCAACTATACCGGCACCGATAATGGCAATTGTCTTTTTCTCGCTCATGCCGCCACCGCTTTGGAAACAGCATAGTGGTTCAGCTTTGCCTCGTCTGGCTTCCCTCCAAGACCCGGTGTGTCGGGGACTATGACCTGGCCCCTATTCACCTCGAAAGGCTCCTCAAGAATGTCTTCGTTAAGGAAGTATGAGGCCTGATAAAACTCGCAGCCCAGCGTAATTTCCGGTGTGGCGGCGATCATGTGAGTGCCTGCCAGATGTGCCAAACCGGCCTCAAACATATCTCCGCCATACGCGCTGAGACCATGTGCGGCGGCCATGCGGGCGACTGTTTGCCCGCGCGTCAGGCCGCCGGACTTCATGATTTTGACCGAGACACCGTCGCAGATCCCTTCGCTTGCAGCCCGCTCCATATCCTCGGGGCCAAAGACGCTTTCATCAGCCAGTAGCGGCACATCCGTCATTTGCCGCAGCTTTGCCATCATGCCGTAGTGATGCGCGCGCACCGGTTGTTCGATGAAATCGGGATTGAACGATGCCACGTCCCGTACCTGCGCCGGTGCGTCCTCGATCGACAGACCTTGATTGTAATCAACACGCACCGAGAACTGTGGGTGATGCTTCGCCAAATACTCAAGCCGCATGATATCGAAAGCATGATCCTTGAACCCAGTCTTCAACTTCACGATCCGCACACCGTCGTCCTGCAAACGGGCCAGAAGATCTATATCCTGCGCAAAATCGGGGTTAGCGATGGAGCAGCTTAGCGGGATCGCGTCGCGGCATTTCCCTCCCAACAAGGCCCAGCCAGGAACGGCGCTGATCCGGCCCGTCAAATCAAGCAAAGCCGCTTCCAGCGCCGCTTTAGCCTCGGTGCAATGCGCAACCGCATATGCGGCCTGCGCCATGATGGCGGCTCTGTCAGCAACCCTCGCCCCCATCACCAACGGGCGCAGATACCTATTCAATGCGGCGTAAGTCGCTTCGGGCGTTCCGGTGAATACGGACCAGGGTGAGGCTTCGCCATATCCGTGGCTACCATCCTCGGACGTCAGGCGTAGGACAACGACCTCGCACACACCTTCGACAGATCCAATACCGTGGTCCCGGCGAGATGTGACAGGCAGTTCAAGATGCCACAGGTCGTAACCTATGATTTGTTGTGTCAGATCGACCATTCGTCCTCCCCAGCGGTAGGTGGAAGCCTGCCTTGACCGGCATATCATTTCAAATACTATGTTTTCGTAAGTCCATCATAAGAAATGATAGGGTAAGCTATGTCTCTGCGCTTTCGTCAGTTGCAGGCGTTCCACGCCATCATGGAAACCGGCACTGTGACGGGAGCCGCGTCAGTCCTGGGAATCTCCCAACCGGGCATCAGTAATCTGTTGGCTCAGTTGGAACGTGAGGCCCGGTTGCCCTTGTTCGAACGCAACAAAGGGCGTCTTTTGCCGACGCCAGAGGCAGAGCTTTTGTATCGTGAGGTCGATACCGTGGTCCGCGGGCTGGATCACGTTGCGCAGGCCGTGTCGGACCTGCAGAACAAGCATCCCGGGCAGTTGCAGGTCGCGGCACCCCATTTGTTGTCGTTCGGTTTCATGCCGCGAGAGATAGCACGCTTTGCCAAGTCACGCCCCAATCTATCCGTCAGCTTTCAGTCTCAGTATTCTTCTAAAATACAAGAGTGGGTAACTTCGGGCTTGTTCGAGATCGGCATCGTCGAGATGCCAATACTCCATGACACGCTGAACTATCAGGTCTTCCAATTTGAAACGATGGCCACGTTCCCCGAGGGTAGCCATTTGGCGACCCATGACGTTCTGACACCAGAGGTGTTGGAAAATGAGCCGTTCATCGTCATGGGCCCCGAGCACCAAACCCATCGCAGAACCCGCGACATTTTTCAGACTGCAGAGCGCACCTGGCAGACGCGAATTCACACGCACTTGTCGGAAAACCTGCTAAGCTTTGTCAAACAGGGCATGGGCGTCGCGATGATTGATCCGTTCACAGTGACCTTCGATGAAGAGGGCGGATATCAAACCCGCCCCTTCACACCGGCCGTTACGCTGGATCTTGCGATAATCACCGCAAAAGGACGCCCTTTATCGATGATTGCGCAGGAGTTTCTGGCCCAGCTGACCCCGTCCATCGCGTCTTATGCCACCCATTCCGACACCGGTGCCGCAGCTTCGTGAAGTTGTTGTGAGTGGATGTCGACCAGCGTCGGGCCATCATGCTCAACAGCCTGTTTCAACACTTTGCGCAGATCGTCCGGGTCCTTCACCGTCCACGACTTGACCCCAAACGCCGAAGCAACAGCGGCGTGATCGGTCCGATTGAAATCGACGTTGTAGTAACGCTGCCCAAAGCCTGCATCCTGACCCGCTTTGATCCAGCCAAAGACCGAATTCGAGAATACGATCGAGGTAATCGGCATCTTGTGCCGCACCATCGTTTCAAACTCACCGCAAGTGAAGCCAAACGACCCATCCCCCATAACGGACAGTGTCTTGACTGATGGCCGACCCACATGCGCGCCCATAGCGGCACCCAGCGAATAACCCAGCGCGCCATGCGCCCGATTGGTGATAAAATGCCGCCCCGGTTTGCGCCAGCGGTAATGGGCGCTGAAGTAAGGGCATGGGGTGCCCGGATCAGCGACGACAATCGCATCATCGTCCAGGATGTCTGCAAGAGCCGCCATAACGGCTTCGGGCCGGATCGGAGTTTCGCGACTTGCCGCAAGCGGAGCGAACGCTTGCAACTTGGCCTCCCAAGCGGCACGGGCTTGGACCGCTCCACCAAGGCCTGGCAGATCGTTCCGCGTTTTCAGCGATCGCGCCAAGGCCTCCAGCGCCAAACGGGCATCGGCACAGATGGCGACTTCGGTCTGATAATTTGCGCCAATCACCATCGGGTCGCTGTCTATATGGATAATAGTGGCGTCGCGCCCGGGGCTGCGCCAGCGTTCGGTCGTGACCGACCCAGCGCGGCAACCGACAAACATGACCACATCTGCCTGATCCACAACGGTGCGCGTGGCCGGAACACCACCGTTCGAGCCAACGACGCCCAAGGCCAGCGGATCCGTTTCGGCAATGGAACCCTGACCGGAAACTGTTGTGGCAACTGGGATATCCAACAGGGTGGCAACACGGTGCAATGCCTCTTCGGCCCCGGACAGAACCGGCCCGCCGCCGCAAACGATGACTGCTGATTTGGCTTTGGCCAGGATATCCGCGGCCGCTTCAATGGCATCCAGATCCGGTCCAGCCCGTTCGGCGGGATAGCTGCGGTGGCGTGCATCCGCCCAAACCTCAGCTTCGTCCACCGGACCTTTCTGCGTATCAAAGGGCAGCGCCAGATGTGTGGCGCCCGGCGTTCCGGTCGTCATGGCCCGAAACGCCGCACGCACCATCGCAGGTAAACGCGAGGCGTCGTCCAGAGACGCATTCCACTTTGCCAACGGCTTGAACAGCGCAGCCTGATCCAACTCAGTCAACGGGTATTTTCCGCGGCTGGTCGTCGCCACGTCAGAGGTGATCGCCAGAATGGGAACCGAGCTTTCGCTGGCCTCGATCACCCCCGGCAGTATGTAGGTCGCCCCGCCCCCGGACGGGCCTTCGCAGACTCCCGGCTTGCCAGTGACGCGTGCGTATCCATCCGCCATATAGGCTGCGTGACGTTCATCCCGGGTCAGAATGTGCTGAATACCATGATCCATCCGCGCCAACGCGTCATAGAATGGCAGCGTTGTGTCACCGCACAGGCCGAACATGTGTTTCACGCCGTGTGCTTCCAGCATGCGCACCATTGCCTCAGCACCTGTCAGATAGTTCGTCCCGGTCATCGCTGGTTTCCTGTGATTTTGATCTGCATGCAGAACTGTATACAGTTTTGTATATTGATTTCAAGAGCAGCCTGTGGCACGCCTTAGCAAACGGAAAAAGGCGGCACTTATGGCAGGTCCACGCGTTGACGACATCTATGATCAGGTAAAGGCGATGGCCGTCTCGTTTCACCTTCGACCAGGTGATCGGTTGAACGAGGTGGCGCTGTCGAAGGAATTGGGCGTCAGCCGCACGCCTCTGCGCGAGGCCCTGAACCGGTTGGTGGCCGAACACCTGTTCGACTTTCGCCCTGGCCTGGGTTTTTTCTGCCGCCCGCTGGACCCGCAGAGCGTGTTTGATCTGTTCGAGTTGCGCCAGATCATCGAATCCGCCGCCGCGCGCATTGCTTGCGCAAAGGCGTCTGACAAAGATCTACAAACACTTCGGGATGAGCTTTACGCGACCGGCATCGACATCACCGGCCTGACCGTCGAAGAAGCTGTCAGCAGAGACGAAGATTTTCATCTGGGCATTGCCAGGCTATCGGGCAACAATGAGCTGGTGCAAACCCTGACCCGGATCAACGAACGCATCCGATATATCCGCTGGGTTTCCATGAGCTTGGATCGGGTTCAACGCTCGAAAGACGAACATAAACGGGTCATGCAGGCCTTGCTGGATCGCGACGAGGATGAGGCCGCGAGCGTACTGGGCGCGCATATTTCCAAGCGAATGGATCAGGTGCAGGACGCCGTGCGCCACGGGATTTCCAGCATCTACATGGAAGGGTCCGAAGACATCTCGGCCCGCATTATCGAGGAGGCGCACGGATGATCGCCCAAGGTGGCAAATCCATTTACGGAGCGTCGGTGGGTATTCTGATGCTGGACGCCCAATTCCCGCGCATACCTGGTGATATGGGAAACGCACTGACATGGCCTTTTCCTGTGCTCTATCGCATTGTTCGGGATGCTTCGCCGGACCTGGTTGTTCGGCACCGGGCCGAGGGCATGTTAGACGCATTCATCGATGCCGCGCGTGAACTGGTCAAGGACGGCGCGGACGGCATTACCACCAATTGCGGGTTTCTGTCCCTGTTTCAGAAAGAGCTGTCCGAGGCTGTACCGGTTCCGGTTGTGACCTCATCTTTGATGCAGGTGCAGATGGTGAACGGTATCCTTCCGGCCGGAAAACGCACGGGGGTTCTGACCATTTCTGCCTCCACTTTGACCCATGATCATCTGCGCTGCGCACAGGTTCCTGACGATACACCCATCGGTTCCACCGAAGGCGGGCGCGAATTCACGCGCGCGATACTTGGGAACGAACTTGGCCTGGATGTTGATAAGGCCCGTGCCGATAACGTTGATGCCGCGCTTGCGTTGCAGTCCGAGAATCCGGACCTTGGCGCGATCGTGCTGGAATGCACGAATATGTGCCCATACGCGGCAGATATTCAGCGCGCTACCGGTTTGCCCGTCTTTTCCATTGTGACATTGGTCAGTTGGTTTCAAGCTGGGCTTGTGCCGCCGCGCTTTCCCAATCCCTAAAGGGCGCGGCGGTCAGGCCTAAGGTCTCTTTTGCCCACCAATTCGTGCATTGCGCTTATCGGAAAAAGACCGTAAGCGTCCCGCCCGCCGGTCGCAGCCTACCCGGTTATCAAAACAAGGACTGAAAACATGAAAACTACATTGGTCTGCTCAGGCGGGCTGGATTCCGTGTCGCTTGCGCATATGCTGGCCGCGGAAGGAAACCTCTCGCGGCTTGTGTCTTTCGACTATGGCCAGCGCCATACCAAGGAGCTGACCTTCGCGGCCCTCTGCGCGCAGAGGCTGGGCGTGCCCCATCACGTGATCGACCTGCGTTCTGTCGGCGCGTCGCTGACAGGCTCGGCCTTGACCGACGATGTCGACGTGCCTGACGGGCATTACGCGGAAGAAACGATGAAGGTCACGGTTGTCCCCAACCGCAATGCGATCATGCTGACCATCGCTTATGGCGTGGCAGCAGCGCAGGGGGATGATGCGGTGGCTGCTGCTGTGCATGGCGGCGACCATTTCATCTATCCCGATTGCCGCCCGGCATTCACCGATGCGTTTGACACCATGCAGCGCGCCGCGTTGGACGGCTACGCGGATGTGGTGCTGCATGTGCCATTCGTGCGCCGCAGCAAAGCCGATATTGTCCGCGAAGGCGCGCGCGTGGGTACCCCGTACGATCAGACGTGGTCCTGCTACAAGGGCGGCGACGTGCATTGTGGCCGATGCGGAACATGCGTTGAACGGCGCGAGGCGTTCGAGCTGGCTGGAGTCCCGGACCCAACCAAGTACGACGACGTCGAGTTCTGGAAATCTGCCATCGCAGGAGCAAGTGTCTGATGTACCGGATTACTAAGGAGTTCCACTTTTCCGCCTCACATCAGCTGACCCACTTGCCCGATGATCACCAATGTGCCCGGATGCACGGCCATAACTATATTGTCGTGGTCGAATTGGCCGGGCGCGATTTGAATACGGATGGGTTCGTGCGGGATTACCACGAGCTGAAACCGCTCAAGACCTATATCGACGACGAATTTGACCACCGGCACCTGAACAATGTGCTGAACGTCGTGTCGACGGCCGAAAACCTTGCGCGGCACTTCTTTGACTGGTGCGCGGCCCGCTGGCCCGAAACCGCTGCGGTGAAAGTGTCCGAAACGCCCAAGACATGGGCCGAGTACCGCCCATGACCCTGAGAATATCCGAAATTTTCGGCCCCACGGTACAGGGCGAAGGCGCGCTGATCGGTCAGCCGACGGTATTTGTACGCTCGGGCGGGTGCGATTTCCGGTGCAGCTGGTGCGACAGCCTCCATGCTGTCGACAGCTCCTATCGCCACGATTGGGCAGCAATGGACAAGCAGGCCGTCTGGTCCGAGATTCAGCGTTTGTCGGGCGGGCGGCCCCTGACCGTGTCTCTTTCTGGCGGAAATCCCGCCATTCAGGATTTTGGCCCTTTGATCCGGCAGGGCAAAGCGGAAGGCTATGCCTTTGTATGCGAAACCCAAGGGTCAATTGCAAAGCCGTGGTTTGCCGACCTTGCTATGCTTGTTCTCAGCCCGAAACCGCCCAGCAGTGGCGAGGATATGGATTGGACGGCGTTTGACGCCTGCCTCAACGTGCGCCCTGCGCAGGCTGTCCTCAAGATCGTGATCTTTGACGACACGGATTTTAACTGGGCACGCAGCGTTGCCGACCGGTATCCGGACCTTCCGCTGTACCTTCAACCCGGTAACCCCGAAACCGACCCGGCCAGCCCGGTTGATTTGACCAATGCCACCAGCCGTATGGAATGGCTGATCGACAAGACTTTGAATGCCGGTTGGTTCGCGCCTCGCATTCTGCCCCAGCTACACGTGCTGATCTGGGGCAACAAACGCGGCGTCTGACCGCAGGAGAGACAAGATGACCGATAGTATCTACAGTAACCTCACCCAGTTGGGCGGAGACACCAAAATGCCAGCCAGCCCGGAAGAGGCGGTTCTGGAACGCGTACAGAACCCGCAAGCTGATGTGGACTACAACGTGCGCTTTACCGCGCCCGAGTTCACCTCGCTTTGCCCGATGACAGGCCAGCCGGATTTTGCCCATCTTGTGATAGATTACGTGCCGGATCAGTGGTTGGTGGAAAGCAAAGCGCTCAAGTTGTTTCTGGGCTCGTTCCGCAATCATGGCGCCTTTCACGAAGATTGCACCATCTCGATTGCCCGCCGGCTGCAGGAGTTTCTGGAACCCCGATGGCTGCGTATCGGAGGGTACTGGTATCCGCGCGGGGGCATTCCGATCGACGTGTTCTGGCAAACTGGCCCAACGCCCGAAGGCGTCTGGATCCCGGATCAGGGTGTGCCGCCTTACCGTGGGCGTGGTTGACCACGATGACTTGAGAGGCGTGAAGGCCCCAACCTGACAAGCAATCAAAGGGGCTCCACGCACCGGTTTGAAACGTGGCGTTTTGGCAGCGGTGGTAATTTTGTTTCGCCCGAGCTTGCAGTTTTGAAACATCATGACAATCCAACATTGATGGGTTAGATGTTTCCTTAATGTAAGAACAAATTCCTGGTGACGATTGTGGAACAGGTGGCCTTCAATTTTGAGATGGGTGTCGTTTGCGCCCTTCTTGCCTTCACCGTATTTCTCTTTGTATCCGAAATCGTCAGAATTGACCTTTCTGCCATACTTGTTCTGGTCCTAATCGGCCTTCTCAGTTACGCGCCCGGGCTCGAGAAACTCGCGGACGTGCCGCACCTGTTTGATGGATTTGCATCCAATGCGGTGATTTCCATTATCGCTGTCATGATCGTTGGCGCGGGCCTCGACAAGACCGGCATAATGAACAAAGTCGCTGCTGTTATTCTGAAATATGGCGGTACGTCCGAGAAACGCGTTCTGCCAATTATTTCGGGTACCGTGGGGGTCATTTCCTCGTTCATGCAAAACGTTGGGGCCGCCGCATTATTCCTTCCGGTCGTCAGCCGAATATCTTCCCGATCAGGTATCCCGTTGTCGCGTTTGTTGATGCCCATGGGGTTCTGCGCCATCCTTGGCGGCACAATGACGATGGTCGGATCTTCGCCTCTTATCTTGCTGAACGATCTGATCCAGTCTGCCAACAATAGCCTGCCCGAAGGTCAGAAAATGGAACAGTTCGGCCTGTTCTCTGTGACGCCGATCGGGATTGTTCTGATCCTGACCGGCATCGCCTACTTTCTGCTGCTGGGTCGGTGGGTTTTGCCGGGTGATGAGGGATCGGAAAACACCGGGACCGGACAGGGAACGCAGGAGTATCTGCAACGTGTTTACGGCCTGAAGGCCGATGTTTTCGAAGTAATCGTTCCAGCCGAAAGCCCGTTGGTCGGGCAGATTTTGGCCGACATAAACCACGAAAACCACCTCTACATCATTTCGACATTCTATCGCGGTAAAACCTCGATGGTTCAGGTTCTGACGGCCGAAATTGCCGCGCCTTGCCGATTGGCGATCATTGGCCGGCGCTGGGTCGTAGAGGAGTTTGCGCAAAAATACGGGCTAACCGTCCTGCCGGCGTTGGACATCTTTGTCGAAGAATTCGCACCAACCAATGCAGGCATTGCTGAAGTTGTCATAACACCCGACAGCAAGCTGATCGGGAAATGCCCACGCGAGCTATTGTTCCGCAAGACATACGGCATGTCGTTGCTTGCCATCCATCGCGGCGAGGAAACGCTCAGCCATGTTGAATCCGAAACGCACGAGTCCACTCAAATCGGGCTTGAGGAGTTTCACGCAGGCGACATGCTTGTGGCCCATACACGGTGGGACAACCTGATGCGGATCAAGCGCGATCCCGATTTTGTGGTTGTCACCACAGACTTCCCCCAAGACGAACTGCGCCCGCAAAAGGTCGGTTGGGCGCTGGCGTTTTTCGCCGTTTCCTTGACGATGATCCTGTTCACCGACATTCGGCTCTCGCTCTGTCTGTTAACCGGCGCCGCGGGAATGATGCTGACACGTGTGTTGAGTGTCGATGAAGCCTACCGTGCGGTCGGATGGAACACAGTCTTTCTGCTCGCATGCCTTATTCCACTGGGTCAGGCGGTACAGAACACCGGCACGGCTGCGTGGATTGCACAACAGATCATGGTCATTCTGGACGGCTGGCCGATCTGGTCACTTCAGGCCGGCGTTGCGATTTTGGCCACAGCGTTTTCATTGGTGATGTCCAACGTCGGGGCCACTGTTCTGCTTGTGCCATTGGCCGTTTCCATTGCAGTGGCAGCTGGCGGAAATCCGGCCGTATTTGCCCTGACGGTTGCCATATCAACATCGAACAGCTTCATAATCCCGACCCATCAGGTAAACGCCCTGATCATGGGTCCTGCAGGGTATAAAGTCATGGACTTTGTGCGCTCAGGGGGGGTCATGACGATCCTGTTTCTTGTTGTTTCACTCCTGATGCTCAATTTGCTGTACTGACCGCTTCGGCTAGCAGGAATGGGTCCATGATTGCAAAGCCTTACAGATGTAAACTACCGCTCGCTGAATGCGCGTTCCATTGTCATCTGCACCGGCTTCAACAGGTAGGAAAGCAGCGTCTGTTCGCCCGTCGTCATTTCCGCAACGACAGTCATTCCAGCCTGAAGCGGACGTTCCCACGGGCCCGTGCCAACCTTGGTTTCGGCCAGTTTAAACGAGGCCCTGAAATAGGTTTCACCGGTTTGTTCATCCGTCAGAGGCACAGGATAGATGGATTGCAGGCGTCCTTCAACCTTTCCGAAACGCCGGGCATCAAACGTGTCTACGCTTACTGAAACCGGCTGATCCACCGCAACATGGCCGACCTCAGAATTTGCGATACGTGCTTCTACGACCAAGGCGCGACGGGTTGGCAAAATCTCAAAAATCACTTCGCCCGGCGCGATGACTTCCCCTGGGTTTGGATATGTCACTGCCTGAATAATCCCACGTGTTGGGGCAGAAATACGCAGTGCCGCTAATTTTGAATTTACGACGTCCAGCGATATCTCCAACTCCACGCGCTTTTGCTCAAATTCGACCCATCGGGTCAGCACCTCATCTCGCAACGCCAGGGTTTCTTCAGCTTTGGCTGCGCGGGCCAGCATCAATGCGCTATGGGCTTCGGCAAGGCGTACCCGGGCGTCCGATGCAGCCGCCCGCACTGCGTCCACTTCATCTTCTTCCTCAAGGAAATCGCTCAGGGATTTTAGACCCTGCGTCCGCAGCTGCGCGTATCTCTCCAGAATCTCCTCTTTCTTTCGAACGCGGTCCTGCGCGAACTGCGTGGCCCGTGTCAGGATATCCAGTGTCCCCTCTTGCTGTTTGATGGAGGCCAGCTGAATGCGTTGGCTTTCAGCATAAAGGTCCAACCTTGCGGCTGCAGAAATCAGCCCCTTGCCTTTGAGCGCATCAATTTCCGCCTTGTCAGGCACAGCTTCGCGATCCAATACCGCCAGTACAGCGGACGCTGTGGCCAAGTCTCGCTGAACCGCAGCAAGCTGGCCCGACGTAACATCTCTTTCCCGCGTCAGATCCGGGTGATGCAGTTCAACCAGCAAATCCCTCGCTTCAACCAACTGACCATCGCGGACGTGAACAGCGCGGACAATGCCGCCGGGCATCGTTTCGATTTGCGGATACGCGCCAACTGGCAGGATCGCTCCAGGGGCGCGGGTGACCTGGGGAACAGCAGTTTGCCCCGCCAGAACCACCAAGCATCCAAACATGGCCGAAACCGCAAGCGACAGGAAGGCCGCAAATCTTGGCCGCCGCATTCGACGCCTCCAATTTGCGCGTTCCATTGGACCGGACGTGTCACTTTTCTTAGAACCTGATTTCACTGTGCCCTCCCAAGCGTTTTCAATACGGCCTGAAGTTTCTTGCGCCCCGTATCACCTGTGCTGTTCACGACAACCTTGTCGCCATTCAGAAAGATGAAGCGGTCGGCGATCTGCATGAATGAGCGATCCGCCGTTGCTATGACCACAGTCCTGCGCCCGTGCTGCGCACGGATCCAGCTTCTGAAACACGCCCGTCGATGGTCGGACAGGCCGTTGGTTGGCTCGGAAAACAGAAAGACCGAAGAAGGGCGCGCCATGCTGCGTGCAAGGACCAGCGACTTTAAGATTGCCGATGGCATCTGCGCCAGGTCACCGTCGGTCAAACGAGTGTCGATGCCCTTTGGCAGAAGGCCTTGGTCATCCAGCAAATCCATATCGGTCAAAGCAGCCATAATGTTGTCATCAGTAAGAGACGGCGAGGCCAATCGAAAGTTCTGGGCAATAGTGCCGTAGAACATCGACATGTCGTAAGTGGCGTAAGTTATGGATTTACGCAATTCGTCCCTGGCAATCTGACGAATGTCGATGCCGTCATGTTCAATCGTACCTGCCAGAGGTGCGTAAAGGCCGTCGATCAGATCCAGCACCGCTGTGCGACCTGCCGCATCGCTGCCCATGACCAGAACCACTTCGCCCGGATCACAATTGAAGCTGGCTTGCGAAAGGACAGGCGCGTTCAAAGGGTCCGGCCGGTACGTGACAGAGGAAAACGTAATCGAGCCGCATATAGTTTTTTGGTGCGTTTGTTCCAGCCCCACTTCGATCTCCTCGCCAAGATCAAGGACACGATCCGCTTGATTTCGAATGCTTCGGAAGGAAAGGATCTGGGGGAAGCTGGAATACAGAGACTGAATCGGCGCCAAAATTTTGGACACCAACGCAATCGAAGCGATCAACGCACCAAAATTGATATCACCGCGCAACGCACCATGCGCGCACAAGAGGATGGCCCCCATCGTCGCAAGTGCCGTAACGGATTGAGCCAATGATTGCGCAAGCGCCTGAAACTGACGGCTGCGGCGCGCGGCCGCTTCTGCGCGCTGTGCAAGAGGCATACAGCGGTCCAACCATTGGTTTTGCATGCCAAGATTTGCAATGGCCCGCTGGTTAAGAATAGCGTCCTGAACGCCCGACTGGCTAGCGGCGGCGGCCTCTGCCGTTTTTTGATCCAACCGTTTTTGGTGTGGGATGATGATTGCGCCAAGCAAGACAAGAAAGACCGCCAAGCCGAGCGTCAGCAGCCCGACCTGCGGTGCGAGATATGCAAGGACCGCAAAGAAAATCACCAAGAATGGCAGATCCAGAAGGGTCGTCATGACCTGCCCGGTAAATGCATCGCGCAAGGATTCGAATTGGCGAAAACGCGATAGCTGTTGGTTTACATCCGTTTTCCCGAGCTGGCTCAGCGGCAGTGACATCAGTTTGCGAAACAGCGCAATCATCAACTGACGTTCTCCACGCCAGCCAACATATGCCAGCGCCCTCGTGCGCGCATGGCGGAAGCAAAGGTCTGACGCCCCCACAATCACCACACCGATCATCAGCGAAACCAGCAAACTAACAGAACCCGACGGGATGATCCGCTCATAGATGCCCATGATCAGTAAGGGAGCCATAAGCCCCAGAATGTTGGACAGCAACGAAGCGATCAGCAGCCAGGGCAACATCGGGCCTAATTCTGCGAATGCCGAGCGGACAGATGTGAACCGCCTGTCTGTCTGGTGATGCGTGAAGCGGTCGATCCGGATGACGGTGCACCATCGGCGGCCGGGCTTGAGGTGGTTCAGATCTGGATTCAGATCATCGCTGATTTGCAGCGTGCCACCCATCCTATCCAACGCAAGGTAGCAGGCACCATTGCTCGGTATGATCAATGCCGGGCATTCGTGATCCGTGATCTCGCGTTCACGACATCTGATCTGCGTGTAGGGGATATTGAGGTTTTCCAACGTCTCGAAAATGTCATCCGTGCGGAGCCGATCCAGCACGTGCGGAAACGCCTCAAGCAGCCGGTCTTCATTATTGCGCCAGCCACCCGCCAACAGCAGTCTAAATAGCAACCCGCTTGCAATCTGAGTGTTCATTACGGTCATGCGGCACCCTTTTTCCAGGCTTCTGCGGCTGTCCGTTCAAGATCTGCGTCCACCGCCCATGCCGCCAGATCCAGGGTGTTTGGCGAACTTAAGCGAACGCACCTGTCCGTTATCTGCCTCATCCGAGGGTCCGGGCTTGCCACAAGTATCGTGGGCCGCGGTGAAACGGATTGGAGGTAATCCGCCAGAGCTTGGCGTTCCGTTGTATCTAAAACCGCTGTTGGTTCATTCATCAAAAGCACCCGCGGCCGCAGCGCCAAGGCCCGTGTCAATGCAATGAGATGCCGGTTCACCGGGTCGGCCTCAAACCCGGTTCCGGTGTTAAGCTGGGTTGCATAGCCCATGGGCAAACGGTGAATGCGTTTCTCTAGCCCAAGTGCGACGGCAATCTGCTTGGCGCGATCAACGGTCTCTGCGTCACCAAAAGCGCTGATGTTTTCAAGCAGTGTTCCCGACAGGATCGCGGGCTCGGCTTCGAGCGCAACCAGCGCATCGTGCCCGCGCCACCCGATCAGCTGTGAGGCCGGTATGCCACCAATGGACAACCTGCCCTCATCCGGCTCTCGCTGCCCCGTCATTGCGTCAAACAACGCTTCCACCATCCAGCTTTCTTCGGGCTCAATCAAAACGCCCTGCCCTTGCTCCACCTGAATGTTGAGGGGCGAGAAAGCTCTCCCCTCTCCTTTCAAACGGCGCATGGACAAACCGGAAACCATGATCTGACCCAAGTGATCGTAGGAAAGCCCTACCCTTTGCCCGATTTCAAGCTGTTCCATTTCGTTCAATCGTGCTTGTGAATTGGCAGAGTTTTCCGACTGAACCCACATCGCCATGAGTTTGGTCAACGGCTGGATAATTCGACCATTCAACAGCATGCAGGCGGCCAATTCGGCGATGCCGATCAGGTTGATGATCACCAGGTAGGCCCCCAGCAGCCCCATCGCAGCAACAGTCATCTGCGAAAAGATGGCTCCAAAGCTTTGTGCAAAGCCCGAGAAATGGATCAGCTTTTTGCTCAGATCGACGGTCTGATCTTCAAGCAATTCAAATCGGCGGGCAATTTGTGGCTCCATCCGGTTTGCCTTGACCGTGGGCATGTTTGACAAAATCTCGGACAAAAACGCGTATCGGCGTGTGTCCAGGGACTTGCGGCGCTTGAACAGGGCCCACTGCGCCCGCTTCATGGCCGCCGCGAAGACGATCACGACGCCAAACGCGCCCAGTGGCACCAAAATCAGCCACCCCCCGATCAAGCCGATCAGAATCGCAAACAAGACCGTAAAGGGCAGATCAATCGAGAGTGTTTGCCCCTGCCCCGAATGGTAGTCCCGCAACTGGCCGATAGCTGCGTAGCGTTCCGCATAATTGCTGGCGGGTTCGCGCGAGAAGGCCAAAGAATTCGCGTTCAGAACTTTGGTCATAAAGCGGCGGTAATTCCAGACCGCTGCCCCCTCAGCCGTGGTTGTCAAAAGGACGGCACGGCACTGTCTCAGCATCAGCTCCATACCGGCACCGATAACCAGTGCCACCGTCAATACGCGCAGCGTGTCGGTAGACTGGAACGGGATGACCCGATCAAATATTAGCAAGATGGAAATAGGCATCAAAAGCGACAGAATATTCATAGTCAAAGAGGCAACCCAAAGCGGGATATCAAAGTGAGGTGCCGAAATGCGACCAACAAATCCACGCGGTTCCATGATGCTTTTTACCCCTTGATCGTTTCAGTAGGAGTGGTCGGTTTCCGTTTATGACCCGTAAATTCCACGGCGCGTCATTCCTAAGATTTTCCTTTAAATTTAATCTCTTAGTTGCCCGTTACCGGCGAGCGCATGTTACCAAATACGGTGAATCAGTTGTTGTTTGGGGAATTGTGCGATGGGTAAACTAGAGAACGACCTGAATTTTCACACAAGGTCCGCACAGGCCGATATGGACGAACAACACGAGATCGCCTCTCATCTTTCCCGCAGTGTTGTCGAGCCAAGCGAAGATCCGACGCGCAGTTCGTTACACACAGGCCAACAGTTCTCTGGAACATTGGAACGCAACACTCGGAACGAGGGTGCCCCGGAAGAGTTGAGCCCTCGCACCGTGCATGCGCAACAGCCCGGCAACGTCACAAACACTGATCCTGTCGCCCATACCTTTCATTCAACGAACACGTTGGCTGGATCAATTGCACAGAACACCAAGGCAGAGGCGATGAAAATTGTCGAAAGCGCGGCCGGGGTGGAAACATTCATTGTCGCAAGTCCAGCGGCCCAAACAAGCGAAGGTGGGGGAATTACTCATGTAAGCGGTCCGACCTCTCGCCCGGAGCTGCCAAGCGTACCCAATCTGGATGCAGTCCCGGCAATACCAACCGACACGCAGACCGGAAACAACGCGCCGCAAGAGGTCACTCTAGACAACATCTCTGTCGCAGAGAACGCCATTGGCGCGGTGATCGGGAACATCTCGGTCGTAGACCCGGACGCATCGGACACGCACAGCTTTGACATTTCGGACGACCGTTTTGAAATCGTGGACGGCAAGTTGCAGCTAAAACCCGGCATTGCGTTGGATCATGAAGAAGCGGCGCAGATAGAGGTCGACTTCACCGTCACGGACGCTGGCGGGTCCACCCTGACCGAGCGTTTCATCGTGGACGTTCAGGATGTGAACGAGGGTCCGACAGATCTGGTGCTGGACAACACTTCTGTTGCCGAGAACGCCAATGGCGCGGTGATCGGAAACATCTTGATCGCAGACCCGGATGCGTTGGATATGCACAGCTTTGACATCTCGGACGACCGTTTTGAAATCGTGGACGGCAAGTTACAGCTAAAGCCCGGCATTGCGCTGGATCATGAAGAAGCGGCGCAGATAGAGGTCGACGTTACCGTCACGGACGCTGGCGGGTCCACCCTGACCGAGCGTTTCACAGTGGACGTTCGGGATGTGAACGAAGGTCCGACGAGTCTGGTGCTGGGCAACAGTGCTGAAAACCTCATTCAGAATGGCAGTTTCGAAGAATTTGATTTGGATAAGGGCAAGTGGAAAGGCTTTGGCTCGGATGAAAGCGGGTCCTGGCAAGACGCGCATGGATTGGAAATTTGGGATCATCTAGGCGGTACGAAAGCGTCCGATGGCGATCAGCTGCTTGAAATGGACCATGGTCGGGGCGTCGACAGTATTTCCCAGGTGGTCCAGACAGAAGATGGTCAGCTTTATGATCTGGGCATTGACCTGCGTGAGCGCCTCGCAGGTGGAACTGATACGGTCGAGGTCTATTGGAACGGCAATCTGGTGGCGGAGCTGGATCCGCACTCCGCAGATTGGGAAACGTTCCAGCTGCAGGTTGTTGGAACCGGACAGGACACGCTGGAACTGCGCGAACCTGAGGGCCAGAATGATACCTACGGCGCTTTGGTTGACAACATCACACTGACCGCAGCAGAGCAGACCGTAGCCGAAAATGTCGACGGTGCGGTCGCGGGGCAGCTCAGTTTCGAGGATCCGGATCAGCGCGATACCCACAGGTTCGAAATCTCGGATGACCGGTTCGAAGTCATCGACAATCAACTGCGTTTGAAACCCGGTGTGGCACTAGGCTATGAAGAGGCATCCTCGGTCACTGTTGATGTCACGGTGATTGACGAAGGCGGGTTACGTCAGACCGAAAGCTTTACGGTCAATGTGGCGGATACGGACGAGATGACGTTTTCGTCAGGGTTTCACGCCAAATACTTCGACGTTGATCATCGTCTTTCCAAACTGGAAGACATCAACTGGACCGCAGAACCGACCCATGAAGAGGTTACGGCCGAAATCAACTACGCAAACGGTCACGACACGTTCTGGGATGGAGGCGCGAAAGACACGTTCGGCGTCCAGATCAATGGCAGTATCGAGGTTGAGCAAGGCGGAACATTCACTTTCTTTCTGGGCGCCGATGATGGCGCGATGTTTGTAATCAACGGCCAACCGGTCGTTGAAAATGACGGGCTGCACGGGTTTCGAACTCGAACTGGTGAAGTTGAGCTTGAACCGGGAACACATGCGATCGAAATCCGATACTTCGAAAATTACGGCCGGGCTGGACTGAAGCTTGAATGGGAGGGTCCAGGTCTTGACGGACGTGAGGTGGTTACAGCCCCGGACATGTCCGAGGCCCAAACCGTTTCAGGCATGCCACTGGCCATTGATGTGGATATGGGAACGCTCAGCGTGACCGATGAAACCTCATTCGAACTGACAAGTCTGCCCACCGGAACAATTGTCGAGATTGGCGGAACCGAATTTGCGGCAAACACGGACGGGATCGCAGAGATGGGAGGCTGGCAAGGTGGGATGATCACAGTAACACCGCCGCCAGAATTTGAGGGAACGGTCGAAGCAGCCCTGCATCATTCTACGCCAACCGGTGAAAACAGCAGTCACGACGGCGTACAATACCTGACTTTCGAAGTAACTGAGGCTGACCTGCCCTCACCAGATGCCAAAATGGTGGGCGGTTTCCGTGCCAGATATTTTGACATGGACAACAGGTTGTCAAAGCTGGACGACATCGACTGGTCCGCTGACCCGACGCATCAGGAATTTGTGCCTGAAATCAATTTCGAAAACAGTCGCAACTCATTCTGGGAAGGCGGTTCAAGGGATACGTTTGGGGCAAAACTCGAAGGTAAAATCACAATAGACGAAGGCGGTTCCTACACATTTTTTGCCGGTGCGGACGATGGCGTAGCCGTCTTCGTCAACAGAATAAGGATCGTGGAAAATGATGGTCTGCATGGGTTCCGGACGCGGCCCGGAGAAATCGACTTGGAACCCGGCACTTATGATATCGAAGTTCGGTATTTTGAGAACTACGGCCGTGCGGGGCTGAAATTGGAATGGGACGGGCCGGACACAACGGGGCGCGAGCTTTTGCAGGCTGACGCACAACCAATAGTCGAAGAAAACGGGACGGTCGAAGTCGCTATCGAGCTGGACCAAGCAAGTGATCAGGCCGCCGTATCTCTGGAAGGGCTGCCACCAAATACGCTGCTGATCAGCGGTGAGAATTCACTGATGACAGATGGCGGTTCGGCGGATCTGTCTGGCTGGGATCTCGACTTTCTTGAGATATCCCCGCCCCCCGGATTCGAAGGCGCAATCGAAGGGGAAATCTCGGTGACGGACACCGGATTTAACGGGGCGCAATTGACCTCAGAGATTCCCTTTACACTGGACGTCGGGCAGACAGATGAAGTTGCGAAAGACGTTGCCCCTGATTTGTCCGAAACGCTTGCCGCGACAATACAGGCTGAACCGCCCGCGCCGTGGCACATGGATCAGTCGCAAAGCGACGGGGACAACGATGGTGATGTCATGGCCGAAGCGGTACTGACCAACCCTGGCTCTGAGATCTCGTGTATCGAGACCGAAGCCTATGAGCGCATTGATTGGTAGCGGGACTCAGCCATGTTTACGGGCCACGATCCACGTCGGGTTATATGTCAGGGACACGCCATCATCGTCGCCAAAGTGCCGGACATATTGTTCCGTGAATTGGGCAAGACTGGTTTTGGTCCATACCTTCTGCGCGCGCCCGTTGACCCCAGTTCTTCGAAGATGATTGAGAACGCCTCGGGGCGTATCGAAGTGCAGAGCAGAAAGGTTTTCGCCGCAACTGATTATCTCTAACTGGCCTTCGATCGCCGCGGCCAAATCTTCAGATCGGCACAAGCCCGGCGCTTTGGCAGTGGAGCCGACTTTCACCAGTTCCCGGTACTGTTCCGGTCCAAAGCCTGAAACCGCTAACCACCCACCAGGAGCCAATGCATTCGCTGCGCGCTGCAGAAAGGTTGTAGGGTCATGCAACCATTGGACCATAGACGCTGACGTGATTAGCTTTGGCTGAAACGGCCATTCGACGATTTTGGCATCGCCGCACAGAAAGTCCGCACCGACGGCCGTTGCGGTCTCAGCGGCTTCGGGCGACAGGTCATTGATCGTCAACTGACCAATATCGAATGCGCTACATACCCGATGCGTGAGGTGGCCTGTGCCACATCCAAATTCCAATCCGGTCGCGAAACGATGCGGCGCGTCGCCGGCCCGCATCTCATGGACCAGCCGATCCGCGATTTTGGCCTGCTGGCTGGCCGAGCCGTGGTAGCTGCGGAAACTGCGGCTGAAACTGCGCTGGACGCGGTCCGCGATCTGGACGTTCATGCGACCCACTCTTGCCAGTTCTGACCGTCGCGAAACGGGACATGCGGGGTGGCAATACCAAGCACGGCAGATTGTTGGTGCGCCCATGCCGCCTCTTGGGCGGGGCTCGGGATAATACGGTCTCGTTGGGGGATCCAAATCCGGTCAAATGCCACCTCGGGTGCGCCACCACGGTCGATCACGGCTTGAAGCTCTGCCCGCGCAGCCTCCAGATCAATTTCAGGAACCGGCCCGTTTAATCCGGCACGGCGACAGAACTTTGCGAAACTGGCTGCGGTCAGGTTTTCCGCCGTGGCGCGGATCATATCCGGTGCGATTCCACGCTCGGGGTCAGCCGGACATAGCGTGCCACTGACAGCAATCAGCCGATCGGGACGAAACCCAGTTTGCGCCAGCCAGTGGCCCGCAGATGCGACGCCAAAAGAAAAGGCAATCAAATTGACGCGGTCATATTGCGCAATATCAGGCAGAGGATCGTCAAAGTGGCGGAAGTCGTCGACGAATAGCACATCGCCGCGACCTGTAAGTCCAGTAAAAGGCGCAGCCCCCAGCGCCCAACCGCCAAAAACCAGAATCAACTCGTCCGTTCCCGAACGCGATAACCACTGCTGTTTCATGGTATGCCTTTGACGAGCGAGATCATGGCCGATGTTACACGGCTCAAATCATTCGCAGAGATGATGTAAGGCGGCATGCAATAGATGTTGCGGGCAAACGGGCGCAACCAAACGCCGGTATCGGGTGCCAGCGCATGCGCAACCGCAGGATCAACCCATTGCTCCATTTCGATGACCCCGATCGCGCCAAACACGCGCACATCGGCAACGCCTGGCAATTCACGTGCGGGGGCAAGCTCTTGCTTCATCTGGTCGGCGATCGCGTTCACTTCGGCGCGCCAATCTCTGACCGATAGTTGGCCCAGACTGGCCACCGCGGCAGAACAGGCCAGCGGGTTGGCCATATAGGTCGGACCATGCATCAGAACGCTTGCTTCGCTTTCGCCAATTCGGCGCGCGACATCCTCAGACGTGGCGGTCGCGGCCAGAGTAATATGGCCGCCTGTCAGCGCTTTGCCCAGGCAGATGATGTCAGGAACCACTTCGGCATGATGCATCGCAAACAGTTCGCCCGTGCGGCCAAACCCGGTCGCGATTTCATCAAAAATCACAAGAATTCCGTGCGCTTTACACAGGTCTTGCGCGCCTTTTAGCCACCTGGGGTGATAGAAATACATTCCACCCGCGCCCTGGACCACTGGCTCAAGGATCAGGGCCGCGATCTGATCGGCTTTGGTTTCCAGCAGCTCTTCCAAAGCATCCAGCCCATTCAGGGTTGGATCATCCGTCCATTCCTGGTCAAATGATATCGGCGGGCGTGGCAGGAAATGTTGGATCGACAGCGCGCCACTGAACAGCCCGTGCATCCCATTCTCGGGGTCGCAGACGCTCATCGCTTTCCATGTGTCCCCGTGATACCCGCCGCGAATGGTCGCAAACTGCGTGCGCCCCGTGTGACCCAGCGCCATCTGAAACTGCACGGCCATTTTCAAAGCGACTTCAATCGCGACCGATCCGCTGTCGCTGTAGAAAATGCGATCCAGCCCGTCAGGCAACAGCTCGACCAGCTTGCGGCCTAGGTCAATTGCGGGTCGATGCGTCAGGCCACCGAACATGACATGGGGCATTTGCCGCAGCTGTTCCTGCATCGCAGCAGTAATGGCCGGATGACGATGCCCGTGCACCGCACACCACCACGACGACATTGCGTCGATCATCCGAGTGCCGTCTTCCCGGGTCAGCCATACCCCTTCGGCTTCGGTGATCAGATGCATCGGACCGGGGTTCAGAACATTCGTATAGGGATGCCAAAGGTGGCGGGCATCAAACTCCAGAGCGGTCACAGAGCCCTCCGAATTGTTGCGGTGTCGATCACATGGAAGGCATCCGATAGCGTTTTCCGCGTCAGGGTTTCAAGATACGGCAAGCGTCCCAAATAGGTAACCTGACACATCTCGGCGATGGTCTGTTCAACCTCTGGCTCAGCGTCGCCTACAAACGCTACGCCCAAAACGTTGCAACCTGCACCCCGCAAGGCCATCAGGGACAGGCTTGTGTGGTTGATCGTCCCCAATGCGGTCCGAGCCACCAGAACCACGGGTGCCCGCCACACCGAGATAACATCAAGAAAAAAGGTCTTGCGGTTCAGCGGCACCATGATCCCGCCTGCCCCCTCGACGACCAAGGGTCCGTTGACCTGCGGCAGCGCAAGCCGATCCGGCGAAATCTCGACGCCCATGTCTTCGGCTGACAAATGGGGTGAGGCTGGCATGTTCAGGCGATAGGCTTCCGGCAAAATTTCAGCACCGGAAAGTGCCGCGACGGTTTCTGTGTCCGTTGCATCTTCAAGCCCGGATTGCACCGGCTTCCAATAGGTTGCGCCAAGCGCGGCCGTCAGGCCTGCAGCAAAAACCGTTTTTCCGACGCCGGTGTCGGTGCCCGTGACGATAACAGCGCTCATGCCGCCTCCGTCTGTTGATGCGCCAGTGTTTCGAACAGAGCGCTTATGTCATCCTTGTCCACGTTGCCGGTGATCGACACGCGCAGGCGCGACGTGCCCCGTGGCACGGTCGGCGGCCGGATACCACGGACATCAAAACCTTTGGCCTGTAACGTCGCGGCCATTTCCATGGTTTTGGCGTCATCGCCCAGAATAATGGGGATAATCTGGCTGTTCAGCGCCTCTTTGGGTGTTCCGATCTGACGTGCAACGGCATGCGCGTGGCGGATGCGGGACAGGGCGTTCAGGGCCAGCGAACTATCTGTTTGAAGATGCTGCAGAACCGCGCGAACAAGGGCCGCGTCGAATGGCGATGGGGCCGTGGCAAAGATAAACGGACGTGCGCGGTTGATTAGTGTTTCGATCAACACCCGGTGGCCGCAAATCAGCCCTCCGGAAACCCCCAACCCTTTGCCGCATGTGTGCAGAGTCAGCAACTCAGCCTTGAGACCATGCGCCAGACCCTTACCGTTCGGGCCAAATACTCCGGTCGCATGAGCCTCATCCACGACCAATATGGCACCGTGTTCACAGGCCAGATCAGACAGCGCGGCCAAGGGCGCATTGTCGCCCTCCATGGAATAGATGCTTTCTACGGCGATCCAGATTTGGCCAGACCCGCCTTCTGCCAACCACGCCTCAATGGCCAGACGCGCTGCGGCCACATCATTATGGGCAAAAGCACATGTTTGGGCGCGTCCCATCCGCATGCCTTCATGCGCGCTTGCGTGAACCAAAGCATCGTAAAGGATCAGATCATCGGCGGCAGGAAGGGTCGAGAAAATCGCCTGATTGGCCTGAAATCCTCCGCCCATGAACAAAGCAGCCTCAGCATCAAAAAAGGCGGCGGCCTCGTGTTCAAGCGCCTCATGTTCGGGATGATTGCCCCGCAACAGACGGGAACCACCAGATCCCAGCGGCACGCCCTGCGCCAATGCCGTTTGCGCGGCTTCGCGCAGGAATGGCGATTGCGCCAATCCAAGGTAATCATTGGACGCAAAGTCCAGACCGCGCGGCTGCGCCAACACCCGGCGACGGTGCCGGGTGTCCAACAGTTCAAGCATCGAGTTCAACCGACTCAGTGCTTTCATTCAGCAGCATCCAAACAGGATTTTTCCGCAGATGTTTCCACCTGCAACCCAAGCTTGGCAAACAATATGGCGTCAGTGTCTTCTTCGGGGTTTTCTGCCGTCAAAAGCGTTTCACCAACAAAGATCGAGTTCGCACCGGCGAAGAAGCACATGGCTTGCAATTCCTCACTCATATCGCTGCGCCCGGCGGAAAGCCGTACATAAGATTGTGGCATCATGATCCGCGCAACGGCTATGACCCTTACAAAATCGATCGGATCGATCGGTTTAGCGTCTGCCAGAGGCGTGTCTTCTTGCGGCATCAACATGTTGATCGGCACTGAATCCGGTGCCGGGTTCATATTGGCCAGTGTGACCAGCATATCGACACGGTCTTGAACCTCTTCCCCCATCCCGAGGATACCGCCGGAACAGACCTTGATGCCCGCTTCTTGCACGCGGTTCATCGTGTCAATGCGGTCTGCAAAGGTGCGCGTGGTGATGACTTCGGGGTAGTACCGCTCGGACGTGTCGATGTTGTGGTTATAGTAATCCAGCCCCGCATCGCGCAGACGGACCACCTGATTGTCGTCCAGCATGCCCAAGGTCATACAGGTTTCCATTCCCATCTCGCGCACACCTTCGACCATGGCGACAAGCGCATCCATGTCGCGGTCCTTGGGTTCGCGCCATGCGGCACCCATGCAGAAACGGGTTGCCCCGCCGTCGCGGGCCTTGCGGGCTTCGGTCAGAACGCGCTGAACCTCAATCAGTTTCGAGGCCGACAGCTTTGATCCGTTCCGTGCTGATTGCGAGCAATAGGCGCAATCTTCGGCACAACCACCCGTTTTGATCGACAGCAGTTTCGATGTCTGGACCTTGTTGGGATCAAAGTTTTCGCGGTGCACTGTCTGCGCGCGAAACAGCAAATCCATCAACGGAAGGTCATACAGAGCTTGAGCAGCGTCGCGGGACCATAGCGGGGCGGTGTTTTTCATTTTATAGATACTTTTCGAAAACTCTCATGGCTACGCATTATTTTATAGATAAAGATTGTTATCACAACCAGATTCTACCATCTGCGTCACTCAGGCGAAAAAACGCGGATGCTTGTGATAGCCCGCTGTGCCAACGTCGCTTTGGCAAACGATGCGGAGCATTCTCCCCCAATGCGGCTGCCGCCATTTCCGCAATATGCACCGCGCGAAAATCAACCGTCTCAAATCGACACATGTTGCCATGATTGGGTAAGCAGATCACAATGGGCATCAGTACCAAACATTCCCGCATGCGCCGCGCCGCTGCAAACGCGTTGGATACCAGTGTCACACGGTTGTTTTGTAAGCCATGCAGAAGGCGCGTTAGCCAACATATTGAAAGGTTCCGAATGACCTCCTCCAACCATTTTTTGATGTCTCGCCGCCAGTTCCTTGCCACAACCACGGCCAGCGCCGCCGCAATCACCCTGCACCCGTTTTCGGCCGCCGCTGCCGACAATCAGGCGCATCTTCGGATCATGGAAACCACCGATATCCATGTGCATGTCTTCCCTTATGATTACTACGCAGACAAGCCGCGCGATACGGTAGGCCTGTCGCGCACCGCATCGATCATCAATGACATTCGGTCAGAGGCAACCAACTCGTTGCTGGTGGATAATGGCGACTTTTTGCAGGGCAACCCGATGGGCGATTACATCGCTTATGAGCGTGGTATGAAAGAAGGCGACAGCCATCCGATCATCGCCGCATTCAACACCGTAGGCTATGACGCCGCTACTTTGGGCAACCACGAGTTCAATTACGGTTTGGATTTTCTGGAAAAGTCACTCGCCGGTGCGGATTTCCCGGTCGTTTTGGCCAATATTGCCAAGGAACAAGGCGCGGGGCCACGCGACGATAAGACCTTGGTCAAGCCTTACGCCATTCTCGACCGCGAAATTGAAATGGGCGACGGCAACAAGCATCCAATCAAGATTGGCGTCATTGGCTTTACCCCACCTCAGATCATGAATTGGGACCGCAAGCACCTGGAAGGCAACGTTCAGGCCCGCGACATCGTCGATACCGCGAAAGCCTATGTGCCAGAAATGCAAGAGCAAGGCTGCGACCTGATCATCGCCCTATCGCATTCGGGCATCGGTGAGGCCGATTACACTGATGGGATGGAGAACGCCTCGGTCGTGCTGGCCGGCGTCGATGGTATCGACGCGCTGGTCACGGGCCACAATCATCTGGTCTTCCCCTCGCCCACTTTCGCGGATCGCCCGGGTATCGACGTCGAAAAAGGCACGCTTATGGGCAAACCGGCAGTCATGGGCGGATTCTGGGGCTCGCATCTGGGTCTGCTGGACCTGTTACTGGAACGCGACGGGAATGAATGGCGCGTTGTAACAACGACATCCGAGGCGCGCCCGATCTCAAAGCGCAACGAAGATCGCTCAATCACCGCGCTGGTTGGCGACGACCAGACAGTTCTGGATTCGGTTGCCAAGGATCACGACGAAACACTGGCATATGTTCGCCGCGCCGTAGGGAAGACGTCCGCGCCTTTGCACAGCTATTTCGCACTCGTCGCGGATGATCCGTCGGTGCAAATCGTGTCGATCGCGCAAAAATGGTATGTTGAAGAGATGATGAAGGGCACCGAGCACGAGGGCCTGCCCATCCTATCAGCCGCCGCTCCGTTCAAGGCCGGTGGCCGTGGTGGGCCAGAGTATTATACCGACGTTCCAGTGGGCGATGTGGCCATCAAAAACGTAGCTGACCTGTATCTCTACCCGAACACAGTGCGGGCGGTTCGCGTGAACGGCGCGGAGGTCCGGGGTTGGCTGGAGCGTTCGGCAGGCATGTTCAATCAAGTTGAACCGGGCTCGGCCGACGCAATCCTGCTGAACCCAGAGTTCCCATCCTACAACTTTGATGTGATGGACGGCGTGACCTATCAGATCGACCTGTCGCAGCCCTCGCGATTTGGACCAAAAGGCGAAGAAGTGAACCCAGACGCGGCACGGATTGTGAACCTGTCCTTCAACGGCACGCCGGTTACGGATGACATGGAATTCATAATCGCCACCAACAATTATCGCGCGTCTGGCGGTGGTGCCTTCCCGGGTGCATTGGGCGACACGATTGTCTTCGAAGCCCCAGATACAAACCGCGACGTCATCGTTCGCTATATTGTTGAGCAGGGTACAATCGATCCAAAAGCGGACGCCAACTGGTCCTTCGCCCCGCTGGCAGATACCACGGTGCTTTTCGAAACCGGCCCCAAGGCGCGCGATTATATGAACGACGTCAATGGAGTGGTGATCGAAGACGCAGGCGAAGGCCCCGATGGTTTCGCCGCATTCCGCATCAAGCTTTAAACGCCAGGGCTTTCAAGCGGACCGTCACCCCGGCCAATGGGTGGCGGTCGCGCACCGAAGATGGCGAATTATTTAAACACCTAAAACCGGGCTTTGGAGCAATCAGTCAAGTTCGCCGCTTTCTGACATCAAAATCGCCAGCGGTCGCGTAGAATGGATTTGCGACAAGATGATCATCACCACGGCAGTCAACGGTATCGCCAATATGGTGCCTGCCAGACCCCACATCGCGGTCCAGATCGTCAGCGAAAACAGCACCATAAACCCGCTCAGGTTCACCGAGTTTCCGACTAAGCGGGGTTCAAGGAAGTTTCCGACAAACAGCTGAGCGGCCATAAGCGCGATCAGCGCGACACCGGCGTGCCAGATGCCGCCGAATTGCACGAGGCTCAGCATGACGGGAAACAGAACACCAACAATGGAACCCAGGTATGGGATATAGTTCAAAAGGCCGATCAATATGGCCCAGAACATTGCGAACTCGATGCCAAGCAACAACATGATCACATATGAGATCACAGCCAAAATGACGTTGATCAGGGTCTTTGCGCTTAGGTAGCTGCCGATTTTCTGGTTTATCTGGGCGACAACTTGCAGCGACCGGTCAGCTGTTTCGGCATCACCCAAAGCCTTTCTAACTTTTTCCGGCATATCGTCCAGATCGGACAAGATGAACACAATATAAAGGATTGTCATCAACATGACCGTCCCGAAACCCTGCACTGTGGAAAGCGTCCCCTGCACAAAACCCAAAACATCGAACTTGCCAGCAATCGTCTGCTCGATCGTGGACCAGTCTGGCAGTTTTTTGACACCCAAAATTGCCATTGCTGAGTCAACCAGCGCTTTTAGGTTGGTTTGGTACCGCGGAATATTCTGGGCGACCGCTTGCGCGTTTGCCTCAAGAAAGACCCCTATCAGAACCAACGTTAGAAAAATGGCAAGCAGCGCAAGCAAACGGCGCCCGCGGCGTGGAATGTGGCGCAACCCCGGAACACGACCGATTGTCGAGGCGGTCGAGTCCAGAATGTATATTCCGATTATGCCTAAAAGCACCGGAAGAAGGATGCTTTTGCCCAGCACCAGCAGCCAGCCGATGACAACAGCGACGATCAGGCCAGATGCAAGTTTTGTCACATTAAACTGCAGCATATCTTCGCTTTCGGTCGTACGGGTGGTTCCTTTTGTGCCGGGTTCAAGTCTTATATTCAACTTCTTTCACGCGATCTGCGGGCCCCGAGCCCGGTGACGGCTGCCCGGTGCAGGAGGCGTTTCGCGACCACCGGCAAAACACTGCGCGATTGACATCCATTCGGCAGCAACCGGCCCCTCCACCTTCAGCGATGTATCCTCGATGTTGCGGGTTTGGGCTGAGACTTGTGCAAACTCTACCGCAGAGCCTGTTATCCGATTGTCCCCCGGTTCACCGAACTCCCATAAGGCTCCGGATGGCGCGGTCAGTTCAAGCCGCGGCATCGCCTCGGGCACAGGTTTTCCGTTTACCTGATAGGCCCAGCCAAACGTGTTTACACCCAGAATGACGATGTTCTTGACCCGGTCTTGTTCGACGCGCTCGATACCGAGAACGTCAAAAACCTCTTGCCCGTGTGCCCAAGTCTCCATCTGGCGGGCCGTGATCGACGAGCGTACAGACATTTCCGGACCGGCCCATTTCACCCGGTGCTTTGGATCGAGATCGGCCCAACGCGTGCCAATATCTGTGTAAAGTGTCCGCCAGGAATCGCGCAGCTCGTTCCCACGCAGCAGGATCGCTTCGTTCTCCGCTGCGCGCAGCCCTTCGGCCTTGGCTTTGACAAACAACGCGCCAATGCGCGCAGTGAACGCGTCGGGGTCCTGAAGCGACAGATCTGCCATCTGGTTCCAATAGTGCAGATGCACCAGAACATCGTTCAGCGTCCAACCCTTGAACTGGGTTTGTACTTCCCATTGATCGCCGGAAATATCGGCCAGAATGGCAAAAAATGCTTCGCTTTCTTGCTGAAAATCCGTTGCCTGTTGCACTGTTTTTTCCCTCGATTTTGTGTTTGCCTGCTTGATGTTCCCGGATGCAGTGTCTGAGCGGCGGTGGTCGACGCACACCCAATTCTATCTATGTTTCGTCAATCTCGATCATCACATCCCCCGCGCTCAGCTGCTGCCCGACCTCAACATGGACAGAGGTCACGACGCCTGCAACGGCAGCAGTGATCTGGTGCTGCATCTTCATGGCTTCGAGAACGGCCAGACAGTCGCCTTTGGAAACGACTTGACCGGGTCTTGCCGCCACCTCGACCAAGGCACCCGGCATGGGGGCGGTGACGCGACCGCTAGCGATAGTTCCCGCATCCAGTGCACCGGGGCGCAGGCGTTGAAACGTCAGACGTTCGGGGCCGATGGCGATCTGGGCCGTGTCCCGGGTTATGTGTGCGGTGGCGTCGACGGTGTTGTCATTTATACGTGCCCGGATCTTCCCGCTGCTGCGCTTGATAAACGAGACATCATACGCGTTGCCCTCAACCCATACCGTCCATCCATCGGGGCAGACGCGTGCGCGCGTTTGTATCTCTTCGTCACCATAGGCAAGCGTCACTGCGAACGGCGGCAACGCCGCGCTGGACCAACCCAACTGTTCGGCGGATACATAGCCCGCCGCCGCCCTTGCGCGGGCCTGATCCGCATCCAACAACAGCGCAACCGCCAAGGCGACGTCCTGCGCAGTTACCCGGTAAGCAGGAAAGCCCCAGGGGTAGGTCTGATCCAGAAATGTTGTCGTTGCATCGCCGGCAATAAAATCTCTGTGCTGCAGCACATCTGCAAGAAACCGCGAATTTGTCACCGTTCCCAGCAAAATAGATTCGCTCACAGCCTTGATCAGCATCGCACGTGCCGTTTCGCGGGTTGGACCATGCGCAATGATCTTTGCAAGCATGGCGTCATAGAAAGGCGATACCTCCTGCCCTTGTTGAATGCCGGAGTCCACACGCACTCCTGGTCCAGTCGCAGCCTGCCAGAAATCAATTGGACCGGTTGCCGGCAGATATCCGTTAGCGGGGTCTTCGGCATAAAGCCGCGCCTCAATGGCGTGGCCGGTCATGGTGACGTCTTCCTGAGAGATTGAAAGGGCGTCACCCTGCGCGACAGCGATCTGTAGCGCCACTAGGTCGATGCCAGTGACCATTTCGGTCACAGGATGCTCAACCTGCAGTCGGGTGTTCATTTCAAGGAAATAGAACACGCCGGACGGTTCCAAAAGAAACTCCACGGTTCCGGCGCCGCGATAGCTCACCGCACGGGCCGCCTCAATCGCCACAGCCCCCATTTTTGCGCGCAACTCTGTCGTCATGACCGGGCTTGGGGCTTCTTCGATGACTTTTTGGTGGCGACGCTGAATCGAGCATTCCCTTTCGCCCAGATGAATTACGTTCCCGTACCCATCGGCAAAAATCTGAAATTCGATATGGCGCGCATCACCGATCGCTTTCTCAAGGATCAGTTCGCCGGATCCAAAAGCGTTCTCGGCCTCGGATCTGGCTAGCGCGATCGCCGCAGAAAGAGTGTCGGCGGATTGGACCACGCGCATTCCGCGTCCACCGCCACCAGCTGCTGCTTTGACCATGATGGGAAAACCGATTTTGCTCGCTTCAGCGACCAGTACGGAACCCGATTGATCATCGCCTTCATACCCTGGAACGCAGGGAACGCCCGCGCCAATCATAAGGCGTTTGGCGACGGCCTTGTCGCCCATCAGCCGGATCGCTTCGGGATCGGGTCCGATAAAAGTCAAACCCGCGGCCTCGACTGCCTCTGCAAAACCCGCATTTTCGGACAAAAACCCATAGCCCGGGTGGATCGCCCTTGCCCCAGTTTCCTGAGCCGCAGCAATGATTTTTTCTACGTTCAGATAGCTGGCACCAATCGGCCCTTCACCGATCCAGACCGCCTCATCAGCAAGTTCGACATGGGGTGCCCGAGCGTCAGCGCTTGAATAAACGGCCACTGTGCGCAGGCCAAGCGACCGGGCGGTTCGCATGATACGCGCGGCGATTTCCCCACGATTGGCAACGAGAAGCGTGTCGATTGTCATGCTTCAGCCTCTGTTATCTGTCTTGGATGTGGATATGGCGAGTAATGCAGCATGGTCAGAACCTGTGCACCCCGTACGAACTGGGTTTGACCGTTCGCGAACGGCCCTCAAGGCAGGTTTCAAGGCAAAAACCCAGCACACGCCGCGTGTCGCGGGGATCAATGACGCCATGATCGATACACCGGCCCGAGGTGTAAAACGCATTCTCTTGTCGTGTGAAATGCGCAGTGATCGCTGCCTTCTGCGCCGCCAGTTTGGCTTCGTCGGGGTCGATCCCTTTGCGTTTAAACCCTGCGCGCGCGACCAGTTCCATCGTCCCGGCGGCTTGCTCGCCGCCCATCACGCCCGTTGCCGCATTGGGCCAGGCAAACAGGAAGTCCGGGTCATAGGCGTAGCCGCACATCCCGTAATTGCCGGCCCCGAAACTTGCCCCGACATAGAGCGTGATCTTGGGCACATCGACCGACGTAACGGCCTGAATCATCTTGGCCCCATGTTTGATCATGCCACTTTGTTCATATTGGGTGCCGACCATGAACCCTGTAATGTTGTTCAGAAATATCAGGGGAATGTCAGACTGACCGCATAGCTGGATAAACTGTGCGGCTTTGTTCGCGCCTGCAGGATCCAGCGGCCCATTATTTCCAAGAATACCCACAGCGATACCATTGATTGCGGCCTGCAAACAGACAGTCGCCGAGCCATAGTCGGGCTTGAAATCCTCAAAATCCGGGCCGTCTACTATGCGGGCCACAACCTCGCGGACGTCATAGGGAACGCGATAGTCGGTTGGAACAATGCCTGCGATCTCATCCGCATCATATTTCGGTGGCTGCACTTCTTTGCTGCGACGCACAGGCAAGGATTTGTTCCAATCCAGCCGGGCCATCACGTTCCGCGCCATTTCGATACCGTGCGCATCATCCTCGGCCAGATAGTCGACCAGCCCGGATGTGGTGGCATGCATCTCGGACCCGCCCAGATCGCGGTCATTGGCCTTTTCGCCTGTCGCCGCGTGAACCAAGGCGGCACCGGCCAAGGCGGCCATGCCGTTGTTCTTCACGCCGACCACATAGTCCGCAAGACCCGGCATATAAGCCCCACCGGCGGTTGAAGGGCCGTGCAGTACCGCGATGTTGGGCAGCCCTGCGGCCGAATGGCGGGCCAGATTTCGGAACAGTTTGCCGCCATTGGCCCAGAACTCGACCTTGTATTCCATCAGGTTTGCACCGGCGCTTTCGACAAGATGCACAAAAGGCAGGTTCTGTTTTAAAGCCATGTCTTGCGCACTCAGGAAGGCCGCAGCTGACATCTCGACCATCGCGCCGGCCTTGATCCCTGAATCGTCGACGATGATCATGCAGCGCACGCCCGAGATGAAACCGATGCCGATGACCAATGACGCGCCCGGAACCGATTGCTCGGGATCGTCTGTATCGACGCAGTAGCCCGCCAACCCGTGCAGTTGCAAAAAAGGCATTCCGGGATCCAACAGTTGGGCCAAACGGTCACGGGATGTGATCTGCCCCCGAGCCTCCATCCGTTCGCGCCGTTTCTCTGACAGGGCGACAGGACGCGCTTCAAGCGCGCGCATCTCGTCGACAAGAGCCAGCATATCGGCTCGGTTCTTGGCAAAGCCGTCAGAATCGCGGACGACTTTACTGACAAAACCCATCAGTTTTCTCCTCGCTCGGTGTATGAGGATAACTCTGCAGGAATCCTGATCGGTGTGGCCAGCAATATCTGGGCATAACTCTTGCCTTGCGCGTCGTTGCGCAACGAGGCGACGCCACCGCCACCCAGCGCATTGTGCAGCAGAATGTTCATGGAATGTGTTCCTGGAAGATAGAACCGTTCGACCCTGCCAGATAAGTAGTTAGAAAAAACACCTGCCAGCGTCGCTTCGGTCAGCGCAGCCCAAATATAGGGCAAAAAAGTAGCATGACGTGCAATGACCCCAATGTTTGCGGTGTCGCCTTTGTCCCCAGATCTTGCCCAGGCCAAATCTTCCAATGGGCATGTGATCCACTCGGTCACCTTTTCATCGGCTATTTCTGGGGCTTTTGCCGGGACAGGTTCCGGGTCTTGTGGGGACGTTTTCGGCGGAATGTACGCGATATTGTCCCCATCCATCGCTACGCGATAGGTCAGCGTGTCGTTTGGCACCAAGAAGGAAAACAGGGCAACGACTGGCGAGGGTTTTGGAAGCCCTCCTCCAGTAAAGATGTGCAACCCCGGCGGTGCGGCCAGTGCGCACCCGGTCATCTCACGCAGGAATACTCCAACCGCGCGAGGGTCGTCGTGTTTCACGGCTGCCTTGAACGAGATCTCTTCGTATTCGCCGTCGCCGGGCCGACCTCCGTAGGTTTCAAACGATACCTCGCGATAGTCGGGAGCGCCGGTCCGGTGCAGGACAGCGCGCGCGCGTTTCAGCCCCGCTTGGGCAAAAGCATCCGCCTTTGGTCGTGCCTCGCGTCCGTTGATTAGAAACGTCATGCCCGCACGATAGCCATCCGCCCAGGTGGCGGACACTTTGAGCTGCCCGGTCGGCGCGCGGCCTTTTGCGCCCGAGACGGTTACATGGTCTGGCCCGGCTTGCTTGATCCTGACATCGGAAAAGTCGCAAATCACGTCAGGCAGTATATAAGCCTGCGGGTCGCCGATTTCATACAGCATCTGCTCGCAGACGGAAGCCGGGGTCACATATCCAGCTGTGCCCTCCGGCTTCGTCAAGACCAACCCGCCATTGGCGCTTACCTCGACAATCGGATAGCCGATCTTGGCGATGTCGCCTGCCATTTCCCAATCCGTGAAATTCCCACCAGTGGCTTGCGGTCCACATTCCAGCAGATGCCCCGCAAGCGACCCGGC
Source organism: Ruegeria sp. CDSA033 (assembly GCF_059612305.1). Lineage (NCBI taxonomy): Bacteria > Pseudomonadati > Pseudomonadota > Alphaproteobacteria > Rhodobacterales > Roseobacteraceae > Ruegeria > Ruegeria sp. CDSA033. Next base: position 206,306 of record NZ_JBXWQI010000004.1, on the reverse strand, counting down.
AGCCAGTAAGTTGTGGTCCTCGTGTCGCCATCCAAAATGATACATGCACGCCGCCAACGTAAGTGCGCTGTCGACGCAGCGGCCTGTGATGACGATGTCAGCCCCGGCGTGCAGCGCCGCCAATACCGGCCCTGCCCCAATATAAGCATTCACAGAGGCGATCTTTTCGGTCGGTGGCATCGGCGCACCGGAAAACATCTCAGTCCGATCGACAAACTCAGCAACACGTGGCAGCAGGTCGTCGCCTTCGACCACTGCGACTTTCAAGTTTAATCCCAATTCAGCAGATTTTCGACGCAATGCAACAGCACAGGCCACTGGGTTGACCCCACCTGCATTTGACAACACCTTGACCCCCTGCTCGGCGATCTGGGTTGAATTGTTGGCCATAACGTCAGAGACGAAATCAACCGCATATCCCATTTGGGGGTCTTTAAGGCGGGCGCGGGCCATGATCGACATGGTGATTTCGGCCAGGTAGTCGTAGACCAGAAAGTCAATCTGAGGGGCACGCAGCAATTGCTGTGTCGCATGAGTGGCATCCCCCCAAAAACCACTTGCTCCTCCGATCTGCAGAGAATGTGTCACGCCACGTCTCTCCCGCTTGGGTACGATCTGCAGTTTACAGACCGACTGTTCTGTTTTTATGATCTACTGACCGCCTTGGTCAACGAAGATTTGCCACTGCGACGCGACGGAAGATGACGGATACGATGCCAAAGAAACCCTCAGTCCAGGATCAAAGGTCCCGGGATATGCAGGCCAAAATCTGCAATGCGACGGTCACCTGTCTGGATCAGCTTGGGTATGCCGAGACTACTTTTGCCAAGGTACAGGCCAAGGCGGGCATCTCACGCGGGGCAATTACGCATCACTTCCCCACGAAACAGGCCCTGGTCGCAGCTACCGCGATGCGACTGTTGGGCAATGCGCAAAACCCGCTCTGGCCACATGATCGTGCGCCTCAGCCCGTCTATGATCTGATTATGTCTGCCTGGGCCAATATCGTAAATTCCGCAGGCGGACGCGCCATAGTCGAGATTCTGGTTGCATGCCGAACCGATCCGGAACTGTTCGGCATGCTTGAACAGAGCCTGAGAGATTGGGACAAATCGAACCTGAGCCTGATCTCAGCCCGGTATGTCAGCGCAACAGGCAACCGTGACGACACTGAATTGTTGTGGAGTATCGTCCGGAACTTCCTGCGTGGTTTATTGTTGCATGAGAAATTCGTTTCGTCGCCAGAATACCTTACGCAGATGATGGATCGCTTTGCCCGCATGATGGAAAGCCAGCTTCAGGTATTGCCCAAAAATGACGTCGAGGAGGTCGAATGACCCTGCCATCCCCTTTCATTACCCCGGAACGCGAAGCTTTCCGCGGGAATTTCCAGCGATTTGTCGATGCCGAAATCAAACCTCATATTGAGCAATGGGAGGCGGATCGCAGCGTCCCATGGGAACTGCATGCAGCAATCGCTGAGTTCGGAGTATTTGGCTTTGGGATCGATGAGGAATACGGCGGTCTGGGTTTCGACAACGCCTTCATGCGCCATGACTACAGCGAAATCCTTTTCGGCTGTGGGGCATCCGGTATCGGAGCCGCCGTAGGGGGACGCTCGATTTCAATCAGCCCAATTGCGAAGTTCGCTTCCGAGGAGTTCAAACAGAAAGTGCTGCCCGAGATCATCTCGGGGCGCATGATGTCAGCACTTGGGATCACCGAACCGGCCGCAGGGTCGGACGTTGCCAATATTCAAACAAAGGCCGATCGCAAAGGCGGCAAATGGATTCTGAACGGGGAAAAGACCTATATCACCGGGGGGATGGATGCCGAATGGTTTGTGGTTGGTGCCCGTACCGGTGGCCCAGGATTGACCGGCATTTCGTTGTTTTTGGTCCCTCATGACGCGACCGGGTTCAGCCGCACACCGTTGGGTGGCAAGATGGGCTGGCACAGCGCACAGCAAGCGACGCTGCATTTCGATGATTGCGAGCTGGATTCTACTGCGCTGTTGGGGCCTGAGAACAGGGGCTTCATCGCAATCATGAACAATTTCAATTTTGAACGGCTTGGCCTGACATCTGCTTCGCTGGGTATGATGAAACTATGCTACGACAGTGCGCTGGACTGGGCACGGGAACGCGAGACATTCGGCAAGCGACTGGTCGAACATCAGGTCATTGGCCACAAATTTGCAGAAATGTCCGCCCGGATTGATATGAATGAGGCATATATCGAACGGATCTGCTGGACGATTGAGCAGGGCCTGATGCCTGTCGCTGAAATTGCCAAAGCCAAGGTTCAGGCCACGACGTCACTGCAATTTGTTGCTTCCGAGGCGATGCAGATCTTTGGCGGTGCCGCATACATGCTGGGTAACCCTGTGGAACGTGTCTGGCGCGAAATCAAAATAATGGCGATTGGCGGCGGATCCGAAGAGATAATGCGCGATCTGGCCGTGCGCCAGATGGGATTGAGCGGGCAATAGTGGCGACGTTGTGGGTCCGCATGCGCGTGCTATGAACGCGAAGAGGTCGCCAACAGGCCAGCCTTAGACAAATTCTTTGCCCGGCAATTGCCCGTAAATGATCAATTCACAATTGCGCAATCATTTATGACAATCTAAGTTGCGCCAAACTCATCACACGAGGGAATTATGGATATTTGGTTCTATGTGGGGCTTGGCTTGTTGATATGGGCTATCAGAGACTTGGCATTTGGTTCGACTTACTTGTGGGAACGGGTAACCCGCGCCGAAAATCCGGGGACCTACTGGGCTTGTGTGTTGGTTTGGCTTGTCGTTGCGTTGGCCATTTTAGCCACGTCCCCAACGACCTACTACTTGTTATCTTAACAACACGTTCCAAAAAGAAGGCCACGCAACCCGCCGTTCTAAGACATGAAGACCGGTGTTTTCATTATGGATGCAGTCACCTAATCGTTCGCTTGGCGAGGGCACCCGACTGTTCAGGTGTCAAAATCTAGTCGGCTGTCCAGTATAAAACTTTGGCGTTTGCCTGAAAGACCGCAAAGGCGACCCGGAATGGAAAATTCTCTGAAACGATATGGTGCGGGTGGAGGGACTTGAACCCCCACGCCTTGCGGCGCCAGAACCTAAATCTGGTGCGTCTACCAATTTCGCCACACCCGCAACCCAAGCACTCTGTGCCGGAATGTCGGGGTGAATAGCAAAGCTTGCAGCGGAGTGCGAGAGGGAAAATTGAGTTGTGCGCAAGATTATTGATGACATCGGCGCAATATGCTTCTGAACTGACCGCCGTGCACATATGGTGTCTGCCGGACGCTGCTGCTAAGCGGGATGCGGGGTGTTCTCACGTCGTGCTGCTCGTCGCGGGAAAGCAGTCTGATTTTGGGCGTTCTCCGAGCAGATAAAATAGATTCTTAGGTCAAATTTGATTAATTTCATTGTTTTGCATCTGGCAACATTCAGGTCCTTTTGGTGAGCAGTAGAAAACTATCTAACGTTGAGTAAAGCGCTTCTCATCTAAGACCCGGCAATGATGAGAACCCGAAGACGGCTGCAACAAACATATTTCTTGCAGACGTCCTCTGGGTAGGTTTGGTGTCGGGTTGGTTTCGAAAGATGGATAATTTTTAGTTTATTAATAATATACTAGATGCATCACCAACAATTTTTCGCGCGCGCATTGTTGCTAAGATTCCGCTCTTGAAGACTGAGAACGGCAAATGACGCTGTTTACATTGATGACGAAAATACGCCCGCAGGTTGTGGTTGAAAATTGCCGCCAAACACAATTGCGACACAATTCAAACGCCAAAAAATCTTATTCGCGTCAAAATAAGACCGCCTTGAAAGCCGCTTATAGGCAGAAGGAGTTAATGAGTCTTTTTTGCCTTCGGGCGCTGTACGAGTTTTTTCGCTCAACTCCAGTACAAGGGTCTGAAACGTGACCAATATGATGAACTCCGCTGCTGCCGAGCAAGAAGCCGTTGGTCTTGCCCGTGAAAGTTTTCTTGGCGAACTCAAATCCCTGAACCGCGATCATCCGAACACAGGGTTTGGCGTATCGTTGCGCACGCGCTCGGGGCGGCGATACTTGCTTGCAAACTCGCGTATGCCGCTGCCCGAAACCAAATCCGAGGGTTTTCCGACCGGGCGTCGTCTTGCCCGCCTTGAAAACAGCGAGCGCTTCAGCTCGATCGAAGTTTTGGCGGATTGCCACACCTTCGAGTCGATTTCGCCGGGGGCCGAAGCTGCGATCCTGGGCAATGCGCTGAATCTGATCGCCCGAATCGACACCATGACCAGCACGCCAACAGACACGTTGGCCGCGACAGGAACCGGAGGCTGAACATGGCGCGCAACGACCATCTTTTGTCAGTTGGCAATGAGGCACTGACGCCTATGACGTCAGCGATGAACTCACTGACCGCACAGATTGATCAATTGACAGAGGTGGCGGATGCGCGCTCGTCCGCCCGCCTTGCCACGCTGAAGACGCGGATGGAGAATTTCTCGGCCAGCGTTACGATGGTCGGACAGGTCAAGGCCGGCAAGTCTTCGATCGTGAACATCTTGGCTGGGCGCCCCGCCCTGCTGCCATCGGATGTGAACCCGTGGACATCGGTGGTGACCACGTTGAACATCAACACCCGTACCGAAGGCGACAAACGCGCCAAGTTTACCTTCTTTGAACAAGAAGAATGGGACAACCTGATGGTCGGCGGCGGCCGTCTGGGTGAGCTGGCAAATCGCGCCGGCGCCGATGACGAGATGGATGACATTCGCCGCCAGATCGGCGAGATGAAGGCTAAATCCGAATCTAGATTGGGCCAGCATTTCGACCTGATTCTGGGGCAGAGCCATCAATATGATTACTTCGACGAAGAGCTGATCCAGCGCTATGTCTGTCTGGGCGACGAAGATGACCCGGACATCAACCCCAAGACCGGGCGGTTCGCCGATGTGACGAAGTCGGCGGAACTGTATATGGACATTCCGCAATACCCGATTGCGCTCAAACTGTGCGACACGCCGGGTGTCAACGATACCTTTATGGTCCGCGAACAGATCACCCTGCGCAGCTTGCGCGGATCTGAGGTCTGCGTTGTTGTTCTGGCTGCCAGCCAGGCGCTTACAACCATGGACATGGCGCTGATGCGGATTATCGCGCAGTTCGAAAACCGGCAGATCATCCTGTTTGTGAACCGAATTGACGAATTGGCCGATCCGGTCAATCAGGTCCCCGAAATCCGTGACCGTATTCAGGACACGCTCAAGCAGAACAATATCGATGCCAATACCAGCGTTGTCTTTGGCAGCGCCTTGTGGGCCGAGGCCGCGTTGACGGGCAACCCCGAGATTCTGTCCGATGAATCCCGCGAAGCGTTGAACACGTTCTATCTGGCTGCCGGTTTTGGTGATCAGGCACCCTCACTCGACAAAATCTGGGCGCTATCCGGCCTGCCCGATTTGCTGTTGGCGATGAACGAACGCATCGCCGAAGGCGCAGGCACCCGTTTGCTGGATCGCGTTCGCCACCGTGCCCGCAACATAGCCAGCCAAATCCGCGCCACGGCCGTTGCCAAGACCCTTTCGGGCGGCGAAGGTCTTGTGCGTGATCTGGATGGTGTATCGCCAGAGGAAGCTATTGCCACACTTTCGGATCAATACGAAGAGAAAGTAGCTGAACTGACCGCATCTTTGCGTGCGAAGGTGTTGGAGAGACTGAATTCGGCAGAAACCAACTTTGTCAAACGCGCGACGGATTCGCTGATCGCCCACCTTGAGCGGAACGGCGAACAAGGCACGTGGCAGTATGACCCGGCGGGTCTGCGGACCTTGCAAAAGGCAGCGTATTTCAGCTTTGCGCGGTCGATGCGCAAAGAAGCAGGTGCGCTGTACAACACGGCGGCCGCAGATATTGAGACGCTGTATCAGAAGATACTGGGCAACCACCTGGGTGAGTTCAGTATCGAAGCACCCATTGTTCCGCGTGTCCCACCCCCACTCGGAATTGGACGAACAATCGCATTGGACTTGCAAAGCACCTGGTGGCGTCGCTGGTGGCAGCGCCGCAAAGGGTTCGAAGCTTATGCAGCAGACTATACGCGCCTGATCGCGTCCGAGGCGAATTCGATCACCAAGGATATCGAGGAAAATCAGGTTGCAGCCGTGTTGGAAAACGTGCGGGCGATCCTGTCGGATTTCATGCGCGAGCAGAAAGAGACGTTGCTTAGCATTTCGGCTTCGGCCGAGGGTGATCCAAGCCGCAACGCAGCTCTGATGGCAGGACTGGCACCACAGAAATCGCGTGACGATATTCTGGGCGACATCCTGAAAGATCTTAGTAACGAGGCAGCATAAGTAGCGATATGGCAAAAGACTCACAAACCCGTTTCGTCTCGCCCAAGGCATGGGAACGCATTGAGCAGTGGTCCCGCCGCAAGCCGATCTTTGCGCTTATGGGAGAGTTCAGCGCCGGCAAATCCACGCTGATCAACTTTCTGCTTCGGTCGCACACGCTGCCGACTCAGGTGACTGCCACGCAGTTGCCGCCCGTCTGGTTCAGCTGGGGCCAGAAATCTGCGTATGTGCAGCGCCATGACGGCACACGCGAAAACATCGAATTGGATGCGTTGGAGTCTGTCGGCGTCAATGACGCCCAGTTCGTGCGTATTTTCCTTGAGTCCGACATTCTCGAGGCGGTCGATTTGATCGATACGCCCGGCATCTCGGACCCCAAGATTTCAACTGATGTCTGGCGTCGCGCCGTGGGTCAGGCCAATGGGGTGCTGTGGTGCACACACGCTACCCAGGCCTGGCGCGAGACCGAACGGGCGACATGGGTCGCGCTGCCGGAGCGGTTGCAACACAACTCGCTGTTGTTGGTCACCCGCGCGGATACACTGGGCGCGAAGGACCGCCAGAAGGTGTTGCGCCGGGTCAACCGCGAGGCAGGTCATCTGTTCAATCGGTCGATTTTGTTCTCGGCCCGCGATGCGATTACCGCACGTGACAAGAGCGGTGATGCCGAACTGTGGGGACGCAGTGGCGGCGGCAAGATGGTGGACAGCTTTCTTGAGATCACCGAACAGATCATGGACAACCGGGCAGACATGCTGGCGCGTTACCAGATCGACAACAGCCTTGCTCATATGCCCAGTGTGCAACCTGTCCGACCACGCAAACCCGCCGAGAGCCCAGAGCAGCCTGCGCCGCTAAAGCTGGTCGATCCCGTTCAGGACGAAAATCTGCAGGACGAAGTCGTAACGAGCTTTCCGGTCCGTCCTGCCCGGGTCGAGGCACGCTCAGGCGACACTGAACGCGCACCCCGCATTGACGCGGATGAGGCCGAACGGTTGCGGGCTGAAATGACCGCTATCCCGGAAGAGACCACACCTGAAACCGATCAGGACGAATTGCGCTCTTTTTTCCGGGAAACGCCCAGTCAGCCTCTGAATTTGGCCGATGTTGCCGAGATCCCTTCCGAAGAAAACGCGTTTCTTGAACTGGATGACGAGGATTTCGACGAAGAAGAGACCTTGGAACTGGAAGCCGAGGGTGAAGGCGAGGCAAATCAGCCTGACACCGCCTCCGATGGTCAGGATCACTTGTTGGCGTCGATCGAGGATAAGCTGGCTGACGCAGCTGAAGATGCTGTATCCGAAAACCCAGAAGCAGACGCACAACGCGCTGACACATCTGTGTCGTCAATCGTTGCATTGCTCGCCGAGCAATCGGATGGTGCAGCCGATGAGTTCGAACTGGAACCCGAAACCAACGGCCTGATCGAAACACAGGTCGTGCCTATGTCAAACGGAACGTCCGAGACAGGGCCCGAGGCTGAATCCTTAGAGAAATTGCTGAATGCGGACGCCGGATCAACACTCAGCGCATCGGCGATGTGGCGCGAGATCACCGCTGGTGAGGATCTTCCCGACGACTCGGAAGGCCTGAAAAAGGTTTTCATGGCCTTCCTGGAAGAGTTCGACAAGATCGCCGCTGAACACGGCGCCCGCGACGAAAAAAAAGACGTTTCAACGCTTCCGAAAGCCGGGAACAAGGGCGGGGCTGAATGGCATGTTTTATAATGTGAAACCAAGGTAGAAGGACGGGAAGCCCGATGTCTATCGAAGCCGCACTGAAATCTGCGATGGAAACGATACCCGACTGCGTCGCAGCCGGGTATGTCGACATGGAAACAGGGATGTTATTGGGGACCAGTGTCCGCGATCAAGAAGACGCCGAAGTGCTGGACAGTCTCGCGCTTGCAGTGGCGAACCTGTTTCAGGGCGGCGGCGTGGGTGCTTTTGAAGCCTTGCTGCGGAAATCGGGTAATGCTGATACCGAAAATCCGGGATTTGGGGAAATCGCGGTGTTTTCAAAGGATCGGTTGAACATTTTCTTGCGGACGCAGGCCTATCCGGATCATGTGGTCTGCTACATCTGTCGCAACAGCGCGAATGTAGGATTGGCACTGACAAAATCGCATCTCAGTCTGGGGCCCGTCGCGGCCGCAGTTTAGACGGGACCAGAGGGGGTCACGGCATGATGGATACAAACATACTCGATTTGCTCGAGGACATTGGGCGATCATCGGTTGCCCGGCTGGAGCCAGCCGTCGCGCTTGCTGGTGACACTGCGCTTGAGCGTCGCGAAAAGGTGTTGCAGTCCATCCGTGGCACTGTTTTGCCGCGTCGGTTGGAGTTTACGGCTGCCAATGGGGATTGTCTCGCGATTGAGGTCAACAGCTCTCGGGTTACTGATGTCTTTCGTGTCCGATCCGGCGTTGCGCCTGATTTTGAGACTGAAGAGCGCGATACGCTGGCTGGCCAATTGGCACAGTTGGTAACCGATATTGCCGCGGCGCCTGCACCGCTCAACCTGATATCTCTGCGGCCGGACGCCACGCTGGAAGCGGACGATGTCGGAATCACTTTTAGCGAAATCGCTAGTGCTTGCACGATGATCGAAATGCCTGCTGAACCCGTCATAGCGGTCGTTCCGGACACTGCCGAGCCCGTAAATGACGTGGCACGAACAGATGATGCCAGCGATTTGGCCAACCAGTTCTATCTCGGCAGCCAGCGGTTGGCTGTTGGGCGCATCCAGGTCAAAGCTGAAGGCGGGGAAATGGTTCAGTCTGACGGCGATTGTAGTGAAGATCAGCCATTACATGCAGATGAAACTTTGCTGGCGCAGTTCGCACGTGACCTGTCGGGCTGGGATGATGACGCTGCCGCCGCGCTGGATCATCCGCAACTGATCGTCATGCGTCCGTCCGGCGGTAAAGGTTCTGGTTTGGCCGTCCTGAATGACGGCAAGGAATTCTCCATGGTCGTTCACGAGGCGCGCAAGCTAGGCGCCATTGTGAATCTGTGGACATCTCTGACGGAACGTTCCGAATGATAGCGCCCGTAATATTCAATTTTTCGACTAATTCAATCTGTGATTGCAAGTACCCAGGGTAACAGTATGAGTGAAAATAACCGTCGTGAGTTAATTCGAATCGCCGAAGACATGAACGGGGTCAGTAACGACGAGACCCGCCAGTTTATTTCGCGCATTGTAGGCGATCTTTCAAATCTGAAACCGTCAATTGCATTTGTCGGGCAAATCAAGGCTGGCAAGTCCCGCCTTATCAACGGGTTTACGGGGCAGGCCGAATACCTGCCCTCGGATGTTAATCCGTGGACGACCGTGATCACCGACATGCATTTCGGTCACCCCTCGGGTCGGACCCAAGGGGCCGAATTTCATTTCTTCGATAACCGTCAGTGGCAGGCGCTGATCGCCGAGGGCGAAGAGCTGCGCAACATGTTCCCCGACGACGAGGACAGCTATAAGCGCGAGATGATCGAAGAGCAGGTCGACGCGATGAAAACCCGCGCCCAACTGCGATTAGGCGACAGCTATGAGCAGTTGCTGGGTCAGCATCACGATCTGGAGCATCTGAACTCGGACGATCTGGCCCGTTATGTTTGTGCGGGTGACGATCCGACCGACAGCGAAGAATACGACCCCGGTTCAGATCGGGGACTGTACAGTGACATAACGCGCAAGGCCGAGGTCTACTTTGACATTGGCCATTTTCCGTTCCCGCTGACGGTCACGGATACGCCCGGCGTCAACGACCCGCTGTTGATCCGCGAAGAAATCTCGCGCCAATACCTCAAGGAATCCGATTTCTTTGTTGTTGTATTGTCCGCGCATCAGGCCCTGTCCCGGGCGGATCTTAAACTGTTCCGCCTGATGCAGGCACTGGAACTGGGGCAGATCGTCGTCTTCATCAACCGCGTGGACGAACTGGGCGGCGGCGCTGAGGACGCTGGAAAAGTCCGGACGGACGTGTTGGATGGCCTGGAAAAAGCCCTGGGCAACTCGGACATTGATGTTCTGATGGGCAGCGCCCAATGGGCCCATTATGCCTTGACCGGTGACGATACCGGCGTGAACCACGATCACGTTCTGGCTTGGCTGCGCGCCCATCCCGAGCAGATGAGACAATATCTGGACGGTGTAGAAGAGATCAAACAGGGTCCCGGCCCAATCAGCCGTGAGGGCGTTTTGCGCTTTGCCGCAATGATCGCCTCTGGTCTGCCCGATCTGCGCCGCCATGTTACGCACGCCTTGACCCAAGGGCCCCGTGACGAACAGCTCAAGATGGCCTGGCAGCACCTTAACAGTTTTGCGCAAGGTGAACTGGAACGGTCCAAGGCCCATCTGCGCGTAATTGACGACGAAAACTCCGCCGACATGACCGACGGCGACGAAAACGACAAAACATTGGCCGAGCTGCGCGCGCTGGTTTCGCAAAAAACCACACAGATTATTGACGATATGGATGATGTGTTGGCCAATCTTCGCGGCGTCATGGATGACACTGTATCCGAAGCCGTTTCCGCCGTTGTCCGCGGACCGAATGGCGATTCCCCCTTGTTGGCCAAGGGCGGAGACACCGAATTGAACTTTTCGCCGCTGCGGGATCGCATGCGCGAACTGGTTCAAGGTGCAACACAAGTGGTGCGGCAGAGAATGCTGAGCGAACTTTATGCCGTCGACATGAACAGCAATGCGGCGCTTCGCGCCCTGCCCGGCTGGCAAGACCCGACCGACAGTCGGATGAACACCAGCGCGGTTCGGTGGTTCCGCCCGGATACCACCGCACTGACGCGGGGCATTACCGTAGAATTGCGCGTAAGCTGGCTGTCCCGTCTGATTTCGCGTAAAAGTGTGGTCGCTCGGGCCGAGCGGATGATCGTTCAGGAATTCGAAATGATCGGGGACGATCTGGTAGACACGGCCCGGTCCGATCTGCTTGAGCGTCTTAACACCGTTCTTGACCATTATCTGGCATTGTTGGCCGGACATCTTGAACAACGGGTCGGAACCGGCCAAACCAATGTGCGTGCAGAAGCACAGGCAGCATTCGATCAGGCGCAACGTGTTGCCGATGATCTGGATGCGGTATTCGGCGGCAATAGCGCCGACAAGAAATTAGCAGAGGCTGCGGAATGATTGAATTTCCCGGAACCGAACAGGAAGTACGCAAGCTTGAACGCTTCCTGACCGCCACCGAAAACCTGCCGTCAGAGGCAGGTCTGGACAAGATGCGCGAGCGCGCCTTGTTTCATGCCGAACGGCTTTCGAATGCGGTCAATATCGGTTTTGCCGGGGAATTTGGGGCCGGGAAATCCAGCCTCGCAAACATGCTGGCCGGGGCGGACATTCTGCCGACGGGTCCGCAGCATCTGAAACTGCCATTAGTTATCGTGGCATACGCGGATGCACCGGAAACCACGGTTGGCTGGTGGGACAAAGAGCCCAAAGTTTATTCCGGCATTGCGCTGGAAAAAGCCGCGGCTGATAGTCCTGATTTTATTTCAGTCGGGTTGAATACCCCTGCCCTGCAAGAGATCTCATTGTTCGATCTGCCGGGAACCGGCGCACTGGATGACACCTACAAGTCCACTCTGGAACTGCTGTCCTATGTCGATTGTGCCATCTGGTGCACGAATGGAACCAATGCCTGGCGTGAGACTGAGCGCCACCTGTGGGCACAAGTTCCGCAAGAGTTGCGCTCGAACAGCTTGCTGGCCGTAACCCACGCGGATCTCCCCCCGGTTCGGGATGCTCTGGACCGTGTTCTGCACCGGTTGGAAAAAGAAAAAGGTAAATTCTTTCGGTCTGTCGTACCAATCGGCACACCGGTCGCCGTCAAGGCCATGGCGCAAGAACCCGAGCCTGATTTTGATCTGTGGGAGACCTGTGGCGGTCAAAATCTGGCCGAACAGGTCCTGCAAGTCGCATCCGAGCGCCGTTTGAAGGATTTGGAAGCTGCCCGAAATGACATCGAGCAAGAGTTTCTTCCGTTTCTGGCCAGCCTGAACATCGCAGAAGCTGAACCAGCGCAGGTCGAAGCGCCCTCGATCCATGCGACGCTGGAATCCGCCCTGCCTCCGCTTGAAAACCCGATCCTTGAAGACTGGCTGGCGGCAATTGCCAGCATCTATGACGACTTGCGCGAGACATCGGATATCGAACCGGCCGCATTCCTGAACAGCTGTCAGGAAATCGTCGAAGATTTTGCAGAGCGTCTGGAGCAAGGGGGCGAAATTGCCACCGAAGCTGACTGGATTCCCGGTGAGTTTGAAAAGGCCACTGATCTTCTTTTGCTGCTGCAATTCGAAAGCGGTGACGCGCCACTGAACGACGCGATAAGCATCCTCGCCCAGCTCAGCGACAACCTCGCCTGGGCCGGCAGCCGCGTCGATTCCGTTCAGGCAAAAACCGGAACCTGACGCCTACCCGTTTTAATTGAGCCGCAATGCAGCGATTCGAAGCCCTCAGAATCGCGCGTTTATTGTTTCGGATTTAGTGACCAATCCGCAAAAAACAGGCACTCAGTCCGCAAGTTTTGCCGCCATAGAATCAACATTTAGATTTCTACATGGAAAATGGCACCACATATGGATTTTCTTTGCGATGGGTTCTTAGTGAAGCCATCAGGCGGCCCCAATAAAGTCAAATTTGAAACGTCTAACGTACATGAGTGTCCTGCGGTTGTGTTTGGTTGTGAGTTCGCGGGCTGAAAGCCCAGTTAAGTAAGCCGCAAAACGATTAGAACGGGCGGAAAGAAATGAGCCACAACCAGGCCGTCGGCGCGACGCACGACGAACCGAAAATTGAAGGTCTTCAACCAGGCGCCAAGCTTTTGCGCGGGCAGTACGAGATCCTGCGCTTTATCAGCAATGGCGGATTTGGGATCACCTATCTTGCGCGGGACAGTCTGGAACGCGAAGTTGTGATCAAAGAGTGCTATCCCGGTGCCCTTTGCCGTCGTAACGGCGATATGGTTGAACCGGTCGAGCCGGACTACAAGGACGATCTGCGCGCAATCATCGACTTGTTTATCCTCGAAGCACGCAATCACGCCCGCTTGGTACACCCCAATATCGTCGACGTTCATCAGGTGTTCGAAGACAACGAGACCGCTTATATCGCGATGGATTTTATCCGTGGCTGCGATCTGCTGGACTATGTTGAAGACTCCAAAAACAAGGCTGGTCCGGACTTTATCGTTCAGGTCACTGAAAAAATGCTGTCGGCGGTGTCTTTCATACACCAAAGCGGCATGCTGCACCGCGATATTTCGCCCGACAACATCCTGATCGACGAAAATGGTGATCCGGTGCTGATCGACTTTGGCGCCGCGCGCGAACAGGCTGCGCACCAGTCCGCCGCGCTGATGACCCTGCGGGTTATCAAGGATGGTTATTCGCCGCATGAGTTTTATGTACGCGGCGCGGAACAAGGGCCAAGCAGTGACCTCTATGTTCTTGCAGCGACCCTGTATCACGCCATCAGCGGCGAACGTCCGATCGACGGTCAGACCCGCCTGAACGCATTCAACAACGGTCAGACGGACCCCTACACACCGCTGGCGGGGCGTTTCGAAGGTTACCCCGACGGGTTCCTGGAAGCCATTGACAAGGCGATGGAAGTTCACGCAACGGATCGCCTGCAGACCGCGTTAGATTGGCTACGCATGTTCCGTGGCCCCGGCGTGATGTTCGACAGCTTTGACTATCGGCCGGTGTCGGTGATCGTGGCGATGGACCAGAAAGACGAAGAAGAAGAAAAGGCCAGGATCAAGGCTGAAAGCGAAAACGCCGAAGCCGTTGTCACCGCATTGCTTGCCGGAAACACGGACATTGCACTGGGCAATGAAGACAAGAACGACGACGGGCTCGCTACGTTCACATCGAAGGATGAAGCTCCGGTCGCGGTGGATACCGTGGTCAAAAGCGGATCCAGTGGTGCAGGAAAAATTATAGCGGGTGTGGCCGTGGTCGCCGCTTTGGCGGCGGGCGGGTTCTTCCTGATGTCCGGAGAGGAAACTCCAGCCGAAGATTCCGCATCGACCCAGGAACCCGTGGCGACAGAAGCGGTGGAAGAAACCGCCGCAGTCGAAACACCCAAGCAGGAACCGGTCGAGCAAGTAACCGCAGCCGAAGTGGAGCCGGCACCAGAACCAACAGAGCCCACGCAGGCCGAGGTCGCATTCACTCCAGAGCCTGTCGAGCAGGCGCAAGAAGATCCGGTTGCCACGGAGCAGGAAGAAGCTGCGGCGACGGAAACGGCTGAAGCCGCGACCGTCGAGCCGACGCCACTTGTTCCGGCTGAACCGGTGAACCTGGCAGAACAGCAGATCGCATTCTCTCACTGGGACGTAGACATCCCGTTTCAGACATCACGTCGCCGGGCTTCGACCGGTAACGTGATTGCGGTCACTGGTGTTGACCAGGATTTAGACGCGTCAATTGTGGGTGAGTGGGTCAAGCGCGGCGCCACGATCTTTACTCTGAATGGCAAACCGGTGCAGGCGGATACGACTTTTGCCGCTCAGGTGTTGAACGATCTGCAGGTGGACCCGGACGGCTACATCCGCGTTTCTGCCCGCTATCGCACATTGGGTGAAACCCGCCCTCAGAACGGATTGTTGGCACTGCCCGCTATGCGCGTGTTGGGTCTGGAAAACGGATACGTATTTACAATTCAGAACACAGGCGGTGCGGGTTGGAAAACAGTTCTAAGCTCGGTTCCGCCCGAGGCGGCAGGCAGCTTGCAGGAAGGGGATGTCCTGGTCGCAGAGACAAATTCGGGCACTGGCATTGATGGCTCGGACAGCCTTGATGTTTTGTTGGCCAAACTCGTTTCCGAAAACCAGCCGCAAGCCCGTTTCAGCGTTTTGCGCAGTGGGGTCGAAACGAATGCTGACATGCCCTTAGCGCAGGAGTGACCTGACCGGTTCGTGTGTGATCTGCCAGTAAGTGTTTGCTGAGGGTTGTGCCAAAATTCGGCACCCCTGACGGGAACCGGCCCGTCGCGGAAGTAGAAAGTGACGTGTTATCAGAACTATCCACGCCGTTGTGCAACCGCGCACAGAGGTAAGAAGCAGCCCCATGGGACCGTTGTCCTGTGCCAAGAAATAAAGGTGTCGACACCATGTTCAAATACAAAAGCCCTCTTAGCCGGCTTCTCGAAGGTGCCGGCAAACCGAAAGAGAACGAAGCCGAAGAAGCGGTAGCGCCAGAGGCGGAAAAGGCCGAACCAATCGCCGATTTCAATGCCCTGCGCGAAGCGCTGGCAGGCGGCAATATGTCCTCGGACAGCTACGAAGAAACCGGTGAGTTGGTGCCCGAAGAGAAAATGCCGGAATTCTCTGAGGAAGACGTAGCAGATGCAACTGAGGCTGAAGATGATGTCGTCGTCGCTGAAGTTATCGCAGAAGTTCAGGACGTGGCAGACGAAGTACCCGCGCTCGAAGAAGAAACCGTGTTGACGCTGCACTCGGCAGTTGAGGAAGAAGTCGAAGAGATTGTCGAGCACGAGGTACTTGAAGTCGAGGAACCCGAGCCGGAACAGATCATCGAGGTAATCGCTGACGAACCCGCCGCAGAACCGGTGCCAGAAGCACCGGTCGCCGAAGAACCACTGGCTGAAGTTGCACCGGTTCCGCAGCCCGCGGCTGCCGAAGATCGTCGTGGTCGCGTCAAGACAACCTTCCTGGGTTTCGAACGCGCCGACACGCATGTGCAGGACCTGATCGAGACAGCAGAACCTGCAGCCAAGACAGACAATGCCGAACAGTCTTTCCCGGTTGGTTGGCTGGTCATCACTGGTGGTCCGGGCCGGGGTGCGAGCGTAACACTGACCGAGGGCTTGATGCAGATTGGCCGCAACGACGATCAGGCCATTCAGCTCGACTTTGGAGACACTGGTATTTCCCGCAGCAACCATGCGGTGATTGCTTATGACCCCGAGGACCGCAAATGTTATCTGGGACACGGCGGCAAGGCCAACCTGGTGCGCTTGAACGGCAAGCCGGTTCTCAGCACCGTCCCACTGTCCAGCGGGGATCTGATCCGCATCAGTGAAACATCAGTCCGCTTTGCCGCCTTCTGTGACGATGGCTTTGACTGGCGGGATTCCTAATAGATGCTGGCGACACCGGCATATGATATTGCGTTGATCCTGGACAAGGGCCAGCGTGACACGCAGGAGGACGCGGTTGCTTCGCGCACGTTCGATGCGGCGAATGCAAGCTATGTCGTCGTCGCTGACGGCATGGGCGGGCATGCGGCAGGTGAAGTCGCCTCGGACCTTGTGATCCAGGCCTGGCGTGACGCGTTAGATGCCGAGCTTGAAGGTTCAACGACACCCGAGTCCGCTTTGATCGACGCGTTGCCCCTTGCGGCAATGCAGGCCAATGCATCCATCGCCGGCTATTCCGAGGAACAAGGTACCGGATTCAACATGGGCTCAACCATGTTGGGCACTTTGTTGTTGGGCCAACGGCTGTTTTGGATTTCGATCGGCGACAGCCCGCTTTACTTGTTCCGGGACGGAGAGCTTTCGCAGATCAACGAAGATCACTCGATGGCACCCATGATTGATGCGCAGTTGGCCGAAGGCACTTTGACCGAGGCCGAAGCGTTGGCACATCCTGACCGCAACCAACTGACTTCGGTCATCATGGGTGCGGCAATTCCAAAAGTCGATTGCCCGGAAACCCCGTTGGACCTGACACCTTCGGACGTTTTGGTTCTGGGAAGCGACGGCCTCCAATATCTCAGCAACGCTGAAATTCAGTCCATTCTTCAATCCAATGCCAGCGGGCTTGCACAAGACATCGCCGGGGCGCTGCAGGCCGCGCTGAACGCTAAGGGCGACCCGGATCAGGACAACATCTCAATCGGTGTTGTCAAACTTACAAAAAACTAAACAAGGCAAAGCAACAGGACCCATGAGAAACCATCTGATCATATCAAGCCTGGCACTTGCTGCCGCAGCGGGCACTGCCTCGGCGCAACAGGCGTGCTCAACCTACGAAATCCAGCGCGGCGACAGCCTGCGTGAGCTTACGATCGAAGTGTATTCGACCGAAGACTTTCGTATCATTTTCGATGCAAACCGGGACGTGATCGGCAATAACCCGAACATCATCCGGGTGGGTGACGTTCTGACCATGCCTTGTCTGGAAGAGATCGGTCGCGTACCGGCCGCTCCGCAGACCGAAGCCGAGGCCATGGCCGCGGAAATGGCAGCCGAATTGGTCAAGGCCGCCGAGAATCGCGCGGCGAAAGCCATCGCCGAGGCGGAAGCCCGCGTTGCCGATGCCGAAGCAGAAGCCAAAAAGGCAAGCGAAGATGCAGTGATCGCCGCAAAAGCGGCCGCCAAGGACGAGATCGAAGCCGCCCGGGCAGAAGCCGCAGCGCTGATCCGTAATGCAGATGCCGGCGAACGCCCGGAAATCCGGGACCGTCAGTTGTTGCTTATCACTGGCGGTGATTATGCACCGTTCACCGACGAGGCGCTGCCCAATCGCGGGCTCTACACCTACCTTGTCGAAACAGCGATGCTGCGCGCCGCGCCCGAACAGTCCTATAAGATCCAGTTCGTCAACGACTGGTCCTCGCATCTGGACCTTTTGATGCCTACACTCGCTTTCGATGGCACCTTCCCCTGGTCGCGTCCAAACTGCGAAGAGGCCGGGGCGCTTTCTGAAAAAGATCGCGCGCGGTGCGATACATACAACTTCTCTAACCCGTTCTACGAAGTCGTGGACACGTTCTTTGCCCGCGACGGCTCGGGCTATGAGCAAACCCTGACCTATGCCGACTTCGCCGGGACAACCATCTGTCGCCCGGAAGGCTGGTCTTTGTCGCACATGGATACGGTCGGGTTGTACGAACCGGCAATCTCGCTTTTGCGCCCGGTTTCACCCGATGACTGCTTTCACGCACTTATGAACGGGACAGCCGATATCGTCGCGATCGAAGCTCATCTGGCTGTCGAGGCAATCGGACGGCTGGGCTATGAACACCGTATCATCGAGAACCCCAATCTGGCGGCTATCAAGTCGCTTAACGTCATGACCCACAAAGACAATCCGGATGGGGAAGCGATCCTTGAGACGCTCAATCAGGGTCTGGCGATCATGCAGCAATCCGGAGAGTGGCGAGACATCGTGGCAGCCGCTCTGCGTCATCAAATGGAAAATGGTTAAGGCGCCATTTAGCCTAACTATAAGAAAAGTCTAGAGGAAGTGGACATGTTTGAATTCAACCTTAAGAAAGTTGTAATGTCGGCCACCGCCGTCACCGCTCTGAGCGCCGGCGCCGCCGCTGCGCAGGAAGCTTGTACTAACTATACCGTTGTTGACGGCGACACGATGGCGACTATCGCGATCGCAGCTTACGGCACATCGAACTATCAGCCGATCTTCAACGCGAACCGAAACGTCATCACCAATCCGAACGCGCTTGCGCCGGGCCTGGTTCTGGCCCTGCCCTGCGAGGACGGTAGCCTGCCGAACGGTCAGACCGCTCAGGAAATCATCGCGGCAGAAGAAGCCCGCGCTGCGAGCGTCCAGCGTTCAAGCGTCTATCAGCCGCCGATCAAACTGGTTACCGGCAACGGCTGGGCACCTTTCGCGGATGAAACGCTGAACGGTGGCGGCGCGATCACCCGTCTGGGCACAACCGCACTGCAGCGTGGCGGCAACGCACGCGACTATTCGGTCAGCTTCGTGGATGACTGGAATTCGCATCTGGAAACACTGCTGCCGCTGGGGGCGTTCGACGTCTCTATGGCTTGGAACATGCCGGACTGCACAAACCGCACCTATGAATGGTCCTGGGAAACCGAAGTGCGCTGCACTCAGTTTGACTCGTCAGTTCCTGTCTATGACATCGTGGTCGGTTTCTACACTCTGCCTGAAAGCAACTTCGCAAGCGCCACGTCGTTTGATGAGTTGAAGGATGCCACCATCTGCCGTATGGACGGCTGGTTCATCCACGATCTTGAGCAGGAAGGCCTGCACAACGGCGAGACCATTACGCTGATGCAGCCGATCACCGCGCGCGAATGCCTTGACGCTGTTTTGACTGGCACCGCTGACGTTGCAACTTTCGAAGTTCAGCTGTTCTCAGACACAATGGTTGAAATGGGTCTGAACCAAAACGATTTGACCGAAAATCCTTTCGTGACAACGCTGTCTTCCCTGCGCTTTATCAGCCACCGCAGCAATCCGTTCGGAAAGCAGTATCTGGCGATGCTGAACAAAGGTCTGAACGAGATGCGTGAATCCGGTGAATGGTACGCCGTTGTCTCGGACACGTTGCGTGAGCACAACGAAAAGCTGATGGCAGCTTCCAACTGATAATTCGGAAATCCGAACGCCGTGGGCCGGTCATGCGACCGGCCCTTTTTCCTTTTTTCATTAGAACCTAAGAATTTTGGACCTAAAAACTCCTTGAGTACGGGAATCCCCTAATTTCCAAAACTCATGGATTAGTTAACGTGAAATCAACTACACCGGTGAGGCTTCGGCCTGACCACTCACTCAAAAAAGGGCCGACTTTGGGGGTCGGCCCTTTTTTCTATTGATCTCACCAATCCGAAAACACCCACGCCGCAAAGCGTGGGTACTGTTTATCAGCCGATGATCGCGTTCAGTGTCGCGCTGGGGCGCATTACCGCTGCGGTCTTGGCAGGATCGGTGTGGTAGTATCCACCGAGATCCGCGGCAGCACCCTGAGCGGTCGCCAGCTCAGACAGGATCTGACCTTCGTTATCCGCCAGCTCTTTTGCGATCGGCGCGAATTCTGCTGCCAATTCAGTATCATCCGATTGCGCGGCCAGAGCCTCAGCCCAATAGCGTGCGAACCAATAGTGGCTGTCGCGGTTGTCCGGCTGTCCAACTTTACGGCTGGGCGATTTATTGTTGTCCAAGATGCCTTGCGTGGCCGCTTCGGCCGCGGCACCCAGAACACCCGCTTTGGCGTTGCCCTTGTTGTCCGCCAGGAAATTCAGCGATTCACCTAAAGCACAGAACTCACCCATCGAGTCCCAGCGCAGGTGGTTTTCCTCGACCAATTGCTGCACGTGTTTCGGAGCGGACCCACCCGCACCAGTTTCGAACAGACCACCGCCATTCATCAGCTTTACAATCGACAGCATCTTGGCCGACGTGCCCAGTTCCAGAATCGGGAACAGGTCAGTCAGGTAGTCGCGCAACACGTTGCCCGTGATAGCGATGCTGTCCTTACCTGCCGTGATGGTTTCCAACGACTGGCGGGTCGCCTCGCGCGGAGCCATGATCAGGAAGTTGTCGGCCACACCAGCCGCTTCAAGCGCCGGTTTGACGTATTTGATCAGTTCCGCATCGTGGGCGCGGTTGGCGTCCAACCAAAAGATGGACTCGGACCCGGTCAAACGCTGACGGTCCATGGCCAACTGGATCCAGTTTTCGATCGGAGCTTTCTTCACAGTGCAGGCGCGCCAGATGTCGCCCTTTTCAACGTCATGCGAATGCAGCGTCTCGCCATTGGCCAGAACGATGCGGATGGCACCGTCGGCCGGCGCTTGGAACGTTGTTGGGTGCGAACCGTATTCTTCCGCTTTTTGCGCCATCAGGCCGACGTTGGCGACAGCACCGACAGTTGCAGGGTTCAGCGCGCCATTGGCTTTGAAAAAGTTGATGCTCTCATCATAAACCGATGCATAGCAGCGGTCGGGGATAACACAATTAGTGTCGCCCTTGGCACCGGCCTCGTCCCAGCCTTTGCCGCCTGCCCGGATTATGGCGGGCATCGACGCATCGATGATCACGTCTGACGGCACGTGCAAGTTGGTGATGCCTTTGTCACTGTCGACCATATACATGGACGGGCGATCACCTTTGATCGCGTCGATGGCGGCCATGATGTCGGCATTGCCCTGAACACGTTCCAGCAAATCGCCCAGACCAGAATTAGGGTTTACACCCAAAGCGTCCAGTTCAGCGCCGAACTTTTCGAATACCGGGGCCAGCCAGGCTTTGACTGCAAAGCCAAAGATGATCGGGTCCGAGACCTTCATCATCGTGGCTTTCATGTGCAGTGAGAACATGGTGCCGTCTTTCTTGGTGTCCTCAATCGCATCTGTCAGGAAGGATGAGAGCGCCTTGACGGACATGAAAGTGGCGTCAGCAACTGTGCCCTCGGCCAGCGGCCAGGCGTCTTTCAGGATAGTGACGCTGCCGTCTTTGCCGACGAATTCGATCTTGGCATCACCGGCCTGAGTGGCGGTAATGGTGGCGGACTTCTCGTTAGCGTAGAAATCATTGCCAGACATCGACGACACTTTGGTTTTGCTGTCCGACGCCCACTCCCCCATCGAATGCGGGTTCTTCTGAGCATAATTCTTCACCGCACGCGCCGCGCGACGATCCGAGTTACCTTCGCGCAGTACCGGGTTCACAGCCGAGCCTTTGATAGCGTCGTAACGCGCACGGATCGCCTTTTCTTCATCGGTCGATGACTCTTCGGGGTAGCTCGGGATATCGTAGCCTTGTGACTGCAGCTCTTCGACAGCCGCCACAAGTTGCGGAACCGATGCCGAGATGTTTGGCAGCTTGATCACGTTGGCGTCCGGCGTTTTCACCAGCTCGCCCAATGCGGCCAAATCGTCGGTGATGCGCTGTGCATCAGTCAGTTTTTCTGGAAAGGTCGAGAGAATACGACCGGCCAGCGAAATATCCTTGGTGCCAACACTGACACCCGCGGCGTTAGCAAACTTGCGAATGATGGGCAGGAACGAGGCGCTGGCCAGTTCGGGCGCTTCGTCTACAATGGTATACAATATGTCGAAGTTCGAGTTATCTGCCATATTCTTTTACCTTTTTTAAGCCTTTCGGGGCGTGCGATCCTAGAGTGTGCCACAAACGGGTAGCGAAGGATGGGCGCGTTTATCCAACCGCCCAACGGTGACTCTGTGTTGACAAGGTCTCCCATAAATCACGATTGGCTTGGGATCAATCGTCTAAACGGGGCGCAAATTGCCACGGGTATGAGAATGTGGATGGAGGTTATCGCCAAAACTACTGAGCACCAGTTGTGAGGGTTTTTACTGGCGCTACTTTTTCCGGTAGCCCGAACGCCATGAAGCCGCTTTGTTTTTCGAGTTGACCGAGGTAATCTGCGATTGCGGCGTTCAAATGCTCAACAGAACCGGCGTCCGCCTCGCGCGGAACCGAGGTTCCGAATTTTCGCATGACTAGTATCGAAATGTAGCGACCATTTTCTCCGGTTTCCTCAAGGAAACCTTGGAGTACGGACATGGCAAGGTCCGGCCTGCCAAAGGCAGCAAGCAGCATGTAGCGGTGCAACCACTCTTCATCTTGACCCAAAGCATACCAATTCGAGGTTTTGCGATACCATCGCTTGTAGAAAGCCATTTCGGCCCAGTCTCGCTGAACAGCGTAATCTGCATATTCGTTTACAAATTCAATGCCTTTGTCTTCGTCGCCGATTTTCAGATGTATCAAGGCTGGTATAAACAACTCGTAATTTTCGCCAGGCTCCAGCCGAGCGAGCGTCGCAGATGCCGTAAGAGCGCTTTCATGATCTCCTGTGACATTCAGATCGTAGTTCAAACGAGCACTATGCACCCATGTTTGATCGGGCCAACGCTGTTCAGCTTGTGCCAGAAACTGTTCGACCGCGTCGTGTCCATTTATGTCGTAGTGAGCATTGATCAGTACTGTTCCCCCGCGCCCATAACTCGGGTCGAGTTCCAGAACCCTCTCCAACCCATGAATGGCGGCTAGAGTGTTTCCTTGGCCCCTGTCGAACTGAGCCTTGTGAAACAATGCGTCAGTGCTGCTTGGGGCAAGCAACAGAGCTTTTTCATACGCTGTTTCAGCAGATTGGACGTCGCCTGCCGCGTCATATGCAACAGCACGCCACAATGTCGACTGTGGGTCGTCCTGAGCGAGAGCCAAAGCGCTGGTGTAGTCCGAAATTGCCTCTTCGTA
This sequence comes from Ruegeria sp. CDSA033, assembly GCF_059612305.1. Classification (NCBI taxonomy): domain Bacteria; kingdom Pseudomonadati; phylum Pseudomonadota; class Alphaproteobacteria; order Rhodobacterales; family Roseobacteraceae; genus Ruegeria; species Ruegeria sp. CDSA033. The sequence goes on along the minus strand of NZ_JBXWQI010000004.1, from coordinate 182,955 downwards.
CTGTTCGCCGCTGTAGTACGCCCAACCACGAGATCTCAGCAGTGTGTTCCGGTTTTCTGGGGTAACACCCGCACCGTTCATCAAAGTTGTGCAGGCCGCGACCACATGTGACATGCCGCCTTTGTTGCCAAGGCATGACTGGGCCAGCTGCGTGTAACTTGGCCCGGATTTTGATGGTGAATTGAAGGACAGCAACAACGTGGCAATCACAATAGCCAAGGCGGCAAGACGAATGTGCATTACACCTCCAATCTGTTCAAAGCACTCACCTTAAGGTGGCAATCCAGAACCTATACTCAAGGAAAGGCGTCGCCAAATTTCTGTAATGAAACGGAAAAGACACAAGAGCAATTGCAGAGATTGATCAAACGCCCCAAGTGTCACTCAACCGATACCCACCCGGCCAAGGGTCGTCTGGGTCAAGCATGTGCTGATGGGTTCCGGTGATCCAGCCGCGCCCGCTGATTGCTGGGATGATAGCGGGTTGGGCGCTAACCTGCGTTTCCCGAACAATCCGCCCGGTAAAGTGCGAGCCGATGATCGAAACAGCTTCGAAGGTTTGCCCGACCGTCATCTGCCCTTTGGCCGCCATTAGCGCCATACGTGCAGATACCGCTGTGCCAGTGGGCGAGCGGTCAACCTTTCCGGGCTGAATGGCAACGGCAGATTTACCGCGCCAACCAGTCGGGGTTTTTTCAAGCGGGCCGCAAAAGGCGCAAAAGGAAATGTGGGTCCAATCCGGATTCTCGGGATGCGAAAACCCCAATTGCGCGTTGGCGGCATTCGTAATTGTAACGCCGGTCCGGGCGATTTCACGGGCTTCGTTTTGGGTTATGCCAAACCCCAGCTTAGCGGCGTCTACAACCACGAAACTGTCGCCTCCAAAAGCCGTATCAACAGTCAGCGTGCCCAAACCCGGAACCTCTAACGGGACAGAGAGCTTACCCGCAAAACTGGGGAGGTTCTGCACGTGGATCCGTTCTGCCTTGCCGTCCCGGCATTCAGCGCGCACGCGAACCAGGCCTCCGGGCGCTTCAAGCGTCAGAGTGGTCACGGGTTCTTGCATCGGGATGATCCCGCCATCCAGCAATACCGTGGCAATACAGATCGAGTTTGAACCAGACATGGGTGGAGTGTCCTCGGGCTCCATAATGATAAAGGCGGCGTCAGCATCCGGATGTTTGGGCGGAACCAGAAGATTGACATGACGAAACACACCGCCTCTCGGTTCGTTCAGTACGAAATTTCGTAACGTTTGATTGTTGGCAATATGCGTCCGTTGTTCCCAGATCGTGTCACCGGGCGGCGGCGAGACGCCGCCAACGATGACGTCGCCGACCTCGCCTTCGGCATGGGCCGACACGACATGAATGGTCTTAGTGCTGCGCATATCCCCTCCTTAAAATCGGGTGGCGGCGTAAGGCGATATTGATATTGGTGGGTCTTGCCCATCGACCAGCGCCCCGACGACTTCCGCAGTTCCCGCAGATTGGGTCAGGCCCAAATGCCCGTGCCCGAAGGCGTAAACGACATCCGCCGATTTACGAGACGGGCCGATCACCGGAATGCTGTCCGGCAACGATGGACGATACCCCATCCATTGCGCGCCACCTTCGGTTTTTAGTCCAGGCAGGAACGCCGCCGCCTTTTCCAACAAAATATCGGCGCGCTTGTAGTTTGGCGGTAAGGTTAACCCGCCCAGTTCGACCGCCCCTCCGACGCGCACGCCGCCATTTATTTTGCTGGCAACAAAGCCGTGGCGCGAGAATGTTAGGTGCATACGCAAGTCAAATGCGCCTTCCGGCAAAGTCGTATTGTATCCACGTTCGGTTTCCAGTGGGATGCGATCGCCCAATGTTTGCACTATGTGGTGAGACCAGGCACCTGCGGCAACCACCACCTTGCTCGCTTCAATTGTTCCGTCCGCGCATCCGACCCGCACACCATTTTCCTGCGGTGACAGGGTTCGGATATCTTTCCGTTCAATCCGACCGCCGCGACCCTGAAAGACCTCAGCAAGGTGTTCGACCCATCGTTTTGGATCAACAGTGTTCAGCCAGTTCGGCGTAAATCCGGCATGGGTGAACCGAGGGCTGAGGCCTGGCTGCATCTCGGCAATTGCGGCCGGGCTTTCAAGCAGTTCAAATTCGATCCCGTGTTCGCGCCGCAATTTCCATGTCGGCAAACTGGCGCGATATTCGGCCTCGCTTTCATACAACTGCATCTGTCCATCGCGTTGCAGCAAGCGCTCGCCATCGACGGTTGATATCAGCTGATCAAGCGCAGTTTTGGAAAACGCCATCAAACTGGCTTGCGCACCAAGCAAGTTTTCATAGCGGTCCGCTCGGCTGGCGCGCCAAAACCGGTACATCCACGGCGCAATTTTCAAGGCGTGGGCCGGCGGAATGGACAGTGGGCCCAACGGATCCAACAACCAATTCGGTGCTTTGCGCATGATGCCGGGCGTGGCTAGTGGTTCGACCTCAGAAAAGGCAAACGCTCCGGCGTTACCGGCTGATGTTTCGGCCGCGATGCCCTTGCGGTCCAGGACAAGTACGGAATGGCCCCGTCGTTGCAGTTCGAGCGCGGCCGTAATCCCAATTACTCCGGCGCCGATGACAACGACTTGTAAGGTCATGTTTCGATCCCGGCTCTGAAAGGATCGTTTTCGTTGAACAACAACGTCGCTTCGGCCATGACGAATGCTTGCCCGGTGATCGAGGGGATAACACCGCCTTTTGGCCCGGGCTGGTAAGACAGCCGATAGGAACTGCCAATCACGCTTTGCTGGATGATCTCCTGACTCGGCGCCAAGCGCCCGTCGGCCGCCAGACAGGCCAGCCGAGCCGAACTGCCGGTTCCGCATGGTGAGCGGTCATAATTGTCATCCGGGCACAGAACGAAATTGCGACTGTGAACCGCCGGGTCCGGTGAAGATTCCTGTAAGATGACATGGTCAATTGGTTCGCCATTTTCGCCACCAACCCCTTGCGCGATCGAGGCTTCACGGATGGCGACCGTTACTTCCTCCAGTACGCGAATATTGGCAGGCTCGACCGGGATCGGGCTGGGGTCAACGATGAAGAACCAGTTGCCGCCATATGCAACGTCGCCTGTGACCTGGCCATAGTCCGCGACATCCAGGGTAATGGCCTGATGAACCCTGCGGCTTTCAATGTTAGTCACGGTAACGGTGTTTGCATCGTGCAGCTGGACTGTCACCACACCGGCGGGTGTTTCGATCCGGTGTTGGCCCACGTCGATTCGTCCCAGATGAGCCAATGTGACCGACAAACCGATGGTTCCGTGCCCACACATGCCCAAAACGGCGTCGACATCGAAATAGATCACACCAGTCACGCATGTCGGATCAACCGGCTCGACCAGCAACGCAGCGACCATGGCTGGCTGACCGCGCGGCTCTAACATGACAGAGCGATAGAACGCCTCATGCTCTGTCGCCAGCCGCTGTGCTCGTTCCGACAACGGCCCAGAGCCCAAATCGGGCGCGCCATCCAGAATGACACGCGTCGGCTCGCCGCCTGTGTGACTGTCGATCACGTGCATTCAGCGATCACCCCACCCTGTTTCGACCAATCGGCATACCAAGTCTGGAAAAGATCATATTGCTGTTCGCAATAGTTGCGTTGTGCATCCGTCAACTCATCCGTCTCGTTAAAGTGCAATTGGTATTCCTGTTCCCCGTTCAGGACCAACAAGTGCTTGTAATACAGCACCAGATCCGGGCCTTCGTCAAAGCTGGAAAGCACCTGAATCGCCTCGGTCAGTTCCAGCGCGCGCTGGCGGGCCTCAGCATTGCCTTGCGCCGCTTTTTTGGACAAAGCAGCCAGCAACAGCGCTTCGCGCGGCAAGGCTGTGCCAATCCCGGTGATCGACCCGGTTGCGCCGCAGTTTACGAAACCGTGGAAGACTTCGGTATCAACACCCACCATCAGGGTTACCTGATCATCCTGACTGGTAATGTTCTCGGCCGCATATCGCAGGTCGTCTTTGCCCCCAAATTCCTTGAAGCCAATCAGATTTGAATGTTCTGTGCGCAGAGCAAAGAACAGGTCGGCCCGCGTAGCAAAGCCATAATACGGACTGTTGTAGATGATCGCCGGAACATCGGGGGCGGCTGACAAGATCGCTTTGAAGTGGTTCTTCTGTGCGGCAGGTGAACTGCCGCGAGACAGAACGCGCGGAATGACCATCAGGCCGACTGCACCTATCTTTTGCGCATGTGCCGCAAGGGCCACGGCGGATTTGGTGTTGATGGCTCCGGTCCCGACCACAACGGGCAAACCCGCATCGACCAAACGCTCGACACCTTCCATCCGCTGTGCATCGGTCAACAAGGGCCAATCCCCCATCGAACCGCAATAGACCACCGCGGACATACCCGCGTCGATCATCTGCTTTCCTTTGTGCACCAACGCATCAAAGTCAGGCGTCCGGTCGGGTTTGCATGGTGTCATCAGAGCGGGCATCGTGCCGGTGAACACATTGGTCGACATTGGTAAATTCCTCGATGGCTGGGCGGTTACACACGCTTTTGGAATCGCCATAACGGATATTGGATACAAAATCCAGAAAAATTGAAAACGCGCCGGATCGATGATCGGGCGCGCTCAAATTACAAAATGGATTTTTCAGCGAAGGCGGTGACCTGTTTCGGGATCGAACAGCATCGCGCGCTCCGGTCGCACTGACAGCCCGATGCGTTCACCTTGTTTGCTGCGCTGATCTTCTCGTTCCTCGACAATCAGTTTATCGCCATTGGGCGTCAGAAGATACGTATAGCTCACGCCGCCAAGCGCTTCGGTCAGATCAACCGTGCAAGTGTCGCCTGCCCGGTCCACAGTGATGTGTTCCGGACGCATGCCAAGGGTCACTTTGTTCATCCCAGCAGGTACGTTTACAGGCACATCCAACGGTTCACTAAGAGCCAGGTGCGAGACCTTCCCATCGACAATATCGCAGTCAAGGAAGTTCATTGCAGGCGATCCGATGAACCCCGCTACAAACCGATTGTCTGGATCCCGATACAAGTCCATTGGCGCGCCGACCTGCTCGATCCGGCCATCGCGCAGCACCACGATCTTGTCGGCCATTGTCATCGCTTCGACCTGATCGTGGGTCACATAGATCATAGTCGCGCCAATTTCATTGTGCAGTCGCGCGATCTCGACCCGCATTTCTACGCGCAGCTCCGCATCAAGGTTGGACAGAGGTTCGTCGAACAAAAACACCTCGGGGCCCCGCACGATGGCACGCCCGATGGCGACACGCTGGCGTTGCCCGCCGGACAAGGCCTTGGGTTTGCGCTTAAGGTATTGATCCAACTTGAGGATGTTCGAGGCGTCTTGCACTTTCTTGTTGATCTCGGACTTGGGCACACCATTCATGCGCAATCCAAAGCCCATGTTCTCGGCCACGGTCATGTGCGGATAAAGGGCATAGGTCTGGAACACCATGGCTACGCCGCGCTTGGCCGGATCCATATGGGTCACGTCGCGTGCGCCGATATGGACTTGCCCTTCGGTCGTTTCCTCTAGGCCCGCTATCATCCGCAGCAAAGTGGATTTACCACAGCCCGAAGGGCCGACGAAGACACAGAACTCTCCATCTTCGATTTCCAGATCAATGCCGTGAATAACCTGCGTCTCGCCATACCGCTTGATCGCCTGGTTCAGAGTCACACCTGTCATGTTGCTTGCATCCTGTCTGTGTCGGCACTGGGACGGGTCTCAGGGAACCGCCAGGCCTGTGCTTCGGCTCCGATTTGTTCGGCCACACGGCGAACACGGGGAACCCAGGTTTCCAATTGGTCGAAATTCATCCGTTCGGTCGATCCGGTCACGGAAATCGCCCCCAACATCCGCCCGCCCGAGGTGAGGATAGGACAGGCAATGCAGATGATGCCGGGCTCATGCTCTTCGTCATCGACGGCATAGCCACGGTTGCGGATCAGGTCGAGATCGGCACGCAACGCCGCCTCCGAGGTCAGTGTCTTGTCGGTAAAGCGGTGGTAGCTTTGCTGGGACACTGCGCGGTTCAGCGCGGCCTCATCCAAAAACGCCATCATGGCCTTACCGACGCCGGTGCAATAGGCCGGGCCGACCTTGCCAGCCTGCGAATACATCTCAATCGGCTGGGCCGCATTGCGTTTATCCACATACAGCACCTGATTTGAATCGAGCTGCGCCAGATGCACCGTTTCCCCGGTTTCCCGGCTCAATGCATCCAGAAACGGTCGCGCAATTGGCGCGAGCGAGCTTTGTGTCCACGCTGCATGGGCTAGCCGAACCAGCCGCAACCCGGGCGTATATGTCTGTCGATCCGGATCATACGACAGCATTCCCTGATTGGTCAGCGTTTGCAGGAACCGATACAGGGTCGCCTTGGGGAAGTCGCTGCTTTCCAACAGCTCTGCGAATCGGACCGGGCGCGCGAACGCAGCCACCTGATCCAGCACATCACATGCTTTTCCTATTGTTCCGTCACCAGCCACGGATGCCTGTTCTCCTCCAATTAACCCATCGCAATCGGCACGAGGGTCTTGACAAGACTAACCGAGTTGATGTGTAGTTTTCAATATATAAAACACAGTTTCACTATTTGGAACTGCAAAGATATAAAATGGAAGCTAAGGGAGGAAACCATGCATTCCATGTACAAGCGCACTGCCGCCGCTTTGGCAGCCAGTGTCGCACTTGCCGCACCTGTCGCCGCCGAACTGACCGGCGAGCTGCGAATCTTTCTCGATACCTCCAACCCGGCGCCACGCGCGACGATGGAGGCAATGATCGACCGTTTTGCGGAACAGCATCCGGGACTGGAGATCGAAACAACAGTAATCGACCGCGAGGCGTACAAGACCCAGATCCGCAACTTCCTGACTGCGGATACGCCGGACGTGGCGACGTGGTATGCGGCAAACCGCATGAAGCCCTACGTCGAGGCAGGCCTGTTCGAAGATGTATCGGACTTGTGGGCCGAACCTGAGATCGCCGAAAATCTGGCGTCGACCAAGGGTGCGATGACCATCGACGGCAAGCAGTGGGGTGTACCCTACACCTACTATCAGTGGGGTGTTTACTATCGCAAAGACATCTTTGACGAGCTGGGCCTGACCGAGCCAACGACTTGGGAAGAAGAGCTGGCGAACTGCCAGAAGATCGTCGGTTCCGGTCGTGCCTGCTATACGATCGGCACCAAGTTCCTGTGGACCGCTGGCGGCTGGTTCGACTACCTGAACATGCGCACCAACGGGTTTGACTTCCACAACCAACTTGCCAATGGCGAAATCAGCTGGGAAGACGACCGGGTCAAGCAGACCTTCGCCAACTGGAAACAGCTGATCGACATGGGCGCTTTCGTCGACAACCATCAGACGTACAGCTGGCAAGAGGCCCTGCCCTTCATGGTGAACGGCGAAGCCGCCGCCTATTTGATGGGTAACTTTGCTGTTGCTCCGCTGCGCGAAGCGGGACTGACCGACGACCAATTGGACTTCTATCAGTTCGTTTCGATCAACCCGGATGTAGAATTGGCGGAAGATGCGCCAACTGATACCTTCCATATCCCGGCCAACGCATCGAATAAAGAAGCCGCGCGTGAATTCCTGCGCTTTGCCGTTTCCGCGGATGAGCAAACTCAGATCAACAACGGCGCAAACCTGGGCCAGCTGCCTGTGAACGCTCAGTCGTCCGTCGATGCCGACAAGTTCCTGCAGCAAGGCTTTGAGATGCTGTCCGCCAACAGCCCCGGTGGTGTCGCCCAGTTCTGGGATCGTGACGCACCTGCTGAAATGGCGAAGGTGTCGATGGAAGGGTTCCAGGAGTTCATGGTCAAGCCGGACAACGCTGACCGTATCCTGTCCAAACTGGAACGCGCACGTCAGCGTATCTACGAAAACTAAACCGGTCGGGCCGGGCATTTGCCCGGCCTGCACCACTTCGTGCGTAAGGCGGGTGCATACCCGGCTTACTCCTTTAATCCAAAACCGAGTGAGCGCATGTCAGCCGTCGATGTCCCTGAACAAGAAAGCTGGTTCCACAGAAATCAACAGCGCATAGCGCCCTGGCTCTTTCTGGCCCCGGGTCTGCTGTTCTTCATGGTCTATGTGATCATTCCAGTGTTCCAATCGTTCAACTTGTCCTTGTACGAATGGGATGGGCTTGGCGCTGCGGAATATGTGGGTTTTCGCAACTACGAAGACCTGTATTGGGAATTGGCCGATCGCGACGCGTTTTACATATCGCTGAAGAACAACCTGATCTGGTTGATCATGTACCTGCTGGCAATCCCGGCTGGTCTGTTCATTGCTCTGTTCCTGAATCAAACCGTCTGGGGCATTCGGCTCTATAAGTCACTGTTTTTCTTCCCCTTTGTCATCTCTCAGGTCGTCGTCGGACTCGTTTTCACGTGGTTCTATGATCCGACTTTCGGCCTGTTGAACGAATTCCTGGGATTCTTCGGCTTCGGCCCGCTGAATGTTCTGGGGGATGAGCGTTTCGTCACCTACGGCATCATCTTTGCCGGTCTCTGGCCGCAAACAGCTTATTGCATGATCCTGTATCTCACTGGCCTGAACGCTGTGGATCCTGAACAGATCGAGGCCGGACGTCTGGACGGTGCAAAAGGCGGGCGGATGCTGTGGCACATCATCCTGCCTCAACTACGCCCAGCCACCTTCATTGCTTTCGTTGTCACCATCATCGGCGCGCTTCGGTCTTTCGACCTGATCTCGATCATGACCCAGGGTGGCCCGTTCGGTTCGTCCCGTGTGCTTGCCTATTACATGTTCGAAGTCGCGCTGTCAGAATACGGCTTCCGCATGGGATATGGCGCCGCCATCGCGGTGATCCTGTTCCTGATCATGCTGTGCTTCATCGCCTATTTCCTGTGGTCGATGTACCGCGAAGAAAGGGGGCATTAAGATGTTTCCCAAACCCATCGAAAAACAACCCCGCGGGGCTCAGATCACCTACCAGGCGATGCTGCCCCTGGCACTGCTGCTGTGGCTCGGCCCCCTGTTGGCGGTAGCGCTGTTCTCGGTCAAGCCGGCAGCCGACTTTACCAACGCAAACTACTGGGGGATGCCGTCCAGCTTTGAGGGTGCCTACAACTATGGGCAGGTATTCTTCAACTCGGACATGCCACGCTATTTGCTGAACTCGTTCATGATCACCATTCCAACAGTGATCGGTGCCGTTGCGCTTAGTTGCATGACCGGGTTTGCACTGGGGATCTATAAATTCCGCTCAAACATCTGGATCTTTTTCATGTTTGTTGCGGGCAACTTCGTCCCGTTCCAGATTCTAATGGTTCCGGTGCGCGACCTGACGTTGGAGTTGGGTCTCTACAACACCAAAACCGGCCTCGTCTTGTTCCACATTGCTTTCCAAACAGGCTTTTGCACGTTGTTCATGCGCAACTTTATCCGCGCCCTGCCCTTCGAACTGATCGAGGCGGCTCGCGTTGAAGGCATCAGTGAATGGCGCATTTTCTGGTACGTGGTCCTACCGCTGATGAAACCGGCGATCGCGGCCCTCAGTGTGTTGATTTTCACCTTCATCTGGAACGACTACTTCTGGGCTGTTGTCCTGACACAGGGTGCGGAAAGCCAACCCGTGACAGCAGGTATAACCAGTTTTAACGCCCAATTTCGAGCGGCCTATCAACTAATGAGTGCCGGTTCCATCGTCGCGGCTCTGCCGCCGGTGGCCATGTTCTTCCTCATGCAGAAACACTTCATCGCGGGTTTGACCCTCGGTGCCGTAAAATAACGTCAAACCAAAGGTTTGCCACATGACCAAGATCACCTTTATCGGGGCAGGCTCCACGATCTTCATGCAGAATATCGTGGGCGACGCCCTGCTGACACCTGCACTGGCCGACAGCCATTTTGCGCTGATGGACATCGATCCCGTGCGCCTTGCCGAAAGCGAGGCCGTCGCCAGGGCGATGATCCGCTCTGTCGGAACAGGGGCATCTGTCTCAAAGCATACCGACCGGCGCGCCGCGCTTGAAGGCGCCGATTTCGTCATCACCGCCTTCCAGGTCGGCGGCTACAAACCCTGCACGGTGACGGATTTCGAGATCCCCAAACAATACGGCCTGCGCCAGACCATCGCTGACACCCTGGGCGTCGGCGGCATCATGCGAGGCCTGCGCACGGTTCCTGTGTTGTGGGACGTCGCACAAGACATGATGCAGCTCTGCCCAAACGCAACGCTGCTGCAATACGTGAACCCGATGGCGATCAACACATGGGCGCTGGCAGAACGTTTCCCGGCGCTGAAACATGTCGGCCTGTGTCACTCTGTCCAAAACACCGTTGAAGAACTTGCTCACGATCTGGACCTGCCCAAGGACGAGTTCCGCTACAAGGTGGCAGGCGTGAACCACGTGGCCTTTTTCCTGCGGCTAGAGCATGGCGGGCGCGACCTCTACCCGGCATTGCGGCAAGGGTATGCCGGCGGGCAAATTCCCAAACCACCGCTTTTGATGCCACGTTGCCCCAACAAGGTGCGGTATGAAGTGATGGAACATCTGGGCTATTTCTGCACGGAAAGTTCAGAACACTTGGCGGAATACGTTCCATGGTTCATCAAAGATGGCCGCCAGGACCTGATTGAGCAGTTCAGCATCCCTCTGGATGAATACCCAACCCGTTGCGAGGAACAGATCGCCAGTTGGAAAGAACAGGCAAAGACCCTGACTGACGGGCGTGATATTGAAGTGATCCGAAGCCATGAGTTCGCCGCTGACCTGATGAATGCGATCGTGACTGATACGCCCTACGTGGCGTATGGGAACCTGCCCAATACTGGACAGATCCCTCAACTCCCCCTTGGCGCGGCTGTCGAAACACCTTGCCTTGTCGACACTAACGGTGTCCAACCTTCGGTCGTAACAGATATTCCGCCCCAGCTGATCGCGCTGATGCGCAGCCAGATCAACGTGCAGGAACTGACTGTGCGGGCATTGGTTGAGCAGAACCCAGAATACATTTACCACGCCGCTATGATGGACCCGCATACGGCCGCTGAACTGGACCTGCGTCAGATCCGCAGCTTGGTTAGTGACCTGTTGGTGGCACATGCCGATTGGTTGCCAGATTGGTGCAAACCCGCCAAGGCGGCCTGATCCCAATTTTAGAAGGCTGAAAAACAATGACAAAAAAACGCCGCTCTCAGCATTGGTATGGCAAGCTGGACAAGGATGGCTTTATCCACAGATCTTGGATGAAGAACCAAGGCTTTCCTGATCACGCGTTCGATGGTCGCCCGATCATCGGTATCTGCAACACCTGGTCGGAACTCACGCCCTGCAACTCGGGCCTGCGTGATCTGGCAGAAGGCGTCAAACGTGGCGTGTGGGAGGCCGGAGGATTTCCGGTCGAATTCCCGGTGATGTCACTGGGTGAAACCCAGATGAAGCCAACTGCCATGCTGTTCCGCAACCTGCTGGCGATGGATGTCGAGGAATCTATTCGCGCCTATGGCATCGACGGCGTAGTCCTTTTGGGTGGTTGCGATAAGACCACGCCGGGGCAGCTGATGGGGGCCGCTTCGGTAGATCTGCCCTCTATCGTGGTCAGCTCTGGCCCGATGTTGAACGGGAAGTACCAGGGAAAAGACATTGGTTCGGGCACGGATGTTTGGAAATTCTCAGAAGCTGTACGCGCTGGTGAGATGACACTGAAGGACTTCATGAACGCCGAATCCGGTATGTCACGCAGCGCCGGGGTCTGCATGACCATGGGCACCGCCTCGACCATGGCGTCGCTGGTCGAAGCGATGGGCATGTCCCTCCCGACCAACGCCGCCCTACCCGCAGTTGATGCCCGCCGGATGGCGCTGGCGCACCTGACCGGAAAACGGATTGTCGAGATGGTCGATGAAGACCTTAAACCTTCGGACATCCTGACCAAAGAGGCCTTTGAAAATGCCATTCTGGCCAACGCAGCCGTTGGCGGCTCGACCAATGCAGTGGTGCATTTACTCGCGCTGGCGGGCCGCGCGGGCGTAGACCTGACGCTGAAAGACTTTGAAATCGGGTCGGAAATCCCGCTGCTGGTGAACTGCATGCCCTCAGGGAAATACCTGATGGAGGATTTCTGCTACGCGGGCGGTGTGCCGGTGGTTCTGAACGAGTTGAAACCCTTCCTGCGCCCCGCAAAAACCGTTCTGAACAAAGATATCTCGGCGCATTTTGAAGGGGCAGAATGCTTTAACCCCGACGTCATCCGCCCCTTCGACGATCCGGTGAAACCCGCCGCTGGTCTGCGCGTGCTGCGCGGGAACCTCGCGCCCAACGGGGCCATTGTGAAACCCTCGGCCGCGACGGATGCGCTACTGGAAACAGAAGCCGAGGCCTACGTTTTTGAGAGCATCGAAGACTTGAAAGCAAATATTGACCGGGATGATCTGCCAGTAACGTCTGAAACCATTCTGGTCCTGAAGGGCTGCGGCCCAAAGGGCTATCCCGGCATGCCCGAGGTCGGCAACATGCCGATCCCGGCCAAACTGGTGAAGGAAGGCGTCCGCGACATGATCCGCATATCTGACGCCCGCATGTCCGGCACCGCCTATGGCACCGTCATCCTGCATGTCAGCCCCGAGGCACAGGCAGGCGGTACGCTGGCACTCGTCAACACCGGGGACCGTATCCGGGTTTCTGCCAGCAACGGGGAATTGGAGTTGCTTGTCGCCGCTGAGGAGCTGGAAACCCGCCGCGCCGCGTGGCAACCGGATGATCCGCACTACACGCGCGGTTATGCGAAACTCTATGTCGACCACGTGCTGCAAGCCGATCAGGGCGCGGACCTAGATTTCCTCGTCGGCAAAGACACCCGCCTTGTGACCAGAGAGAGCCACTGATGGACCATCCAGCCACTTTCCACGATCTAAACGGCGCCTCGGTCTATATTACCGGCGGCGGCTCTGGTGTAGGGGCCGCACTGACAGACGGTTTTTTGGCCCAGGGCGCAAACGTTGCCTTTATCGGCCGCTCGGACGCCAGCGCATTCGTTGAGGAAATGCGAGACAAACATGGTCGCGCGCCGCTGTTCATGCAGGGCGACATGACGGATACCGAATTGCTGCACGCCACTATGCAAAAGGCTGCCGAGGCACATGGACCTTTGGATGTGTTGGTCAACAACGCCGCTAACGACAAGCGTCACTCGCTTGAGGAAACCACCGCCGAGTTCTGGGACTGGATGATTGAGGTGAACCTCAAGGCCTACTACTTCGCCTGTCAGGAGGCTGCGCGCCAAATGACTGGCAAAGGGGGTTCAATCGTCAACTTCAGCTCGATCAGCTACATGATGGGGAATGCGGGGTACCCAATCTATACGACGTCGAATGCCGGGATTACCGGGATGACGCGATCTTTGGCACGCGAATTGGGGCCGCAAAAAATTCGTATCAACGCGCTGGCTCCCGGATGGGTTTTGACGCAAAAGCAACTTGATATGTGGGCGACGCCGGATGACCTGGCAGCGCATTTGGAGCGCCAGTGCCTGAAAGAACACCTGACGCCCGAAGACATGATCGCACCGACATTGTTCCTGGCCTCGGATGCCAGCCGCGCGATGACCGGACAGTGCATGGCCGTCGATGGCGGCGTTGTAGTAACGGGGTAAGGCCATGAATGCAGAGTGGATAGCCGTCGACTGGGGAACATCCCAACTGCGGGCCTGGGCCATGCAGGGCGGCACCGTACTGGCGCAATCCCAGTCTGATCGGGGAATGGCCCGGCTGAGCAGAGATGCGTTTCAATCTGCCTTGCTTGACCTGATCGCCGACTGGCTGGGTGCTGAACCTGTCGACGTTGTGGCTTGCGGTATGGTCGGTGCGCGGCAAGGTTGGATCGAAGCACCCTACTCGGCCGTCCCGTCAGCGCCGCTGCCGGATGCACCTATACGAGTACCGGGAACCGATGCGCGGATACGCGCATTTGTGGTGCCTGGTCTCAAACAGAACGCACCGCCAGACGTTATGCGTGGTGAGGAAACTCAAATATCTGGCTTTCTGGCAACCCGCCCGAACTGGGACGGGGTTATCTGTCTGCCCGGGACGCATTCAAAATGGGTTCAGATCAGCGCAGGAGAAGTCGTGAGCTTTCGAACGTTCATGACAGGTGAGATGTTTGAACTGCTCTCCGAGCAATCAGTGCTCAAGCATTCGGTCGGTGACGGCTGGGACGCCGACGCCTTCGCAGAAGCTACGGCAGACGCGTTGTCCAAACCCGAACAATTGGCTGCGCGCCTGTTCGGACTGCGAGCGGCGGATTTGTTGCACGATCAGGACAAGGAGACAGCCCGAGCCAAGTTATCCGGGCTTTTGATCGGGGCCGAGTTGGGCGCAACACGCCCCTACTGGTTGGGGCAGCAGCTGGCAATCATCGGCGCTGAGGGGATGTCCCAAATCTACGCACGTGCGCTGCAACTACAGGGCGCTTTCGTAGACACCGCTAACGCAACTCAATGCACATTGGCAGGTCTGGCGCAGGCCCGCAAACTTACGAGGCAAACCGCATGAGCCGCCCCATCATCGCCATTTTGCGTGGCTTGAAACCGTCAGTAGCCGTCGATGTAGGCCATGCTCTGATCGAATCTGGTATCGACAAGATCGAGGTGCCGTTGAATTCGCCTGACCCGCTGAACAGCATTGAATCGTTGGCCAGCTCATTCGGCGATCAAGCATTGATCGGCGCTGGTACGGTTCTGACCCCCGAGCAGGTAGAGGCCGTTTCGCAAGTTGGCGGAAAGCTGATCGTTTCCCCAAATTATGACGCCGAGGTCATTGTGCGTTCTGTCGCGCTTAACATGCAAAGCTGGCCGGGCGTCTATACCCCGACCGAGGCGTTTGCTGCGCTAAAAGCTGGTGCCACTGGCTTAAAACTGTTCCCTGGTGTCATTGCCGGGCCAGTTGGTCTGGCCGCACTGCGACCTGTATTGCCATCGGGTACTTTGGTCTATGCCGTTGGTGGCGCTGGACCTGAGAACTTCGCCGAATGGATCAAGGCTGGGGCAGACGGGTTTGGCATCGGATCGGCCCTGTTCAAACCGGGGATGTCCGTCGCGGAAATTGCTGGTCAGGCCAAGCGGATCGTCGCTGCCTATGACGAGGCTGCTGGATGAGCTTTGTTTTTGACGACCGTCCATGTGAGCTTGGCGAAGGGCCGCTGTGGCATCCTGAACGCAAGCAACTGTTCTGGTTCGACATCATCAACAAACGTCTGATGACGCAGACAGCGGGCGAGCAACACAGCTGGCAGTTTTCGGAACATGTCTCAGCGGCAGGTTGGGTGGACCGGGATACAATAGTGATGGCCTCGGAAACCGGTTTGTGGCGGTTTGGTTTGGACAGTGGTCAAAAAGATCTGATCGTCTCGCTTGAGGCGAACAACCCGGTCACCCGCTCCAATGACGGGCGCGCAGACCCGTGGGGCGGGTTCTGGATCGGGACGATGGGAATGAACGCTGAAAAGCAGGCTGGTGCGATCTATCGGTACTGGCAGGGTGAGCTGCGCCTGCTTGTGCCCGAGGTTACAATCTCGAACGCGATCTGTTTTGCCCCAGACAGGTCCTGTGTCTATTACACCGATACAGTCACACAACAGGTCAGGCGCTGCTCGCTGGAGCCTGACACGGGCTGGCCCGAAGGGAATAGCACGGTGTTTCTCGACCTGAGCGCTGATGGTCTTTACCCCGATGGCGCAGTGGTTGACGCAGAAGACAATATCTGGATCGCCCAATGGGGGGCAAACCGTGTCGCCTGCTATGATCCGAACGGGCGGTTTCGGCATGCCGTCTCGTTTCAGGCCGCACATACATCTTGTCCCGCTTTTGGCGGCGACGATCTGACAACACTGTTTTGCACCACTGCCCGTCAGGGGTTGGACGCAGACACTGTTGAAACACAACCAACCAATGGCATGACCTTTGGCGCATTGGACGCGGGCACAGGCCAGGCAGAACACAGAGTCCTTCTATGAAACCAGAACTTGGTGTTTGCTATTACCCGGAACATTGGCCCGAGGCCATGTGGGCCGAAGACGCAGCTCGGATGGTTGAAACTGGCATAAGCTGGGTCCGGATCGGTGAGTTTGCCTGGAGCCGAATGGAGCCGGCTCCAGGCGAACTGCAGTTGGGTTGGCTGGACCGTGCAATCGAAACGCTTGGGGCGGCTGGGCTCAAGGTTGTGCTGGGGACGCCCACTGCGACGCCTCCGCGGTGGATGCTTGAGAAACACCCAGACATGCTGGCAGTGGATGTTCTGGGGAATACACGAAAATTCGGCTCACGCAGGCATTATTGTTTTAGCCATTCGGGTTATGTCCAAGAATCCGTCCGCATTGCCCGGATCATGGGCGAGCGCTATGGACGAAACCCGCATATTGCGGCCTGGCAAATCGACAATGAATATGGCTGTCACGATACGACCGTCAGCTACGGCATCGTCGCTCTGCATGCCTTTCAGCTTTGGTTAAAGGATCAATACGGCAGCATTAACGCGCTAAACGAGGCATGGGGCAACATATTCTGGGCGATGGAGTATCGCGATTTCGATCAGATTGATTTGCCCAATCAGACAGTGACCGAACCCAACCCGGCGCATGTTCTGGCGTTCCGGCGTTTCAGTTCGGATCAGGTCGTTGCGTATAACAAAGCCCAGGCAGATGTACTGCGCGCTTTGACCGATGCGCCTTTGTTGCACAACTATATGGGCCGAGTGCTGGATTTCGACCATTTCAAGGTTGGCGAAGATCTGGATATCGCCACATGGGACAGCTATCCAATCGGCTTCCTCTCTGACCGGCTTGAAGCGGATGAAACGCACAAAACCGCCTTTCTTCAGCAGGGCGACCCGGACATGCAGGCTTTTCATCATGACCTGTATCGCGCGGTCGGGCGTGGGCGTTGGTGGGTGATGGAGCAGCAACCCGGCCCGGTGAATTGGGCACCATACAATCCGGCGCCACTACCCGGAATGGTTAAGCTTTGGTCACTTGAGGCAGTGGCGCACGGGGCAGAGGTCGTCAGCTATTTCCGCTGGCGGCAGGCCCCGTTTGCACAAGAACAAATGCATGCGGGGTTGCTGACACCCAACAACCGCCCTGCCCCGGCCCTGACCGAGGCAAAGCAGACTTCGGACGCGTTGTCAGAAATAGGCAACGTTGTGCAAACACGGGCCCAGGTGGCCATCCTGTTCGACTACGCCTCGGATTGGGCTTGGTCGACACAGCCTCAGGGCGCGGGATTTGACTATTTTCGTCTGGTTTTCTCGGCGTATCGCGCCTTGCGGCGGGCGGGCTTGTCTGTGGACTTCGTGTCCTCAACCAACATTCCGCGTGTTGGCTACAAGTTCATCCTTGCTCCGGGGATAGCCACCGTGAGCGACAATTTGGAGCGTCAATTGGTGGAGGCCAGTGATCTGCTCATCCTGGGTCCACGAAGCGGGGCGATCACACATGATTTCCAGATTCCTCGGGCACGACCCGGTCTGAACGGTCTGAAATGCGACGTCGATTTGGTCGAGACACTGCCGCCTAACATCCGCCGTGGCGTTGAAGGCGGCGGCACGGCGCAACATTGGATCGACAGGGTTTCAGGGGCTGCCTCCAATTTGCTGACATTTGCAGATGGCACCCCTGCGCTTTTGGGTGAAAACTGTCTTTGGTATCTGGCAGGTTTCCCGGATGACACATTGTGGGACCGGGTCGTTGAAATGGCCGCGCGCAAAACCGAGGTTACCCTATATCCGATGCCCAAAGGGTTTCGCCGTCGCGAGACGGCCACGCATGTTTTCCTAATAAACTACAATGCGCAACCGGTCGCATGGAACGGTGACGTCGTTGACGCATGTGACGTTGCTATCACGCAGAAAGATGCGCCCGAAGAGGAATAACCTCTCCGGGCGCTCGTTTTGGATTTAGCTTCAAAACCTACTGGTCAGTCTGCAGGCTGTTGGGGTCGAACACGCCCCCAAAGCCACCGTTGTTTGAAGGCGGAGTTTCAGTATCTGAACTCTCCTCCTCGGCGTCCCCACCAAGAGTATTCGGCGCGAAGACATTGCCAAAACCACTGTTGTTGGATGGTTTCGGTGTGGATTGCTGCGCACCACCTTGTTCGGCTTCTTCGGCCTCGCGCTTCTTACGCTGTTCTTCGCGCTGCTTGCGCAGCTCTTGAATGCGTTGTTCGGCTTCCAAGCGTTTCTGCTCTTTCACATTGGCGATGCATTGGCCGGGTTTGTAGGCCGTTGCGGTGCCAACGACAGTGATCGTCGCAACCGCAAACACAACCAGCAAGACAGCCGCCATGTTGCCAGCAAAGAAGCTGGGCAGCTTAATCTTGCCGGCCAGCTCCTCAACTGTGGCGCTCTTGCGGGCTGCGGCCACCAGTTCCTGACGCTTCAGCTTGGCTTCGTTCAACAAGGCAAAGAACACTGTCAACGCCACGATGATGAAGGCCAGAGCCGAAATGGCGGGTGTAATGCCGTAGCGCACCTTTTGGGCCAGTTCGATCGTAAGCGTCGGGTATTCACCAAAGGTGAAAGTGGTCGTGTTGTAGTTCTCGAACGAAGCGAGGAATGCCAGCACAGCAGCCGACGCGATCGCAGGACGCATGAAGGGCAACAGGATCTTGCGGAAAGCCTGAGCATGCGTTGCACCAAGGTCCAACGCCGCTTCGGTCAATGCCACATCGTAACGCTGCAGGCGCGCCACCAGAACCAGCATGCAATAGCTTGCGATAAAGGTGGATTGGCCGATTACCGTCAGGAAGATACCGTTAGACAGGAAGCTATCTGCACCCAGTCCCAGCATCCGATTTATCCGATCCCAGAACACCAAAGTCGAGATGCCAAGAACAACACCCGGGATCAGGATCGGAGCGATGATGATCGTATAGTAGGTCGCCCGTAACTTAGGCCAGATCTGGGTCAGCATCAGCGCACCGGCCAGACCCATCGCCACCGACAGAACAACCGTTCCGGCGCCAATGATCAGCGAGTTCTTTATGCCGTTCAGGATACGCTGATCCTGAAACAGCTCGCCGAACCACTGGAAGGTCAGACACTCCCACGGCGTCATGCGCGGGAAGGCCGAGGAATTGAAGGCTGTGACCGACATGATTACCAGCGGACCCAGCAGGTACAGGAAGAAGATGACCAGATAGACCCAGATGCTTACACGAAGGAAGGAATTGTTCATTTCCCGATATCCCCCATGTTCACCTTGAACAGGCGCATCATCGCCAGCACGAACAGGATACAGGTCACCAGAAGAACGATGGCGTAAGCAGCACCTTGCGGCCAGTCATTGTTGTCATTGAATTGCTGGTAAATCAGCTGCGTGAACCACAGACTGGACGGTCCGCCCAGGATTTGCGGCGCGGCCAGCGCACCAGCGCTTAGCATGAACACCATGGTACAGCCCGAGCTGATGCCCGGTTTGGCGTAAGGAATGACCACACGCCAGTGAATCCGCCACCATGGCGCACCAAGATCGCGCGCCGCCTCGATCTGGTTTTTATCCAGACTTTCGATCACGTTGTACATCGGGAAGATCATCAACAGGATGTATGCATAACCCAGACCGGCATAGAGCGCGATGTCATTGCGAATAAAGTCAAACGGTGTATCCCAGATGCCCAGCCCCACGAACAGGGTATTCAAAACACCGGTCTCACCAAAGATAATCCGCAGGGCAAATGCACGCAAAATCTCGTTGATCCAGTAAGGGATGATCAGCATGATCGCGAAGATGCGAATGTGGTTGCCCTTGGACTGGCCCAGATAATAGGCAATCGGATAGCAGAGGACCAGGTTGAAGATCGTCACGCAGACTGCGGCCAGCAGCGTGCGGAAAAAGACCCTCAGATCGACTGCATTATAGGACTGACTGCCGCCTTCAGGGCCATAGATCAGGTATTTATAGTTCTCCAGCGTATAGACGTCCTTGGGCCCGCCAATCTCGGGCGGTGGCAGGTTCGGACGGAAGGAGAAATCCAGCATCGACAGCTGGGGCAGAATGATCAGGCCAATGGTCCAGAATAGGACAAGACCCAATATTGCGGCGCCCATGCCGATGCCGTTTCGGTTAAAGAATTCTTTCAGGAAGCCTGGCATAGTCGGCCCCCTTATTCCGCGGCCAATTCACCCGCCGGAACCAGAACCGCATTGCGGGTCTCATATTCCAACGTGATGTTTTGGCCTGTGTGGTCATCGAAGGATTGGCCGAGATTTGGCAAGGACACCTTGATCTCTTTACCGCCGTCACCTTCGGTGAAGATGTTAAAGACGTTACCTTCGAATTCTTCGTGGTTCACCCGCGCGGTGACAAAGTGATCGCCTGTCGCACCATCGGCAGCGATCGCAAAAGCTTCGGGGCGAATAAACATCATGGCGTCATCCCCAACTTTCAGCTT
Organism: Ruegeria sp. CDSA033; assembly: GCF_059612305.1. Lineage (NCBI taxonomy): Bacteria > Pseudomonadati > Pseudomonadota > Alphaproteobacteria > Rhodobacterales > Roseobacteraceae > Ruegeria > Ruegeria sp. CDSA033. The sequence goes on along the minus strand of NZ_JBXWQI010000004.1, from coordinate 162,506 downwards.
TCCTTGGTTGGCGGACGAGATACGTGCAACCAATTCACCAGACCGGTTCGTTGAAATCAGCGCTTCGTTCCCCATCATCTGTTTAACTTTGCCGCGGAACACGTTGTTTTCACCTACGAAAGAGGCCGCGAAGGCAGTGTTGGGATCATTGTAGATGGTTTTACCATCAGCGATTTGATCAATCACACCAGCCCGCATGACCGCAATACTGTCTGACATGGTTAGGGCTTCGCCCTGATCGTGGGTGATATAGATGAAGGTGATGCCGACGCGCTTTTGAATCTCCCGCAGCTCGGTGCGCATATGCTGGCGCAGTTTGAGGTCCAGCGCGGACAACGGTTCATCCAGCAGCAGCACATCCGGTTCCGCACATAGCGCGCGGGCGATGGCAACCCGTTGGCGCTGACCGCCGGACAGCTCGCTTGGCAGTTTGTCACCCTGGTCGGGCAGCGCGATCATGTCCAGCAGCTCATCGGCACGTTTTCGGCGCTCTTTGGCGCTTGCGCCGCTGATCTCCAATGAGAAGGTGATATTTTCCCACACTTTCATCAGCGGGAACAACGCGAGGTTCTGAAAAATCAAGGCGGTCGGGCGTTTGTTCGGGCCGATGCCCCGCATATCCTTGCCACCGATCAGAACTTTGCCTTCGCTTGGTTCCAGAAAGCCCGAAACTGCCCGCAGGATCGTTGTTTTGCCACACCCCGAGGGACCGAGAAACGAAAAGAAATCGCCCCCGTGGATGTTCACGTTTGCATCCCTCACGGCAACAAAATCACCGAAACGGATCCACAGGTTCTCAAGATCTACACCGACCCCTGCACTCATTTTTGGTATCTCCGTCAGGTACGGTCCATGACCGCACCGAAATAGCGTCCGTCACGCCGTTGTGGCATGCGGGTTGATAGCCCTCCGCACAGTGGCGGAGGGCACCTTGTCAAAGCAATCAGGCGCTTTTGAACTTGTTGACGAACTCGGTCCGAGTTTCGGCATACCACGGAGCCTCAGCAGGCCATGGGTTCAGGTTTGCCAGCGAGTCGCCCGGATAGGCCTCGGCGAAGTTCTTCTTGTAGGTGTCGCCCGCATATTGGTCGGCACCCAGAACTGGCGAGTTGTAGCCGTGGCTGTCGATGGCAACACCTGCAGGCTTGGCCTGATAGGCGAAATCGATGAAGGCATAGACCTGATCGATGTTCTGCGCACCGGTCGGCATCGACATACCGTCGACCCATGCCATCGCACCTTCGACCGGAGCCTGATAGTGCACCGGCTCACCAGCCGATTTCAGCGCCAGCGGCGGACCATCCCAGGTCTGGCCAACAATAACGCCTTCGTTCAACAGGCCGTTTTTCTGGGTGTCGGCATCGTTCCAGATCAGCTTGATCCGGTTCTTCCGCTCGACGCACCAGTCGGTGATCTGACCCCAGACCTTGCGCATGGTGTCTTCGTCGCCGTACGCGGCCCACACAGAGCCAGGCTCCATCTCACCAGAGGCTTCCATATACAGACCCGCGCCCAGCATCATCGAGTGCGCGCGGCCCATGGTCTTGCCTGCGTTTGCTTCGGACCAGACGTCCCCATAGGACGGGGCGTCGCCTTCGGGCAGCCATAGGTCGGTGCGGTAGGCAATGCCCTCGGTACCCCAGATATGCGGCAGCCAGTGCACGCCGCTGTCAGCAAAGTTCCAGGCGTCGGTGCCGATCTGCGCCATCGCGGGGTTCACCAGATCAATCGGAACCTTGTTCATATCGAAGGGCTGCAACAGTTCCAGCGGCCCCCACTGCAGCGAGCGGTTGTTCGTCGGCGATACGATGTCAAAGCCTTGGCCCTTGGTGGCCTTCATCTTGTTGATGATTTCTTCGTTTGACCCGATGCCGGTGTAGTTCACCTTGATCCCGGTCAGAGTTTCAAACTCTTGCAGGAATGCGGGCGGCAGATAGTCCGACCACATCAGAATGTTGATTTCACCCGAAGATGCCAGCGCGCTTTTGCTGTAAAGCGGTGCTGCCAGTGCTGCTGCGCCCGCGCCTTTCAGGACCGAGCGTCTGGAAACGGTTTTCCGTTCAGCCATATTTTAGTTCTCCCGTTATTGGACTGTGTTGTTTTGTTATTATGGGTGCCACGCTAGAACTTTGCGGGGGCATTGTCAGGCCAAAAGTGACGGATTGGGAATTTCGTATGTCCAGATTGCGATTTAATCTAGCAAATATGGCTAGTTACCTCCTAGGACCGCAGTCACATATTGAGACCGAAGTAGCCTATTTCTGCAACGTTTCTTGAGAAATTAACACAGTTGCCCGTCCGGTCCGGGACCAGATTTTGGGCCGCAATCCAATTGGGGAAAAGCGGGTTCTGTTATGCCAGGCCGAAAGAAATCACGCCAAAAACAGTCGTAAACTGCATGCTTTTGGCAACGCACACAGATCCCGGAACTTGCTGCAGTGGAGCGCAGTCAACGGTCCAAGCAATATAAAAAGGGGCATTCGCGTACTGCATCGCACCCTTCGATCCATCAGGTATGGGTTACAGTTATTTTCTCATAGACAGGCCCTGGTGAAAAAGGTGAACCTTGCCCGGATCTGCTGAAACGGCAACGGTTTGGCCCCGCATGTTTTTTTGGACCCCCGGCAGTTTTGCGATTGTGGGGTCCTCCCCGTCTTTTGCCGCAAAATACAGCAGCGTGACTTCGCCAAGTGCTTCGGTAAAGTCCACAGTCCCTTCCATAATCGGATTGCGTTCAACGGGGTGAAAGTCTTCGGGACGCACGCCGATATTCACCTGTTTACCCTCGTCAGCCGCATTGGTCGGGATGTTGGTCACCGCGATCCCACCGCCATCCAGTTTTACGACGGTACTCTCACCAGTCTGCGTGATGACCCCCGGCAACAGGTTCATCGCAGGTGAGCCAATAAATTGCGCGACAAACTCATTGTCAGGCGTTTCATATAGTTCGAGAGGGGTGCCGACCTGCGCGATCCCCTTGTTGGCCAGGACAACAATCCGAGTGGCCAATGTCATCGCTTCGACCTGATCGTGGGTGACATAGACCATCGTGCTGTCGGGCATTGCCTCTTTCAGACGCGCGATTTCGATGCGGGTCGCGACGCGCAGCGCTGCGTCAAGATTGGAAAGCGGTTCATCGAACAGATAGACCTTTGGATCGCGCACGATCGCCCGACCGATTGCAACCCGTTGCCGCTGACCACCGGAAAGGGCCTTGGGAAGGCGGTCCAGAAACGGTTCCAGCTGTAGGATACGAGCGGCGCGGTCAACGGCTGCATCAACCTCGGTTGACGGCATCTTGGCAATCTTCAACGCAAAAGCCATATTTTCGCGCACCGTCATGTGCGGATACAGGGCATAGCTTTGGAAAACCATCGCAATGCCCCTTTGCGCGGGCGGCACGTCGTTCATCATTTGGCCTTCGATCTCAAGCGTTCCGCCAGTGATCTTTTCAAGCCCTGCAATCATGCGCAGCAACGTGGATTTACCGCAACCCGAAGGCCCGACAAATACAATTAATTCACCGCGTTCGATGTCGAGGTTAATGTTCTTTAGGACATCGACATTGCCATACGTTTTAGCGACATCCGTGAGATTGAGTTCAGACATGACTTACCCCTGTACCCGAGCCATCAAACAGAATTGGGCCGCACCGAGGGTTATTGTCCCCGCCCCTGCGACGCCGCCCAACTCCTCCCCGATCACCTGCCAGTTACCGTCGGGCAGTGTGACTTCCGCGCTGTCAGATCCCAGATTGAATACACAAAAGACCTGCTGGGCATCGTCCTCACGCAGGAAGGTCAGGATCGGGCCCGACTGGGTCATGTCGAGCTGCTGCCCTAACATCAGTGCAGAATACGCGTGGCGCAACGCAATCGCGCGGCGATAGTGATGCAGCATCGAGTTTGGTTGTTGCTCCAAACGGTCTACCGCTTGCTCGGCTTGCGTTTGGCTGACGGGCAACCAGGGGGCACCAGTACTGAACCCGGACTGTTCGTCCTGCGCAGCCCAAACCATCGGAGTGCGGCAGCCATCACGGCCCTTGAACTCCGGCCAGAATTCTATGCCGTAAGGGTCCTGCAGATGTTCAAATGGTACGTCCGCCTCGGGCAGACCAAGCTCTTCTCCTTGATACAAGCACGCTGACCCACGCAGGCACATCATCAAAACGGCGTGCTGACGGATGGCAGCGTCGTCTAGCGCCCACCGCGACGCGTGGCGCTGCACATCGTGGTTTGAGAACGCCCAGCAAGGCCATGCATCGCCAGCCTTTTCTTCCAACTGATCAAATACCTGCTTGGCGTATGCGGCGGTCAAAGCGCGTTTTTCGAGAAACTCAAAAGCATAACACATATGCATGCGTTTATCGCCGCTGGTGTACTCGCCCATGATCTCAAGACCGCGCTGCGCGTCGCCAACCTCGCCCAAACAAGCGCGGCCTTCGTATTCGTCCGTTAGTGCGCGCAACCGCTCGAGGAAGGCGATGTTTTCCGGCTGGCTTTTGGAATGAAGGTGATCCTGATGGTTATAGGGGTTCACCATGGGCGCGATAGAGGCATTGCGCTGATCCATCGGCAGGCCAGGGTTGTCGCGCAGTTGTTTGTCGTGGAAATAGAAGTTGATCGTGTCCAGACGGAAACCATCAACGCCCAAGTCCAGCCAGAACCGTGCAACATCCAGCAATGCATCCTGCACGTCTGGGCAATGGAAGTTCAGATCCGGCTGCGACGTCAGGAAGTTGTGCAGATAATATTGCAGGCGTCGGGAATCCCACTGCCATGCGGACCCACCAAAAATCGACAGCCAGTTGTTTGGTGGCGTGCCGTCGGGCTTGGGATCAGCCCAAACATACCAGTCGGACTTGGCATTTTCGCGATTGGATCGGCTCTCCTTGAACCATAGGTGCTGATCCGACGTGTGCGACAACACGAGGTCGATCATCACCTTCAGCCCAACTGAATGCGCCTGATCCAGGAGATAGTTAAAGTCCTCCATGCTGCCAAACATCGGATCAACATCACGATAGTCGCTGACATCGTATCCAAAGTCCTTCATCGGCGATTTGAAAAATGGCGAGATCCAGATCGCGTCGACACCAAGCGACGCGATGTAACCAAGCCTTTGGGTGATACCCCTGAGGTCTCCGATACCATCGCCGTTGCTGTCTTGAAAGCTGCGCGGATAGATCTGGTATATCACTCCGCCCCGCCACCAATCGGCGGACGCTTTGGTTGCTTTATGTAGTTCTACGGTGTTCTGCACGTTCATCAGACGCCTCTACTTAACGGACCCGGCCAACAGACCGCGGACCAGATATTTTTGCATTGCGAAGAAAACAATCAGCGGGACGATGATCGAAACAAAGGCCGCTGTGGCAAGGATTTCCCAATTCCCGCCGCGCGTGCCTAAAAGCTCGACGATGCGGTTGGTCATGACGGTGGTCTGTCCGGATGCGTCGATCAGGAACACCTTGGCGACCAGCAAGTCATTCCACGTCCAGAGAAACTGGAAGATCGCAAAAGACGCCAGCGCTGGAAAGCTGAGTGGCAGGATCAATTTGGTAAAAATCTGAAACTCGGTCGCGCCATCGACCCGCGCGTTTTCGATCAGGTCGCGGGGCAGACCAGCCATGTAGTTGCGCAGAAGATAGATCGCCAGCGGCAACCCGAACCCGGTATGCGCCATCCAAACCCCCAGATATCCTTTGCCAATCCCAATATTCAGATGGAATTTCAGCAACGGGATCAGGGCCAGTTGCAGCGGGACAACCAACAGACCAACGACAGCCGCAATAATCAAAGCGCGCCCGGGGAAATCCATCCAAGCCAAGGCATAGGCCGCAAAAGCCGCAACGAGGATTGGAATGATCGTCGCCGGGATTGTTACAGTCAGCGTGTTAAAAAACGCCCGCCCCATGCTGTCGGTACTGTCTTCTGCCAGAAGAACCTTGTGATAGTTGTCTAAGGTAAACTCAGGCGGCAATTCCGCAGTTGCGAAAACCCGCGATCCACGACTGCCGGTGAACTCTTCCGGGTTCTCCATCCGGTAATTACCCTTGGCGTCTACCGTGATTGTGCCGCCCTTGCGCAACTCTGCTGTTTCGCCAGGGGAAAAGGCATCAACTGCACGAGAACTGACGCCCCATTTTGAGATTGTCGCTTTCGTCCCATCGTCAAACAGATTGCCTTCGATCACATACATCCCGTTTTCCAGAACCTGGGTTTCTGGGGCCGCGCTGCGCAGGGTCAGATTTTGTTCGGACGGGAACAGCGACCGCCACCAACCACTGGTTGCGATCTGATCCGCCGTGCGAAAAGACGAGATCAAAAGGCCCAGAGTTGGCACGACCCACAGCACCACCAGAAAGAGGACCGAGGCATGGACGACCCAGCGAAGGGCGGGTTTGGTTCCTGCAATATCGCTCATGACCCTACTCCATCTCTTTCCGCGCGTTGCGCACATTCCAGACAAGGATTGGAGCCACTAAGAGCATGATCACCATGGCCGAAGCCGACCCGACGCCCCAGTCGTTGGCGCGGAACAGCTTGTCATACATGTAGTTGGCCAAGACCTGCGTTTCCCACTGGCCATTGGTCATTGCAAAAACGATGTCAAAGACCTTGAGGACGGTGATCGTAATCGTGGTCCAGACGACAAGAATAGTGGTTTTGATCTGCGGCACTTTGATCCGGAAAAATATCTGAAACGGATTAGCCCCATCCAGAATTGCGGCCTCAATCGTTTCCTCGGGGATTCCGCGCAGGGCGGCCGATAGGATAACCATGGCAAAACCGGTTTGGATCCAGATGAGGACAACCATCAGCAAAAAGCTGTTCCAGAACGGTATTGTCAGCCACGTCTGCGGCTCGGTTCCGCCAAAGAAAATATAGAGCGCATTGAGCATGCCAATCTGATCTTGTTCAGCCGGACGAGTGTCATAGACCAGCTTCCAGATAACCGATGCCCCCACGAACGAGATCGCCATTGGCATAAAGATCAGCGACTTGGCGAGATTGCCCCAACGAATGCGGTCAGTCAGCTGTGCCACCAACAGGCCAAAGGCCGTCGACATTGCAGGCACAATGATCAGCCAGAACATGTTGTTGCGCATCGCTTCCCAAAACTTGGGCTCCTTGGCCATCTGGATATAGTTGTCCAGCCCGACCCATTTGTAGCCGCCGCCCGGGACACGATCAGTCAGGGACAGGCGTAGGGTTTCGACGACCGGATAGGCCAGATACAGACCAAGCGCAGCCAGTGCCGGAAACAGGAACAACCAAGGCCGGATCATGTTCGCGCGGTTGATGTTTCGGCCAGCATTTGGCCCCCGAGGCGGGAACAGAACTCTGTCCAGAAACTGGTTGGATAGATAGAAATAGCCCACGCAACCTGACACGCCGATGGCGATGGTCAGCAGGCCTTGAAATGCCGGGTGCATGCCGCTCTCCCTTGCGACGATAGGTTCGGGCAACCCGGCTGTGCGGGTTGCCCAATCTCAGACGCTTTAGTCCAGCGCGTCCCAGGAGGACTGGATTTCGTCGGCGACGTGCTGAGCAGGTGTTCCGCCCGTATAGTCGACCATTCCAGTCCAGAAGGTGCCTGCACCCACGCCGCCCGGCATCAGGTCGGAACCGTCAAACCGGAAGGTGGTGGCCCCCAGAAGAATGTCGTTCATCTTCTTCAGCGTTGGGTCTGAGAAGACCGAGGTATCGACGCCTTTGTGTGGCGTCAGGAACCCGGTCAGAGCCATCCAGGCTTCGTGCGCCTCGGGTGTCTCCAGGTATTTCATCAGCGCATGCGCGCCCGGGCTGTCATTGGTAATGGCCCAAACTGTGCCGGCCCCAAGGACCGGGCTGCCGAGGTCTTTGCCTTCATAGGCCGGGAAGTAGAAGAAGTCAGCATCCTCGCCCACAACCGTACCTTCGGGGAAGAAGGCGGGAATGAACGAGGCCTGACGGTGCATGTAACACTGCGGAGGCGAGCTGAACATACCCTTCGGGCTGTCGCGGAAGTCAGTTGTTGCAACCGCACCGGCTCCGCCGGCCACGTAATCATCGTTGCGCGCAAACGCTCCGAATTCTTCAATCGCGGCGACAACCTTAGGATCGTTAAATTTCAATTCGTTGGCGACCCAGGCGTCATAATCTTCGGGCGGCAACGTGCGCAGCATCATGTCTTCAACCCAGTCAGTCGCTGGCCAACCAGTCGCTCCGCCGGACCCCAGCCCGATGCACCATGGCGTTTCGCCATCCGCAACGATCTGATCGGACAGCGCCTTCAGCTCCTCCATCGTGGTCGGGATTTCATAGCCGGCGTCTTCGAAGTTCTCCGGCACAAACCAAACCAGCGATTTCACGTCGACCTTGTAGAAAAATCCATACAGATGGTCCTGCCCGTCCGGGCCCTGATAGGTTCCCAGATCCACCCAGGACTGACCGGCCGCATAGTTGTCGCGAATCCAATCCGCGGTTCCTTCACTCAGGGGCGTCAGGAAACCCGCCTTGGCCATATCTGACGCCAGACCGGGCTGGGGAAACACCGCTACGTTGGGCGCCGATCCGGCTTCGGCATCAATTCTGATTTGCTGCTCAAAGCTGTCCGAGCCGACATAGCTGTACTCATGCCCGGTCGCTGCGGCAAAGCCGTCCAAAACCTTTTCGACATTTTCCTGATCAGGCCCCAACCAGGGGCCGAACACGGTGACCTTGTCGGCATGCGCCGCGCCCGCCATCAGTGCGAACGTGGCCGCGCCTGCATAAAGCGAGTGTTTCATGAAGTTTCCTCCCAACTTTGCTCGCGCCTCTGAGACTCTTTTTCAAAGCGCTTTGGATGACGCACTTTATCCGCTAACATTCAATTTTTGTCAATAATCTGTTTACTGATGTCTATAATATTAATATTCAGGGCAGTGCCAGCAAGATGTGGCAGTCGGGCGGGAAGCGCTCGCAAATCTGAAAATGATCAAATTTGAAGGCGCTTTGAGGCGACGATGAATCTAAAGCAGCTCTCAGAAATCCTTGGTTTATCTCAAACCACTGTCAGCCGCGCGCTGAATGGTTACCCCGAGGTGAACGAGGATACGCGCCTGCGCGTCCAAGCCGCCGCTGCCAAGCATGGCTATCGGCCTAACAGCCGGGCCAAGGGATTGGCAACAGGGCGCTCGATGGTGATTGGACACGTGATTCCCTCATCATCCCAGCATGAAATGGTAAACCCGATTTTTGGTGATTTTGTCGCCGGTGCTGCACGCAAGTATTCGGATCATGGATATGACATGATGTTCACCAATGCAGATGACACCTCGATCGAGGAAGCCTATCGCAGTCTTTTCCAGCGTGGCGCGGTCGATGGTATTGTTTTGCAAGGCCCCAAAGTCAACGAACACCGGATCGAGGTCCTGACCAGAATGGGCGTGCCCTTTATCGTTCATGGCAGATCGACCGGGGTGGAAGTGCCCTATGACTGGATCGACGTGAACAACAAAAGTTCGTTCCTGCGCGCCACCCGGTTTCTGATCGACCTTGGGCATCGTCGCATTGCCCTGATCAACGGGCTTGAGGATATGGATTTCGCTCAACGTCGCCGCGACGGATATCTTGAAGCCCTGCAAGAGGCAGGTCTGTCCCCCGACCCGGAATTGATGCGCAGCGCCGAGATGACCGAGGTTTATGGCCACCATGAAACCCGCGATATGCTTCGCCTGGATGACCCCCCTACGGCCATCCTGACAGCCTCTATGATTTCCGCTATCGGAGTGCGTCGCGCGCTTAACGAAGCGGGGTTGAAGATGGGCAAAGATGTCTCGGTCATCGCCCATGACGACGACTTATCTTACCTCAAGAACGGTCAGGACGTACCGATTTTCACCGCTACAAGATCGTCTGTACGTAGGGCCGGAGAAATGGCGGCTGAAATGCTGGTCGAACGCATAAAATCTCCGGAAGACCCGGTGAAAACTAGATTGCTGGAGGCCGAACTGGTAGTTGGCGGCTCAACCGGCCCCGCCCCAAACAGGTTCTGAAAAATGAAATATACACGCTCGGACTTCCCCAAAGATTTTCTCTTTGGTGTCGCAACCTCGGCTTATCAAATAGAAGGCCACGCACAGGGTGGCGCGGGGAAAACCCATTGGGATAGCTTTGCCGCTTCACCCGGAAACGTGGTGCGAAACGAGAATGGAGATCTGGCCTGTGACCACCTGAACCGTTTTCCACAGGATTTCGATCTGGTGCGGGACGCGGGTTTTGATTGCTACCGGTTCTCGACAAGCTGGGCGCGCGTTTTGCCTGAAGGGCGTGGCCCGGTAAATCAGGCAGGTCTGGATTATTACGACCGACTTGCCGACGCCTTGTTGGAACGCGGCATTCGGCCCTGTGCGACCCTTTATCATTGGGAATTGCCTTCTCCGCTTGCTGATCTGGGCGGCTGGCGCAACCGGGATATCGCAAGCTGGTTTGCCGATTTCACCGAGGTCATCATGGGCCGCATCGGCGACCGTATGTACAGCGTCGCACCAATCAATGAGCCATGGTGTGTCAGTTGGCTGAGCCATTTTGAAGGACATCACGCGCCTGGAACGCGCGACATCCGCGCCACGGCTCGCGCGATGCACCATGTTCTGCTGGCTCATGGCCGCGCCATTGAGGCGATGCGTGGCCTCGGCATGTCCAACCTTGGCGCTGTGTTCAATCTGGAATGGGCCGAGCCCGCTGATGACAGCCCTGATGCGGGCAAGGCTGCGGACCTTTATGACGGGATATACAACCGTTTTTTCCTAGGTGGTGTGTTCAAAAAAGCCTATCCGCAAAACGTTCTAGACGGGTTGGAACCTCATCTTCCATCCGGTTGGCAAGACGACTTTGACACCATTGGTGCACCCGTCGATTGGTGCGGTCTGAACTACTATACCCGCAAACTGATCGCGCCTGCCGATACCGCATGGCCAAGCCTGGAAGAAGTACCCGGCCCGCTTCCCAAAACACAGATGGGGTGGGAGATTGAACCCGATGCCCTGACGCGCTTTCTGACCCGTACGGTGCGCGATTATACCGGCGACTTGCCGATTTATGTCACCGAAAACGGCATGGCGAGCCCGGAACGCAAGCAAGATGACGACCGCATTGATTACCTCAACAAACACCTTGGTGCCGTTCAAAACGCGCTGGACGACGGCGTTCCAGTCAGGGGCTATTTCATCTGGTCCCTGTTGGATAACTACGAGTGGTCCTTTGGCTATGAAAAGCGGTTCGGGTTGGTTGATGTAGATTTCGATACGCTCGAACGGACGCCAAAAGCCTCGTACAACGCGCTGAAATCGGCGTTGTCCGGTGGGTCTGTTTCTCTGCCGATTTCTCAGCCTGCCGGAACCATGCACGAGCATTGGAACCTTGTCGCGGACATCGGTGGCACAAACACACGACTGGGTGTCATCTCGAACGGACAACTGACGGACCTTCGCAAATACCCAACCGGGTCGTTGCAAGAGCTTCTGGATGCGTTTCACAGCCTGCGCGACGAGATTGGCACCGATCCACGCGCCGTCGTTGCGGCCGGAGCTGGACCCGTCAGGGACGGGTCAATCCGGTTGACGAATGCGCATCTTGACCTGTCTGAACGCGATATCGGCAAAGCTACTGGCGCCAAGCATACGTTTGTTATCAATGACTTCACCGCCGCCGCCTGGTCGGTCGCCGAAATCACCGGTGATCATGTCGAGGTGCTGCAAGGGGCTGAGACACCGCCGGTCGGAACCCGGCTGGTTGTGGGCCCCGGCACAGGCCTTGGCGTCGGCGCATTGCTGTATTCCCAAGGGCGGTATCATACCGCGTCGGGCGAAGGGGGCCATGTCGGACTGTCCCCACGCCACGAGGATGAGGTCGAAGTCTTCAAAGCAGCGCGCCATATCGCGCCCGAGTGCTTCTTTGATGACAGCCTAGTGCTCGAAGCGGAAATGTTCCTCAGCGGAACCGGCCTTCCCATTCTGTACCAAGCCGCCAGCATAGCCGCAGGACAGTCCGATGCTCCAAGGCGCAGCGCCAAGGATATACTGCAGGACGCGCTGGCGGAATCCGACCCGAGTGCGGTCAAAACTGCGCATATGTTCAAAACCCATCTCGGGGCTATCATGGGTGACCTCGCCGTAGCTTACATGCCGACAGGTGGTGTTTTCCTTGTGGGTGGCGTCGCCGAGAAAAACCGGTGGCTGTTCAAGGATGCGTTCCGGGATGCCTTTAACGCCGGTGGGCGGTTCAGTGACTTGCGGCGTTCAATGAACTTGTATGTGTCCGAGCAGGATGAATTTGGCATTGTTGGCGCTAACAATTTCTGTAAAAGTGAGCTCGCGCGGTAAACTGGCCGCCTGACCCTGTTACAGAAAGGACCACGGCATGATTTTGTGCTGCGGTGAAGCCCTGATCGACATGATCGCCGAGCCGACCGTCTCGGGTTCGCGCGGTTTCGTACCCCATTCCGGTGGTGCCGTCTTCAACACAGCCATTGCTTTGGGTCGGCTGGGCGCGCCGGCGGGTCTGTTGACCGGACTATCTTCGGATATGTTCGGACAGCAATTGGCAGACGCGCTGCTGGCCAGCCATGTGGAAGCAAGCCATGTGATCCAATCGGATCGCCCCACGACACTGGCCTTTGTACAGCTTGTGGACGGCCACGCCACCTACAGCTTTGTCGACGAAAACTCGGCTGGGCGGATGTTGACGCCAGAAGACATGCCAAAGCAGCTGCCTGCTGTATCCGCCTTGTATTTTGGTGGGATCAGTCTTGCATGTGAACCCTGCGCGGACGCCTACGCGGCCCTTCTGGAACGTCACGGATCAGATCGGGCGGTCATGCTGGACCCAAACATCCGACCCGGGTTTATTAAGGATCAAACACGGTATCGTACGCGATTGAACCGTATGATCGCTCAATCTGACATCGTGAAAGTCTCGGATGAAGATCTGGACTGGATCGTTCCAGGGCCTGAAACACTTGCCGAGAAAGTCCCACTACTCCTGCAAGCAGGACCTTCCGTGGTTATCGTAACGCGCGGCAGTGATGGAGCGTCAGGATACCTGGCAGACGGGTCTGAAACTTCGGTGCCTGTCAAAGCGGTCGAGGTGGTCGATACAGTGGGTGCCGGTGACACGTTCAACGCCGGCGTTCTGGCTGAGTTGGACCGTGCAGGTCGATTATCCAAGGCTGATCTGCGGACGTTAGGCCCGGACAACTTGCGCGCGGCGTTGGCCAAAGGTGCCGACGTTGCCGCCATCACTGTTTCCCGCGCTGGCGCAAACCCGCCCTGGGCGCATGAACTTTGACCCCCTGAGGGACCGAGATGAAAAGATCAGATATCAACGACATCAAAACCGAAGCCGAAGCCTTCATACGCTCGTTCGGGGCCGTCCTGCCCCCCTTTGCCAACTGGTCGCCGGAACAAATGCGCAGCGCACAGGCACAAGGCATCCGTGACCGCGGCCTCGGATGGGACATTACCGACTATGGTCAAGGCCGGTTTGATGAGCTCGGCCTGTTCCTTTTTACCCTGCGCAATGGCGATGTGCAGGATCTGAACAAAGGTCGCGGGATGCTTTACGCAGAAAAGCTTTTGGTTTCTCGGGACAAACAACTCTCCCCGATGCATCGCCACATCATCAAGGCCGAAGACATCATCAACCGGGGCGGCGGCGATCTGGTCATGGAGATTTATGCCTCGGACCCTGAAGGCGGTATCGACCGAGATAACCCGGCGGTTGTTCCCAGTGACAACTGCCCTGTCACCATCCAACCTGGTGAGTTGCTGCGGCTGAAATCCGGTCAGAGTGTAACCCTGATGCCGGGTATCTGGCACGCATTCTGGGCGGAACAGGGCGACTGCCTGATTGGCGAAGTGTCAACTGTCAACGATGACCGGACCGATAATGTGTTCGAGGATCCCATTCCGCGCTTTGCAACGATTGAAGAAAACACAAAGCCCGATTTCTTGCTGGTATCGGACTATTGATAAACGGATAGCGCGTGCGCAGGCTTGATCACATCCGGGCCGGGTGCTGATCGCTGCATCGGGATAACACCCTTTCCCGAATTCAAAAAATCGAATTAACATGGCCCTCGACAAAGGAAAAAGTCGCGAGCCTGATTTTTGCGCGACCATCGAAGGACCCAAGTGATGGTAACCAAAGCACAGCTAGAAGCCGAAGTCGCAGAGTTGCGGCGTCAATTGGCCGAACAATCCAGCGCACGAGAAGGCACCTCAGATTCGAACAGCGGCAAACAAGCTGATCCGCACAAATCGATGACGGACGGAATTGTCGAAAGCTTGGATGAGTGGTCAACGCAACTAGAAGAAGTCATGACAGAGCTTGAGGAGTTTCCACATAAAAGGCCGATCCTATTCGCCCTTGGGATTTTCACACTTGGCTATCTTCTAGGCCGTTCCCGGTAGGAGCCCGAACATGAACCGCATTTCACGCAACATTTCGATCATCCTGCGAGCCGAGCGTCTTATTGCTCAAAGGCAACTGTCCATCGCGGCGAAACGCACAGGCTTTTACGCTGCTGCCGGGTTAGCCGTTGGGCTTGCAGTAATCATGCTGAACGTCGCCGGGTTCTTTTGGCTGTCCGAGACCATGTCAAAGTCTCTGGCCGCGATCATAGTGGCCGGGGTGAACCTTGTTCTGGCCGTGATCCTCGCACTGGTCGCAAATTCCATGACCTCCGAAAGTGACACTTCGGCTGCCGTCGAATTGCGGGATATGGCGCTGCACGACATCGAGGACGAAGTCCGGGACAACTTCGCCGAGGCGCGCAACACAATCGTCGGCCTAAAGCGCGATCCGATCGGGATGCTGTCACCCGATATTATCAGCACGGTTCTAGGCGTTCTGCTCAGATACGCGCGGCGTGGAAAAAACAAACCGGATTAGGAGTTATTCTGCCATTCTGGCCGCTGCACGCGCGATCACCATCTCTTCGTTCGTGGGAATAGCCAGAATACGTACCCGGCTGAAATCAGTGGACAGAACCGTAGCGTTGTCTGCATTTCGGTTCGGGTCCATATCAATCCCGATCCAGCGCATGCCTTCGCAAACCATCTGACGGATACGGGCGGCATTTTCACCGATGCCTCCGGTAAAGACCAAAGCGTCAATGCCTTCCAGCGCGGCAGACAAGGCGCCCAGTTCACGGCGGATGCGGAAGACATAGTACTCAATCGCCTTGCGCGCGTCCGGAGTGTCAGCAGCCAACAGGGTGCGCATGTCCGAGGACATGCCGGACAGGCCAAGCAAGCCGGACTTTCGATAGAGAAGCTCAGCGATTTCGTCTGCCTCCATCCCTTCTTGCTGCATCATGTAAAGCACGACCCCCGGGTCCAATTGCCCGCTGCGGGTGCCCATGGGCAGACCGTCGAGCGCCGAAAATCCCATGGTCGAGGCCACGGCCCGGCCACCCGACACCGCACACATCGACGCGCCATTTCCCAAATGCGCAATGACGACGCGACCGTCGTACAAACCCGGCGCAATGTCTTTCAGCTTTTGCGAGACGTAGTCATAGCTCAGCCCGTGAAACCCGTATCTGCGAACGCCCTTTTCGTAGAATCTTTGAGGCAATGCGAAGGTATCATTCACCCAAGGGTGTGTCCTGTGAAACGCGGTATCGAAGCACGCAATCTGGGTGGTACCCGGAAAGGCTGCCGCGGCCGCCTTGATACCCGCAAGGCTGTAGGGTTGGTGCAAAGGCGCGAAGGGAATGAAACCGCTTAGCGTATCAAAGACGTGCTCGTCCACCACGACAGGTTCCGAATAGACTGGCCCGCCGTGAACGACGCGGTGGCCCACGGCCCGGACGTGAATGTCCGGCAGGTATTCGCGGGTAAGTTCAAGAAACGCGCTGATGGCCTCGTCATGTGTTTTGGCTCCAGACAACTGACGGTCGACAGACCGCCCCCCTGCTGATTGGGCCAACAAGCGCGGTGCATCCCCCAACCGCTCGATCTGACCGCGCCAGCGCATACTGGGACGTCGGTCCTCGACCAGTTCGTAAAGCGCGAATTTCAACGAGGACGACCCGGCATTCAGCGCCAAAACATGTTCAGCCATGGATTTTGCTTTCATTAGCAATTGCATGCAGCGCCGCGACAGCACAAGACGCCAGCCGCGAAGCATCATCATCTGCCCGAGATGTCAGGATAATCGGTGCCGCAGCACCTATCACAACGCCGGCAGCCTCGGCATGAGAGATATATGTCAGCTGTTTGGCTACCATGTTGCCGGCTTCGATATTCGGAACAACCAGAATGTCTGCGACCCCCGCGACTGGTGAGGTGATGCCTTTTGTCCGCGCCGCGTTCAGATCAACCGCGTTGTCCATGGCCAAAGGACCATCGACCAGCCCGCCGGTGATCTGCCCACGCTCGGCCATTTTCGACAACAGCGCGGCATCGACAGACGACGGTAAATGCGGGTTGATGGTCTCAACCGCCGACAAGACGCCAACCTTGGGCATCTCGATGCCAATAGAATGCGCAAGATGGATGGCGTTCTGAACAATATCGGCCTTGGTTTCGAGATCCGGTGCGATATTCACCGCCGCATCTGTAACCATGATGGGCCGAGACATGCCTGGCACGTCCATCACGAACACATGCGACAGCCGCCGCCCGGTTCTCAGACCTTTTTCCCTGCGCAGAACGGCGCGTAACAAGACATCCGTGTGCAAATGACCCTTCATCAGCATCCGGGCCTTACCTTCAACGACCAGCCCGACCGAGCGTTGGGCGGCCACTTCGTGGCCTCGCGCTTCAATGATTTCAACTCCGGACAAATCGGCCCCAAGATGGGCGGCAGCGGCGGTGATTTTGTCCGGGTCGCCCACCAAAATCGGAGTAATGATGCCGTTTTCCAAGGCGAGCAATGCGCCGCCTAGCGAATTCGGTTCTTCCGGGGCGACGATCGCTGTGGGCATCGGGTCCAGAGGACGTGCCTTTTCCAACAAAGCGTCGAAATGCCGGTGACGCTGAACGATCAGTCCCGGCACCTCGACCGAGTCGAAGGTCAAATGCCGCGACGGTGGCGTGACCTGTACGGTGCCGCTTAGGATCAATGCGTTATCCCCGACCCGGCGCACTTCGGCGGAACAGGTCAGGTCGCCGTCTTCACGCTTTTCGGTCACAGCCACAAAAGCGGTCAGTTCTTCGCCCGCCATAACCGGAGCATGAAAACTCAGGTCCGCCCGACGTGTTTGCGTACCGGCCCCCGGTAAGATGTTTCCAATTACTGCAGCCACCAGGCCCGCGGGCCACAAAGCGGGCGCGACAGCCTCGGGGTGCCCATCTCCATCTCCGTCATAGGCCGCCAGGTTCAGCGGGTTGTGGTCACCCGAAGCCGAGGCAAACGCGTACAAGTCGTCCACGGTGCACAATCGGGTGACCTGCGCCTTGTCGCCTACCTTCAGTTGAGAATAGGTTCTGTTTTCTTGAATTTTCATCTCGTCCGGCTTTGTTTTTGAATGCGTGTTCGTCGTTTCAAACATTGGATGTTCCGCCCCGCGGAACCAGAACATATCCACCTTTGCCCAAACATTTCTGCGACGCAGCGTAGTCAGATCATTAGCAAATGACAAATGACCTCTGCTCGTGGGGCGGCGCGGATTATCGCTTGACCCAAATTCGGAACTCGGGCAAGCATCACCGCGATGGTTCCCTATGGTTCGCCAAGGGATGAAAAGGGAATACGGTGAGGTTGCCAACAAGCGCCAAGTCCGTGACTGCCCCCGCAACTGTAAGCGGTGAGCGACGCCAAATACCCACTGGCCCAAAATGGGTCGGGAAGGATGGCCAAGCCACGACCCGCAAGTCAGGAGACCTACCATCCGATGTTCAACCAACCCGGGGCGGGGCGTCCTGGAAGGAGGCTTTATGACACGTCTAAGACGTGATGACATGATTGGCACCTTCTGTCCGCGCTTGGCAACAGGCGGAGTGGGCCATGTCGATCAGTCCTGATCATTTCCTTCTGATTTGCGAGACCTGCAAGGGCTCTGACCGGGCGGATTCATTGCGCGCTGCGCTTGCAAGCAAGCTTCCATCCAGTTTTGACATCCGCAGCATTTCCTGCATGGCCGGTTGCGGTCGGCCCACAACCGTCGGGTTTCAGGCACTAGACAAAGCGCAGTACCTTTTCGGTGACATCCAATCGGCTGAGGACGTGGATGCTTTGGCCGAATTTGCACATCAATACCACCGGAGCACGGATGGTTGGACCAACGCATCGCAGCGCCCGCCTGCCCTTCTTGAAAAGACCCTGGCGCGCCTACCACGGCTAAAGCTGGAGACAAGCGTATGACTTGCGGAGCTTTCCTTGAGGCGCGCGGGCTGGAGTATTACGCCCTGAACGGCGACGTACTGCTGCAAAACGTCAATTTCGAACTGAATGAAGGGGCAACCCTGGCAATTGCCGGCCCAAACGGTGCGGGCAAGACAACGTTGCTGAATCTTTTGTGCGGCGGTGAAGAGATTGTGCTGGGGGACGTTTTGGTAAAGGGGCGCAGCCTTCGGCAGCTTTCAGCGATGGACCGCGCCCGAATGATCGCCGTAGTCAGTCAGCAGGAATCGCCGGACGGGCGTTTGTTCCTGCGCGATTATGTGGCCCTTGGGCAAATCCCGATCCGTGCCGATCAATCTGCCGCTGAACACGCCTTGGAATTGGACCGCATCCTGAAACTGACCGGACTCGTCGCCCTCGCCGACAAGCGGATGGCCGTGTTATCCGGCGGGGAACGCCAGCGCGCTCATATCGCAAGGGCGCTGGCGCAGAACCCCTCGCTGCTGTTTTTGGATGAGCCGACGAACCATCTGGATCCGGACGCCAAGGGACGCATGCTGTCGCTGGTGGCCGAGTTGGGCATTACGGTCGTCATGATCGTCCATGATCTGGTCATGATCCCGGAATTCGCGACCCATGTCGCGTTGATGAAATCCACGCGCCTGACCGGTTTCGGCCCAGTGCATGAAGTGCTGACACCCGAAAGGGTCCGTGAAACGTTTGGTGTCGATTTTCTTAGCTTTCAGCACGAAGGCCGCATGATTCCGGCACTGGACATCCGAAGAACCACTACCTCAAACTAGGAAAAACAACATGAACAAAACTCTCTGGTGCGCAGCACTGATCAGCGGCCTTGCAAGTGCCGCAACAGCGCACGAGATCACCGTCGACAATTGCGGCGAGCCGATGGTGTTTGAAACTCAGCCCGAGCGGCTGGTCGTGCACGACATGAACATGACCGACATGGCCTTTGCGCTGGGTTTGCAGGACAAGATCGTTGGCCTGACGGGCATCACTGGCTGGTACAAAACCAGCCCCGAGTTTGACACCCTGCGCGGCGACATCCCGGAACTTGCGCCCAAGTACCCGACGGTTGAAAATCTGGTCGCTGTCGAACCCGACCTTTTCTTTGCAGGCTGGTACTATGGCATGAAGCCGGGCGGTGACGTGACCCCGGACACGCTTGCGCCTTTCGGCATCAAAACGATGATCCTGACCGAAAGCTGCGTACATCTGGATAAGGATCGCCCCGAAGCCAGTATGGACCTACTGTTCACTGACGTCCTTCGCTTGGGCAAAGTCATGCACGTTGAAGACAAGGCAGAAGAGCTGGTATCTGGCTGGAAAGAGGAACTGTCCGCGATTGAGACACAGACAGACGACCTGCCGAAACCTCGCGTTTTCCTGCTGGACGGCCCCGCCGATGCCCCGTTTACGGCTGGTAAGTTTGCCATTCCTGACGCGATGATTGCTGCCGCTGGCGGCGAAAATGTCACCCATGACATGGACACCAGCTGGGGTCGTTCTTCGTGGGAGGCTGTCGCCGCTTCGAACCCGGAATTCTTGGTTTTACTTGATTATCAGACCGGAAATGGCGCCGCGGATACGTTCAAGTTCCTGCAGGACCATCCCGTGATGTCACAGACGGACGCGGTCAAGAACGAACGCTGGATTGGTCTGCGCTATGAGGAACTGACACCCGGACCGGCAAATATCGAAGCAATTTCGAAAATGGCCAAAGCCATGCACCCGGGCCTGAACTGATATGGGCCGACTTGGCCTTACACTCTTGCTGGGGGCGGCTGTATTGGCCGCCCTTTTGCTGACCTCGACTGTCTACGGAACCACATCCATTCCGGCCTCTGACGCGCTAGCCGGTGTCTTGTTGGGCACGGGATTGGTGGACGGAGAGATGTCTCCGCTCCACCGCATCGTGTTTGACTTGCGCTTACCACGCGCACTGTTTGCCGCCGTGATCGGTGCCGGGTTGGGCATCGTCGGCGTTGTCCTGCAAACCACCACACGCAACGATCTGGCGGACCCGTTTCTGTTCGGCCTGTCCTCAGGAGCTGCGGCGGGGGCTGTCTTTGTCATAACAGTAACCGGAGATGTGTTGGGCTTTTGGACCCTGCCACTGGCCGCGTTTTTCGGAGGACTTGTCGCGTCAGGCATTGTGCTGGCTTTGGTTCATGGGCTGCGCACAAGCGCGCCCGAAAAACTGATCCTCGCGGGGCTTGCGGTTTCGTTTTTGTTTTCAGCCATTACCAATTATCTGATTTTCGCGGGCGACAGTCGTGCGGCCCATTCGGTTATCTTCTGGATGCTTGGGGGTTTGGGGCTTGCCCGGTGGGAGACATTCCCGCTAGTCTGCGCCGGTTTAGCATTGATCCTCGCCTACGCAATGTACCGTAGCCGCTGGCTTGATGCGCTGCTGACTGGTGATTTGACCGCGGCCACCCTGGGTGTGCCCGTTCAGGGCTTGCGGTTCCGGATGTTCTTCGTGGCCGCTCTTGCTACCGCTGTGTTTGTGTCCGTTGCGGGCGTAATTGGGTTTGTCGGCTTGATGGTTCCCCACATCGCGCGCGGTATCGCGGGGCCTTTGCACAGCCAGCTTGTGCCTACCGCCGCCATTGTCGGAGCAGCTTTGCTGACAGGCTCGGATATCCTGAGCCGTCTGTTGCTTGCCCCGCAAGAGCTGCCTGTTGGTATTGTCACGACGTCGCTGGGATCGGTTTTTGTTTTTCTTCTACTGATCCGGACCGCGCGCCCTCGCCGATGATCTCAAAGGGTCGCTTCGGCAAATAAATTAAAGTTTCCTAAATGACTAATATTTAACAGGTCAAAATGACCTAAATCAAAAAAGCCCCCTGCGGATCGCGGTATGCGATACACTCGATCATAGGAATCGAGTGTAGCCAGGTCGCATGCAATGCAACAAATGACCAGCCGACGCGCGTTTCTCAGCGCCAGGATTAGACCAGAGGACGGTAATATCGCCAGACCTCCGGGCTCGGTTGAGCTGTGCTTTGCTGATTTATGCAGCAAATGTGGTGATTGCGCAGATGCTTGCCCCGAAGATGCGATCGTCATCGGGACAGATGGATATCCCCGGTTCCAGCCCACTGACACTCCCTGCACCTTCTGCGGCGACTGCGCCCGGATTTGCCCAACCGAAGCGTTAATGATTGACCGTTTGCCAGATTGGCTATGGCGCGCCGCGCTTACAGCGGACACCTGCCTATCTATGAACGGCATCAGTTGCCGCATCTGTCAGGACAATTGCGAACAAAGCGCGATCCGTTTCAAACTGATGACCGGCGGCCGCGCAGAGCCGGTGCTTGACCTTGATACATGCAACGGCTGCGGGATTTGCCCAAGTTTATGTCCCGCCGATGCCATTGCGCTGGAACGCCAACCTCAACCACAAATGGAAGCTACTCAATGAACATCTGCGGTTGTCTCGCCCATGTCGCACCTGATCACACGAGCGCAGCAGCGCGCGTGATGAAGGGCACGCCGGGTGTCGAAATTCACGCTGAAACGGAAGATGGCCGATTTGTTGTCGTCGTCGAAGACACTCCAACCCGTCTTGCATCCGAAACCATCATGGATCTGCACCAGATCCCAGGCGTCATCTCTTTGACCCTGACTTATCACCATTTCGAGGATCTCGCGGACGCCCATCCGCAGCCCGATGCCCCAAGCCCAACCACCAGCCGGAGGCCCACGCAATGACACATTCTGAATCCCGTCGGACTTTTCTCAAGGCCTCTGCGGCCGCAGCAACGGCGTCAGCCGCTGGTATTCCGCTGGCGGCCGGTCAAGCCAATGCCCAGGCCGGAGCGCCAGACATCCGGTGGGACAAGGCGGCTTGCCGGTTCTGTGGTACAGGCTGCTCTGTTCTGGTTGGCACCAAAGAAGGTCGTGTCGTTGCGACGCAAGGCGACCCCGACGCGCCGGTGAACCGGGGGCTGAACTGTATCAAGGGTTATTTCCTGTCCAAGATTATGTACGGCAAGGATCGACTGACTACACCTTTGCTACGCAAGACCAATGGCGAATACGACAAAAACGGTGAATTCGAGCCGGTAAGCTGGGACGAAGCGTTCGATGTCATGGCCGCAAAATGGAAAGAGGCGCTGGCCAAGAAAGGCCCGACCAGTGTCGGTATGTTTGGTTCCGGGCAATGGACGGTTTGGGAAGGCTATGCGGCCTCCAAACTGATGAAAGCCGGGTTCCGGTCCAACAATATTGACCCCAACGCACGGCACTGTATGGCATCAGCCGTTGTGGGCTTTATGCGCTCCTTCGGCATTGATGAGCCAATGGGATGCTATGACGATTTCGAGCACGCGGACACGTTCGTTCTGTGGGGTTCGAACATGGCCGAGATGCACCCGATCCTGTGGTCGCGCCTCACCGATACACGTCTGACCAAACCGGGTTGCGAAGTGCATGTACTGTCGACGTTTGAGCATCGCTCGTTTGAACTGGCGGACAACGGCATCGTTTTTGAACCGCAGACCGATCTGGCGATCCTGAACTACATCGCCAACTACATCATTCAAAATGGCGCGGTAAACGAAGACTTCGTCAAGAATCACGTCAACATCACCAAAACCGCCACCGATATCGGCTATGGTCTGCGCGACACCAACGCGCTGCAGCAAGAAGCTGAAAATCCGAACTCGGGCAAGATGGATCCGATCAGCTTTGAAGAATACGCCGAAGCCGTCGCGCCCTACACGCTGGAATATACCTCTGAACTGTCTGGTGTCCCTGCAGACAAGCTGGAGAAACTGGCCCAGCAATATGCGGACCCGAACCGTAAAGTGATGAGCTTGTGGACCATGGGTTTCAACCAGCACACCCGTGGGTCCTGGGTGAATTCGCTGATGTATAACGTGCACTTGCTGGTGGGAAAGATTTCCGAACCCGGAAACTCACCGTTCTCGCTGACGGGTCAACCGTCGGCCTGTGGTACGGCGCGTGAGGTGGGGACCTTTGCCCACCGTCTGCCGGCGGACATGGTTGTTACGAGTGATAAGCACCGCGAAATCTGCGAAACCGCATGGAACATCCCCGAGGGCACTATCCCGCCCAAGCCCGGCTTCCACGCCGTGTTGCAGCACCGCAAACTGAAGGACGGCGAACTGAACGCCTATTGGGTGCAGTGCAACAACAACATGCAAGCCGCGCCCAACATAAACGAAGAAGGTTATCCCGGTTACCGTAACCCGGAAAACTTCATCACAGTCTCGGATCCTTACCCAACTGTCACCGCAGTTTCGGCCGACTTGATCCTTCCCACGGCCATGTGGGTTGAGAAAGAAGGCGCCTATGGCAACGCCGAACGCCGTACGCAATTCTGGCGTCAACAGGTGCAGGCACCGGGTGAGGCCAAGTCGGACCTGTGGCAGCTGATGGAATTCGCGAAACGTTTTACCATCGAAGAGGTCTGGGGCGAAGAGCTGCTGGCCAAGATGCCCGAGCATCGCGGCAAGACCATGTATGACGTGCTTTATGCCAACGGTAAGGTCGACCAGTTCCCGCTGTCGGAAACGGCGGAAGGGTTCCACAACGACGACGCGGAGCATTTCGGCTTCTACGTTCAGAAAGGTCTGTTTGAAGAATATGCCGATTTCGGACGCGGCCACGCGCACGACCTTGCTCCGTTCGAGATGTATCACGAGGCCCGTGGCATGCGCTGGCCTGTCGTCGACGGCAAGGAAACACTCTATCGCTTCCGCGAAGGGTATGATCCGTATGTGCCGGAAGGCGCAGACGTTAAGTTCTACGGCTACGAGGACGGCAAGGCCAAGATCATCTTTGCCCCCTATGAGCCCGCCGCCGAGGAACCGGATGAGGAATTCGATCTGTGGCTATCCACCGGTCGTGTGCTGGAACACTGGCATTCGGGTTCGATGACCCGCCGCGTGCCCGAACTGCATCGCGCGTTTCCGTCAGCCGTTGTCTACATGCACCCGGAGGACGCCAAGGATCGCGGTCTGCGCCGTGGGCAAGAGATCGTACTCTCCACCCGCAGGGGCGAGGTGACCAGCCGGGTTGAAACGCGCGGCCGCAACAAGGTGCCACGCGGATTGGTCTTTATGCCATGGTTCGACGAGCATCAGCTGACCAACAAGCTGACGCTGGACGCAACTTGCCCGCTGTCGAAAGAGACCGACTACAAGAAATGCGCCTGTAAGGTCGAGCGCGCGTAACGGACAAGCGAGGCAAAGGCCGTCCCCATGCCCTTTGAAGGTAAACCTCTTTCGCCGCAACGGCGTCGCTTCCTGCAGGATGCGGCGCGTGCGTCGGGCGGCTGTGTGGTCGCCGGGTCATTGTTGGCATGGCTTGCCCGCGATGCCCGCGCGTTGCCGGCCGAAGCGTTGCGCCCCCCCGGCGCGCTACCGGAAGAGGCGTTTCTGTCCGCTTGCATTCGCTGCGGGCTTTGCGTGCGGGATTGCCCTTACGACACATTGAAACTGGCAGAATTGGGCGTGGATGCGGTTGCTACTGGGACGCCCTATTTCACAGCGCGGGATGTGCCTTGTGAAATGTGTGACGACATCCCTTGCGTGGCCGCCTGCCCCACCGGTGCATTGGATCCAGCCCTCGACAATATTGATGATGCCAAGATGGGCGTTGCCGTCCTTGTCGATCAGGAGAACTGCCTGAACTTCCTCGGCCTGCGCTGCGATGTCTGCTATCGCGTCTGCCCCGTGATTGATGAGGCAATCACGCTGGAAACGGCCCATAACGAACGTTCAGGCCACCACGCAATGTTCATCCCAACCGTTCATGCGGACCACTGCACAGGCTGCGGCATGTGCGAGAAAAGCTGTGTTCTGCCCGAGGCTGCGATCAAGGTCCTGCCTGCGCGCTTGGCCCGCGGCAGCAGTGCCGATCACTACCGCAAAGGCTGGGAAGAGAAAGAGGCCAAAGGCGGCCCCCTTGTTGAAGGCCTCATCGATCTGCCGGACCGACTGCCCGGACCGGGCACCGACAACCTTGCCGCACCGGGCGGGTTCGCACCAGCATACGATTTGCCGGGGGTCGGACAATGAGTGCACGCACACATATGCCGGCCGGAATGGAGGCCATCGAAGAAAAAGGTTGGGTGCGCGCCCACAAATACCTGCTGCTGCGCCGCGCAAGCCAGTTGCTCTTTCTGGCTGTGTTTCTTCTGGGACCGTGGTTCGGCATCTGGATCGTTCAAGGCACGCTTGCGGGTTCTTTGACGCTGGGCGTGCTGCCGCTGACCGACCCGCTGATCCTGATGCAAAGCGCGGTGGCCGGACACTGGCCGGAATGGACTGCCTTGATCGGTGGCGTGATCGTTCTGGTCGTCTACGCTCTGATTGGTGGGCGCGTCTATTGTTCATGGGTTTGTCCGATCAACCCAGTCACCGACGCGGCCAACTGGTTGCACAGACGGTTGGACCTGCCGAAAGGATGGCAGCCCAAACGCAGCACCCGCCTTTGGATACTGGCCACCGTCCTGATCGTCTCGGGCATGACAGGCGTGGTCGCATGGGAGCTGGTCAACCCGATCACCATGCTGCATCGCGGGCTGATTTTCGGCGCCGGGTTCGTATGGGCCATGATCATTGCCATCTTCGTGTTCGACCTGTTCGTTTCGCGGCACGGCTGGTGCGGTCACATCTGTCCGGTTGGCGCATTTTATGGCCTGATTGGTGCCAAGGGTTTGCTGCGGGTCAGCGCCTTGAACCGGGCAGCTTGCAATGATTGCATGGATTGCTATGCCGTTTGCCCAGAAAATCAGGTCATTTCTCCTGCGCTGAAGGGTAAGTCGGGTTCCACACCACTGATCCTTTCCCCTGACTGCACCACCTGCGGTCGTTGCATCGACGTGTGCGCCGTCGACGTTTTCAAATTTACTCACCGGTTCGACGACAAGGTCGCCGCACCTACCGATCCAGTTCCCGCGCCCGATCCGCGCGCAGCCAGACCTATCTGAGGGAGTGCCAAGATGAACAAGCCAACCCGAACAGGCCTTATAGCCCTTATCCCCGTTTTGCTCTTGGGCGGATTCGCCCTTGCGCAATCAGCTCAGGTAGAAACCCTGCGGGGTGCCGATGTGGATGAACTGATCCCTCTGGAACAGATCCACAAGAACGTCGAAGGGCGCATGCAGCGCAACTATCGCCAACAACCGCCGCTGATCCCGCACTCGGTCGAGCAATACCAGATCGACACGCGCACAAATCAGTGCTTGTCCTGCCACGACTGGACCAAAGCCGGCGAACGCAACGCCCCGACATTGTCGATGACACACTATCTGGATCGCGACGGCAACGAGTTGGATCACATCGCAGGCACACGTTATTTCTGCAACCAATGCCACGTGCCACAAGCAGACGCACCGCCATTGGTTGACAACGTCTTTCAACCGTCCTCGGGCAATTAATCCAACGCAAGAATGAAAGGAGCACCAACATGGCAGACTCTCCTGAAAAACGCGGGTGGATTGGCCGCATCTGGAACTGGATCTGGACCCCGGCGGTTGCCTTTAGCTCGGGCTTTCTGATCCTTGCGGGTTTTCTGGCTGGCATCCTGTTTTGGGGCGGATTCCACTGGACACTTGAGCTTACGAATACAGAGGAGTTCTGTACCTCGTGCCATACGATGGAGACCAATCTGGGCGAGTACCGTGAGACGATCCACTACAACAACCACTCCGGTGTGCGGGCTATCTGTTCCGATTGCCATGTGCCGCATGAATGGAACCACAAGATCAAAGCCAAGATCATGGCGGTCAAGGACGTCTATCACGAGCTGGCAGGCACGATCAGTACACCCGAGAAATACGAAGAGCATCGTCTGAGCATGGCGACCGCTGTCTGGAAGAAGATGAAGGCCTCCGACAGTCGCGAATGCCGGAATTGCCACAACTTCGACTATATGGATTTCACGTTGCAGGAAACGCGCGCTGCCTCTGAGCACCAACGCGCCATTGATGAAAACATGACCTGTATCGATTGCCACCAGGGCATCGCCCATAGCCTGCCACCCGGCTATCAGGAGCGGTATCAGGAAGTGACCGAAACCTTGGCCAGCAAAGCGCAGGGAACGTTGCAACAACAGGCCGCAGCTGACGGCGATGACATCAAGTCATTCCTGAGTACTCGGGCAGACTGAAAAGGGACACGAAATGCTGGAAATTCTGGGAACAATCGGGGCCAACGTCATCAGTCTGCCGGGTATCCTTGGGCTGGCCCTGGGAATGATGACACGCCGCGTTTGGCTGGGCGCAATGATGGGGGGCATTGTCGGGGTGTTGGCGACGTTCGTATTCGCCCATGGTTCATTCGCAGCGGTCGATACATTTGAGCTGTTGATCGCAATTGGCATTGGCCTTTGCGCTGGTAGCGTGGGATCGGCTATACGCATCAAGGGTACAACGGTCTAACACTATTGGCGAACTAAGCTCCAAATAGATCTACTTTGCCGCATGTGAAACTGCGGCAAACACGCCCGTCGGTGCCTCAACGTAAAAGTTCAGGAAACGCGACAAACGATATCAATTCAGTAATATACCCTGTTAAGGCCTTTGGGCCTGGCGTGATGGTCAATGAAAGCAAACCATTCAGACGGGGGCATCTATGCTGCGAACGTTACAAAACTGCCGTTTTTTGACCTGTGTTTTTGCGGCTTTTTTTGCATTTTTGTTTGCTGACCAAAGTTTGGCCCAGTCAGATGCAGCAGCGCCCGGCGCAACCATTGACGACAAGCTGGAAAATGCGGACTGGGCCAACGTGCAGGATATCCTGAACCACCGCTGCGTGGTCTGTCACAGTTGCTATGACGCGCCCTGCCAACTCAAGCTGACATCCCCTGCCGGCCTTTCGCGCGGCGCCAGTAAAGAGGCGGTTTACCACTCTGAACGACTAAAAGATGCGCAACCGACACGGCTTGGAATCGACGCGAACACAATTCCCGGGTGGCGGGATCTTGGGTTCTTTTCCGTTCTTCCGTCATCCGAGGTGACCGGCGCGGGCGGGTCGGTGTTACAGCGCTCCCTTAACCTCGGCAGGCAAGCCCGTTTGACGGCTAACGCACCTGTCCCAACCCAGCTTGGTTTGTCGATTGATCGCCCCTTGACCTGCCCTACAACGCAGGAATTCGACGCCTTCAGCACGGCAAACCCAAGGGCGGGAATGCCCTACGCCACAGCCCCACTGAGTGAGCAAGAATACCAAACCCTCATGTCATGGCTTAAAAATGGTGCGCCCTTGCCATCGGCCACACCACAAATCCCTCAGGACATTCAGGATCAGATCACAAATTGGGAGGCCTTTCTGAACACGCCCGACCTGCGCCATCAATTGATGAGCAGATATGTATACGAGCATCTGTTTCTGGCGCGCCTCCACTTTCCAACCGACAATCCAAGACAGTTTTATCAGCTGGTTCGGTCCGCCAGCCCACCGGGATCAAAGATCGAGATCATCGCGACACGCCGTCCCTTCGATAGTCCCGGCGCAAGGCCGTTTTATTATCGCTTGCAGGCATTCGACGAAACGATCGTGCACAAAGATCATCTGGTCTATAGCTTTGGGCCGGATCGTTTGGCGCGATACAAGCAGCTATTCCTTGATCCGGCTTGGTCCGTCACCGACTTGCCTGCGTACGGAGAAGACGAAGGCGGCAACCCCTTCAGCACCTTTGCCAACATACCGGCCCGCAGCCGTTATCAGTTTCTCTTGGACGACGCGTTGTTTTATGTGCGCAGCTTCATCCGCGGTCCGGTCTGCCATGGCGAAACCGCCGTTGACGTGATTGAAGATCGGTTCTGGGTCAGTTTCCTTGACCCAGATGCCGATCTGTCCGTCACAGACCCCAGTTTTTTGGCGGACGGGGCGGCCTTTCTGGAATTGCCGGTAAGTACTGCAGATATTGGGTTCTTGGGGGACCTTCAGGGAATGTCCCACGAAAACCAGATCAAGTACCTTGAGTTTCGGGATGCCCGATATCGCAACAGCCCGGCGCACAAAAACGGGTTTGGATATGACGCAATCTGGGATGGCGAGGGCACCAATCCCCAGGCGCTGATTACCGTGTTTCGGCATTTCGACAATGCCTCTGCCATGACCGGGTTCCACGGCGGTATCCCGGAAACCGCATGGGTTATCGATTATCCGGTGTTCGAACGTATCTATTACGACTTGGTCGCAGGTTTTGATGTATTCGGTCGCCTCGAACACCAGCTTTCAACCCGGTTATACATGGACGAGCTTCGGATGGAGAGTGAGGACACTTTCCTGAACTTCATGCCGCGCGGCGACAGGCAAAGGATGCACAAAACCTGGTATCAGGGGGCACTGGCCGAGCTGCACACCTATTGGCACCGGCGCCGTGTCGATGACAGTTTTCCGACTGGCATAGATTTTAAAACGGACACGCCTAAGCAAGAGTTCCTCCTGGAACTTCTAAATCGCGGCAACGGTCTTTGGGCTGTCGAGGACACGATCAACAGATGCAAAAGCGACGACTGTTCGAATGGGAGTTCAGAAGTTGTGGATAACTTGCGGGCACTCGCGGATCATACAGGCGATTGGGTCAGGTATCTGTCAGATGTTTCCCTGCTTTTGGTGGACAACGAAGATGGTTCCACGTCTCTCTATTCGCTGCTCCACGATAAGGCCCATTACAATGTGGCGTTCTTGTTTGAAGAAAAAGATCGCAGGAATCCGCGAGCCGACGTGCTGACCATTCTGCCGGGGGTGATCGGAAGCTATACGAATTTCTACTTTCGAATTCGGGAAGCCCAGCTGGCGTCTTTTGTAACCGACCTCAAATCAGTGCGGTCGCAGGCCGAATGGATCGATATCGTAGCCACCTATGGCCTGCGTAGGACAAGCCCGGGGTTTTGGGAAACCAGCGATCAGGTGATGACCATGTTTCTGGCAAGCGACCCCATTCAGGCAGGCGTGCTGGACCTGAACCGGTATAAGGACCCTCGATCCGACAGCGATCCTGAAAACAACTAAGCCAGCCCATTTAAACAGGGGCGCCTGATCATTCGCACTCTGTCAACTCGACGCAGAAAAAAGGCCTAATACCTGCGCCACATCATCGGCGCAAACTGAAGTAGCAGTAAGCACAGCAAACACGGTTGGTGCAGCATTTTTAAAGCCAATGCGGCCTCGTTTGTTTTATTTTCCGTCATGACAATGTACTGCATGCAAGAGCTCGGTCAGCCCCAGATAATCGGCGGGAAATCTTGTCTTCAACCCGAGCGGAAATAGAACGAAAATACGCCCCGGAAAGCAAATTGCGAGACGGCGGAGTATTGGTCCGTAGCTTACATTTCACCCGTCAGGTAACCGATAATGCGTTTTAGGTGCCGCGCGATGTCCTCGGCCGTGATTGGCATCCCAGCTATGCTTTGCTGGATGTAATACCGAAAGGCACCGTCCAGCATCACATAGATTTCCACACCACGCACATCATCGACAGCAAATTTTTTTCCGAGCTCGTCACAAATTGCGACAAACCGAGCCTCGACGTCAGCAACTCGCGGCCTGAGCTGGCTATCGAACATAGCCTGATTGCGGATGTCATACCAAAGCCTGTGCAGATGCGCATAGTTGAGGATCGAATGGGCAAACAGCTCGATATAGGCACCGCGTGCCTCGCGTGGGCTGAGTTCTGCATCTAGAATCTCGTTCAGCTGTGACGTGAAACGGTCGACTGACAGATCTACGCAATACAACAGCAATCCCTCTTTTTCGGGAAAATAATACTGTATTTTGCCCAGCGACACGCCGGTCGAGGCCGCGATATCCCGCAAGGTGGTGTTGGCGTATCCAGCCCGCGCAATTGTCGCAATCGCGTTCTCGGCAAGTTCGCGTCGCTTCTGTTCTCGGTTCTTGTCGCGCTGTTTGGCCCGATTCTCTGTCAAATTTTGCGTCATCGGCCTTTCCTAGCGTAAATCCCGCAAAAGTGTGAGCGGAACCTTGGTGTTTGTGAGAACTGGATCAAAGCCCTGAAAATACAACGTTTGCCACGAAAGAATATTCCAATTCAAACGTACAATACAAACGTATTGAAAAGATGTCAGCTATGTGCAACAAATAACTGTCATAACAGACAAACAAATTGCCAACAGGCAAGCAACAGGGGCAAATCCATGACCAATCCAGAATACATTCGGGTCGTTGGTAGGGTTCGCGCAGAACAGTTGTTCCGAAACGCGGCGCAGAGCCAGGAGGAGCGCGCCAATCAAAAATTCTAAGCAACGAGGAGGTGTCAGCCCGGGGCTACTCGCACCGCAATAGTCAGACCAAAAATCCGGCCTAAGACTGGGCTGCAAAAAACGACAGGGACTATGAAAAAACGCGCAATCGGCTTGTTCGCCGAACCAATTGGTATTGCCTGCTGCAAAGCGGCCCACATCAGGGGCGCGGCGTTGCATTCAAAAGGAAGACCACATTCCGCCATCGCATGTAATTGCGGCGGCCACACGCTGCGCGCCTCCCTTCTGCACCGCAAACAGTTCCACAGGCCGGAAACACAACCATTTGAAGACACGTCATTCGATGGTTGCACGACCATGCGCAAACCACGGCGCTTTCAACAGGCCAAAGCGCCCTTGCGCCACGGTCACATCAGATCCCCTCGGCACAATTAAAGACACAAAGCCGAGGAAAGGGAGGGAAGAATGAAGAAAATTGCAACATTGGCGTTGGGTGCGGGCTTGATTTCAAGCCCAGCATTTGCTGGCGGGATCGAGGGGTTTCCGTCGGTAAACCGGTTCCTTTTTGAGCAGGGCCGCTATGTCGAGATCACCGGAGGATGGGCCGACTCAAAAACCGAAGGCACTGAGTTCGGACAGCCAACAGGTAACGTCACACCCAGCATTAGCGGCCTGTCCCTGGCCTACAAACAGGACGTAGGCGACAAATGGGCAGTCGCAATCCACGGCTTCAACTCGGTCAACTATAAGCTACTGTACCCAACCGGTACGGGCGCTCCTTCTGCTGGCACCAACGTCAGGTATCGCGGCACCGAGGTCGCCTTGATGGCGCGGTACAAGTTCAATGAAAACTTCAGTGCCTTTGCCGGGGTTCGGTTCGAAAAGATTAACGATTTCAGCGGTGCGCTGATCAATCCCTCTCTCAGCTACTCGCTGGATTCCGAGGGTGACTTCAACCCCGGTTTCCTTGTGGGTGCCGCGTATGAGATCCCGGAGATCGCGTTTCGCGCCGACCTGACATACTACTCGGAAATCGATCACGATCTGGATGGTGTCGAACAGCTGCAACCCCTTTCGCCATCTGACGTGACGACGCAATTGAGCACCCCTCAGACGGTCGCACTGAACGTGCAAAGTGCGATCAGGGGCCCCTGGGGTGCCTTTGGATCGATCCGTTGGAGGAACTGGGATGATGTCGCCGTAGAGTCTCCGGTTCTTGGCGGTCCGCTTGCGGAATTTGCGGAAAATTCGGTCGACTACCAAATTGGCGTCGGCTACCTGCTGAACCCGAAATGGTACTTCTACGGCATTCTATCCCGCTCGGAACCTGAAGGCGGTTTTGTTGGCTTCGACTACGAAGGCGGCGGCAAAGGTATCACGCTGGGTGCCGTTCACTCGATTGGTCAGACCCGAATTCTGGTTGATGTCACATATGGTACGCTTGGCGATGTGAACGAACCTGACGCGGGCCTGCAGATCCGGGATGTTTCCGGCACCGCTGTACGTGTGAGCCTGTCGCATAACTTCTGATCAAGCACCCGACCGCGAACGCGGTCGGGATTGGCACTCCACTACGCGAATGGCCGCTGCTTTTTGCCTATTGCTTCGGCGGTCATTTGCTTCTCAAACGCGGTCGTTAGGTACCATTGTCTAACACCTTTGACAAAAAACGATCCTTATGATCTGCTTTGAGTGATCGATCACTCACCGCCTTGCTGCAAGAAGTTCCGGAGGAGAATATGAATACCAGTACTGAAAGCCCACCGGTCGGCATGCAGCTGTTTTACGGGGCAGGCGGCATTGCCAACGGCATCTTGTCGAACGGTCTTAGCTTCTTCCTGCTTATCTACTACAATCTGGTCATCGGCCTTCCAGCTGAGACGGTGGGGTTTGCCCTTTTCATTGCTCTAATGTTCGACGCTGTGTCCGATCCTGTTGTTGGTTACTTGTCGGATAACACGCGTTCTCGTGCTGGCAAGCGCCACCCGTTCATCTACGCGGCGATCATACCTGTCGCGCTCCTTTTCTGGTTAATTTGGAACCCACCTGCAGCACTGACCTCAGAGACCCAGCTATTCTGGTTCCTGCTGATCACAACGATCCTTCTGCGGACGGCGATGACGTTGTTTGATGTACCACACAACGCGATGGTGCCAGAGTTGACCAAGGACTATGGCGGACGAACCATGTTGTCTGGCCTCAAGGTCTCGGTCACTTGGATTGCCGGTCAGATCATGGTCATCGCGATGTATGTGATCTGGTTGGTTCCGACTGACACGATGCCTTACGGAATCCTCAACCAAGCCGGCTATCAGGAAGCAGGCCTTGTCGGCGCAATCCTCATAGCGCTGGCTATCACTGTCACCGCATTGGGCACGCGCAAATGGCAGAATAGAATGCTGGATATTTCGCATGTGGCGACTTACAGCATCTCAGGGTTCTTCAGACAGTTTTTCGCGGCGTTCAAGCTGCCCGCATTACTTGCCATATTTGTAAGCTCGGCCATTTTCGCTGTGGGCGCCGGGATCGGAGCAGCTTTGTGGACCTACCTGACCTCGTTCTTTTGGGAGCTGAATAATGACCAAATAGCTCTGATCCTGATGGCCAACCTGATCGGCGCTTTGATAGCGGGCGTAACCCTGAAACCCATCGCACGATCCGGCGACAAAAAGTCGAGCGCGATCTACCTGTCGATCCTCTCGGCAGTTGTGGGTGTTGCCCCTTACGTGCTGCGTGAAATCGGGTTCTTCCCTGCAAATGGCACCGAGCTTTTGATCTGGTTGCTGTTTGTTCACGGCATTCTGCAAATCATCCTGATTGTCTGGACCACGTCTTTGCTGACGTCGATGACGGCCGACGTCGTCGAATTGGGTATCAGCCAGAACGGTTTCCAGAACGAAGGGATCATCACGTCGGTCATCACATTCGTGCTTAAGGCAGGGACGGCTGGCGGGTTAGCGATCTCTGGAATGTTTCTGGCATATGTTGGCTTTCCGGAAGCGCCAGATCAATCGAACCTGACCCCAGAGGTCACCCGTGCACTAGGATGGAACTATGCCTGCCTTAGCCTCTTCATATACATGGCCTCGATTGTTGCCCTGATGTTCTACCGGTTGGACAAGGCGCAATTCGACCAGCTTCAGGCAATCCATGACTAAACAGCTGGCGCGTCGCCCGCGTGGACGGAACTTCAACTGATCTGCAATGGCGGCAAGCCAGAATATTACACAGCCTCTTTAAAGCCACGCAGTTTTTTGAGGCATAGGTAACCCATCGTCGTGCCCACTTTGATGCGGGCACAAACCCCGAAAATAGATAGAGAAGTTCAATGCAATACCTCAAATCCCACCCCCTTTCTTGGATCATCTTCTTATGTTTGCTGTTGGCCACATGGTTTCAGGTCTACGCGATCTGGGGGTTGCTGTTCATGTGGTGGGCCGCCTCATCCTTCATGACCGGCCAGGCCTTTTTGATTGAAACAATCGACAGCCGAGAAAACCCGCCGCTTTTCTACGCCATCACGATCATGTGGTTCGCCTTCGGGCTGCTTTACGTCGTGCAGGATCTCGCATGGCGTCTGTTCGGAATTTACATTGGTTAACTGTTCAGGAGAAACTCAATGACCAAGACTGCTTTCTTCGCTGGCCTTATGGCTCTGGCGGCCTCCCAGGCTACGGCTGGGGACATACAGATCGATATCACTGGTGTTGACGCCGGACGCGGGGGCGTCATCCACGTCCTGGCATTTGACGATAAGGCCGCATTTGACCAAAGCCAAATGGCGAAAATCGTGGGCTACGCAAAGATCCCGGCATCAGGTAGCTCGGTTTCCGGAACTCTCAAAAACCAGAATCCCGGACAGCTTGCGATCATGATCCACCATGACCAGAACGATAACGGCCAGTTCGAGATGAAAGGGCCGATCCCGCAAGAAGGTTGGGCATATTCCAAGGGCGCAGGCGTCAGATCGTTGCCGGCCTTCGAAGACGCGGCGATCGAATACGATGGCAATACCTCATCGCTTGGTTTGAAAATGAATTACGCAAACTAAAGCTACCTTTCAAATTTGACCCCAACTGCCCCGGAAACGGGGCATTTTTTTGCGGATATCGAATTCTTCGGGTTGAAACGGCGGGGCTAAGTTTTATTTTGTCTCACATGACAATTTATGCCAATCCCAGTTACTGTCGTCAGATCTAAAGGACCGCCATCCACCATGAAGTCATCCTTGGAAGACACCAGTCGATTCTTGATGCAGGCCACGCTTGGGGCCGATCAGAGATTACTGCATCAGGTCAGCAAGACCGGCCCGGAACGCTGGTTGGATGATCAGCTGAACGCCTCGGTCGGAAACAATGGGCCGTTCGAAAAGTCCACTCGCAAGATTTGGAAAAGCTTCCGAAAGCGCCTAAAACGCGCGCATGGCGAATGGGCGATCAACGGCGACGGCAACAACCCCGCCCTGCCCTATAAATGGTATTTCCACATGGCCTGGTGGAACCACACCCTGACGCAACGCGACGACTTGCTGCGCTAGCGTGTTGCGCAGGCACTGTCCGAGATCCTGGTCATCTCGGACGCGTCATCGCTGGAGCTGGATGCCATCGGGATGGCGAATTACTATGACCTGCTCTATAAGCACGCGTTCGGCAGTTATTCAGAACTTCTGTACGATGTGTCGATGCACCCGATGATGGGTATCTACCTGTCGCATATGACCAATCAAAAGGCGAACGAGGCAAAGAACATCCATCCGGATGAAAACTATGCGCGTGAGATCATGCAGCTGTTTTCGATTGGCTTGTTCGAGCTGAACCCCGATGGCACCGAGAAACTGGATGCCAGTGGGGATCCGATCCCGACCTATGACAATCGCGACATCAAGGAGCTTGCTCGCGTCTTCACCGGCTTGTTGCCCGCGGCCTATAAGTACGAGTGGAACACATCGTTCTGGGAAAACAGCTATAACGGCTATCCCGTTCAGTTTGATGACGGGGTCGAAAACGCCTATAAGACAGTGCCTTTCATCGACGCCACAAAACCGATGATCGTGGAAGAGGCCTATCACGACCGCGGCGCAAAGTCCCTGCTGAACGGTCGTCTGACCCTGCCCGGCGATCAGTCCGGACCAAAAGAAATTCGTTCGATCATCGACCAACTGGTTGCCCACCCTACGACCGCGCCGTTCATCGCAACCCATCTGATCAACCGGCTGGTCACCTCCAATCCCTCGCCCGCCTATGTCGAAGCGGTGTCGCAGGCGTTTGGTCCAAACGGAGATTTGAAAAGCGCAGTTCGCACAATCCTGACCTACCCATTGACCAATGAGGTTGCCGCCAAACGTCTGCCTTCGGCATACAAATCCCCGACAAAAGTAGTACAGTCCCAAAAGCTGAAATCGCCCCTGCATCGCGTCACGCAGGTTCTGCTTGCGTTTGGAGCACATAACCAAACCGGCAAGCTGTGGCTGCTGGGTGATGACATTCAAGAGGCGCTGCAGATGCATCCGCTGTCCGCGCCCACGGTGTTCAATTTCTACAAACCCGATTTCACCCCGCACGGCGCATTGCAGAAAATGGGCCTTCGCGCGCCCGAGTTCGAGCTGCACACAGCCGCGACCTCAGTCGCTTATGTCAACAACATCTACTACTGGTTCTTTGGCGGCTACTTGCCGCTGGTCTCGACTCAGATCGGCACGGGCCCTGAACAGATGATGGTGATGGAATTTGACCCCGATACGCTATGGGCCAATTCCAAGAACGCGCTGCGCTTCGACCTGAGCGAAGAGATAAAAATCGCACAGAACCGTGGCCGTCATGATGAGCTGATAGATCGGATTTCCGTACTGTTGACCGGTCGGACTGATGCCGAAGTGCGCAAACGGATCAAGCAGGCCTATGTTCAGTATGCGGACAATCCCGAATGGGTGGTGCAGACCATCGCCTTCATGATTGCCGTTTCCCCAGAATTCACCGTGCAGGAGGCCTGAGCCCATGCTGACCAAATCCTTTACGCGCCGGCAGTTTTTGTCCTCGACCGGTGTTGCCGCGACTGGCGCGATGATGGGTGCCGCACTGCCCGGTTTGGTGCAAGCAGGGACGGGAATGATCAAACCGGCCCGCAGGGCGCTTGTTTTTGTTATGTTGGATGGCGGCAATGACAGCTTCAACATGCTGGTGCCAAAGGACAAAATCGCGCACGGCCAATACTCGGAAACGCGGGCCAATCTTGCCCTTTCGCGAGGTGAGCTGCTGGACTTGGATACGCCCAAAGATCGGCTGGGCCGCAGCTTTGGCCTGCACCCTTCGATGCCCGAAATGGCCGAGCTGTTCGATCAAAGGCGCCTCTCTTTTGTCGCCAATGTTGGGCCCTTGATCGAACGAGTCCGGAAAGAGCAGTTCTACGACGGCTCGGCCGCACTCCCCCTGGGACTGCTGAGCCACGCGGACCAGTTCAAACACTGGCAAACCTCGCGTCCGGATCTGCGTGTGAACGACGGATGGTTCGGGTTCTTTGCCGATGACCTACAGCCCTCAAAATCGGCGCACGAGATCGGCATGAACATCTCATTGGCCGGAAACAACATTGCGCAGAACGGCAAGATCGACTTGCCATATGCAATCACAGACAAGGGCAGCGTCGGTCTGTACGTGAAAGAAGAGAAAAGTCCGCTCAACAACCTGCTTTTGGACAGTTTCAACCGAATGATGAATGCCGATCAAAACGGCGACCCCTTTCGCGAGACATATCTGAACCTGACCCGCGACGCGCAGTCCAAACACGAGACGTTTAAATCCGCGACCCGTGGGATCAAGATACCCCGGTCCTTCCCCTCCTCGGACCTTGCACAGCAATTGCGTATGGTTGCCAAGACGATTGCCGCCTCGGACCGGCTGGGTCACGAGCAGCAAACGTTTTTCGTGCGCTATATTGGCTGGGACCATCATGATGAACTGTTGGCGAACCATGCCCGTATGCTGCGCGTATTGTCCGAAGCGCTCGGCACCTTTCAGGCAACGCTTGACGACATGGGGTTGGCCGATCGTGTCGTGACATTCACCGGATCAGATTTCGGCCGGACGCTGACGTCGAATGGCAACGGTACGGATCATGGTTGGGGCGGCAATACCCTGGTTATGGGCAATGCTGTCAAAGGCGGGCTGATTCTGGGGGACTACCCCGAACTCGGCCTGGCCAGCGACAACAAACTTGATGTGGGTGACGGTGTTTTGATTCCAACGACCTCGACCGATCAACTTTATGCTGACCTATCTATTTGGTTTGGTGTGCAACCTTCGGCACTGAACACTCTGTTCCCAAATCTCAACAGATTTGCGGATGTGGCGGGAGGAGAAAGGCTTGGGCTTTTCACCTAGACCCACCGCCCTCAAACAGTTCGCCCCACCGGGACGCTTGAACACTGCTTGCGTTAGATTATCGTCTGGAACGATGGGCACTAATGCAGAAAGCGCTGAAGAGCGGTAGACACTCTAAACTTAAATTGACTGTCAGTATTGACAGTCAATTTCAACTAAGATATCTCTAAAATTCCGTTTCTGTGTAAGGGTAATCGCATGGGTCGACCCTCGGTACAAGATCAACGTAAAAAAGAAGTCCTCGATGCCTTTATGTCGTGCGTCGTACTGTATGGTGTCGAAGGTGCCACGCTTGAACATATCGCGGCGCAGGCCGGGTTGAAGCGTCCGCTGATCCGTCATCACCTTGGCAACCGCAAAGCCATGGTTCTGGCGCTAGGTGAGCATGTCGTCGAAACATTCAACAGACAGAGTGAGACATTGCGCGCCGCACTGGCCGGTCACCCCGGTGTCCGTAATCTGATCGAAGCCTTGTTTAACTCAGACGGCGAGATGGATCCGCGGACTAACATTTGTTACCAGGCCCTCGTCAACTCGATTGAGATCTACCCAGAACTTCGCAAACCGCTGCTGGAATCGATGGAGGCCTTTTATAAGGTCGCGATAGATATCGTTCTTGCGTCGCACCCGAAAGCCGACAAACAAGCCTGTGAGATCGTCGCCCACGGAATCGTAAACCTGTTTATCACTACGGATGCTTTCATTCCGCTCAAACCTCCAAAAACATGGGGTTATTCGTCCTATTTCGCTGCGCTGAAATTGGCTGAAACACTGGAAGACAAAACCTGACGGCGACGGCCCGGCCAATGGCCGGGTTAATCGTAACTGACCGCAAGCTTGTCCGTCGTGGCAACCGCCTGACAGGACAGGACGGCACCTTTCGCGATCTCATTATCATCCAAAGCGGTTCGCGCCCGCATATGAACCGCGCCTTTTTTCACCTGACACCGGCACGCCCCACAGACCCCAGACTGGCAGGAATATGGCGGCTCCAACCCCGCGTGTTGAGCAGCCTGCAAGATCGTCTGACCAGATGTCATCTGAACCGATTGTCGCTGTCCGTTCAGCGTTATGTCCACAACGGCATCAACGCCCTTGACACTGTCATCGGTTTCTTGCGCGCCGCCGTAGCTTTCCATGTGTATCCGACCGGCAGGCACGTCCAGAGACATAAGCGCGTCTTTGACCGCTTTGTTCATCCCGCCGGGACCACAGATGTAGTACTGGGCATTCTGGGCATAAGGCGGATTTTCCGTGATCAGTGCCTCGATCGCATCCTTGTCGATGACACCCCTACGCCAATAGGCGAAACTGGACCACATTGAAGGCTTGGACAGAAGGTGATGCACCGTCAGGCGTTCCGGAAACGTCTGTTGGTATTCGGCAAACTCATCTTTGAACAGGATACTGTCTGCGTTTGCATTGCCATAGGCCAGATGCGCAACCGACCACGGCTCGGCCAAAAGCACGGACTGAAGCATGGAATGCAACGGGGTGATACCACTGCCCGCCCCAAAGAAATAGTGTGTGCGCCGTTCCTCCGTGTCTGTATCCAGACAAAAACTGCCGAATGGCGGCATGACGTCGATCACATCACCCTTTTGAACTGTATCGTTAATATGGTTGCTGACGAGCCCCTTTTTCACCCGTTTGACGGTGATACGCAGCGGATCCCCTGAAACGGGCGAAGACGAGATCGAATAGCTTCTGCGCACCTCTTCACCTTTGATCCAAAAGCGAAGGGTCAGGTGCTGACCGGCACGCCAGGCAAAGTCTTGGGCCAGATGTGGCGGCACGTCGAACATGACGGATTTGGCCTGCCCGCCGATCTCATTACGCGTTTCAAGCACCTCAAGCGGGTGAAAATCTCTGGTCATTTGAGCCTCCGAAATTCGTGCCGTGCGAATGGGCAGGATGTGTGATGATACCCGAAATGGGCCGGGTGTTTGAATTGAACGGTTTAGGCATTGGCACCCTGTTTTGAT
The DNA here is from genome assembly GCF_059612305.1 of Ruegeria sp. CDSA033. NCBI lineage: Bacteria > Pseudomonadati > Pseudomonadota > Alphaproteobacteria > Rhodobacterales > Roseobacteraceae > Ruegeria > Ruegeria sp. CDSA033. Next base: position 121,603 of record NZ_JBXWQI010000004.1, on the reverse strand, counting down.
GCTGGCGCGTTGATCCGCTCGGTAATCTCGGACAAGCGCGCAAGGCTTTGCAAGACCATCGGTAAAACCACAACCGATTGCACAAACTCGAACGAATAGGTGACAACCGAGAAGATCTGCCCTGCCGTCGCCCCGCTTTGCGTCGCTGCAAACCACAGATTGAAGCCCAGCATGCTGAGCAAGACGGCAAAAATCGCAGCGTAGACAATAGCCTCGGAATCCGACAACCGAACCTCATGCGTGCGCAATCGAAACAAGTGTTGGCCGATCTTTTTCAGATCCATGCTTTGCAACGCAGTAACCTGTCTTTCTGACTGGTGGTTCAACAGCCCATTCAGGCGGAAAAAGCGACGCGAAAACAAGGTAAAGATGATCATGATAATCACCGCAGCGGCCCCTGCCGCGGTGGCAAGTGCCCCGTGAAAGGACATCAGAATACCGACCGAGACCAGAACCTGCACGACTGCACCCATCGATTCAGGGGCCTCATTTTCCAGAAAATCAACCAGCTCGCGCGCCATCAGAACACGCGCATTCAGCACCGAGACCTCGCGCCCCGCATCCCGCTTGGCCTGCGCCTTGCCCAATTCGACGCGGATCGTGCCATAGGCCCGCGTGTCATAAATACGCCGCAACGTCGACACAACCAACAGCGCCGCCATCGCAACACCGAAATGGATGAACGACGTGCAGTCCCCATTCGACAGACCGTCGATCGAATAGCCGATCAACAGGGGAAGAAGGGTAAACAACGCCGTTTCAACCAGGGTCAGACCCCAGGTCGTTACGATCTTTGTGCGAAAGACCCGCAGCAAAGTCGCAATCGACAACCGGCCGTCGGGGTTGATCATTCTTCTTGCAACCAATCGCGAACGACCCTTTGGTGCTGAACCACCGGGCTTTCCCCAACTGCGGCTGGACCAACCTCGAAATAGGGCGACGTCAGGGATTTCTGTTGCTGTTCACAGGCATAGATGTCCTCTTGCGTGAAATCGCCCGAGGCCATCGGATCGTTTTTATCATACGCATCATCACCGTCATATTTGCCTTTGATGCCAAAATTGTTCCAGAAAGACGCCGACCGGGTGGCCTGTTTCGAAAACTCCCAGCCCGAGGCATTGGCAACACGCGTCCGGTTCAGAATCCGCGTCCTGTCCGGAGCAAGCGGGGTAATGATAAAGACGTTCCACACGTCCTCTGACGCACCAATTCCGACCCCTGGAAACAGCATCGGCACCCATGCACCATTCTGATCTTCGGGAACGACCCGCGGCATCTGAAGCTTTTTGTTCTGATCTTTGGCGAACTCTTCGACCGGCGGTTCCCAAAAGATGTAGTGCGGCCCGTACCAACCATATTGCGCATTGGCGTGGTCATACATCTGCAACGTGTTCGAATGCAGGTGGCTCAGATGGTAGACGTCGATGTAATTCTCGACGACGATTTTCCAATTGGCCTTGATTTCATAGATGTTCGAGGTGTCCTCGTGTTCCACCAGTTCTTCTGGCACGTGTGGTCCGACCTTATCGTCCACGTCGCCAAACCATTTCATGATCGACCCTGCATTCGGGTCAGGATGCACAAACAACATACCCTTCCAGATATCGACCGAAGCAGGTTTCAGGCCAAGGCAGGATTTGTCGACGGACTTATATTCGCGATGCTCATCCGGGACCGAGATCAGGTTGCCCTCAAGATCATAGGTCCAGTCGTGATAGGGGCAAGTCAGCGCTTTTTGGGTCTTTCCCACGGCGCGGATCAATTGGGTGCCCCGATGTCTGCAGATGTTGTGGAAGGCCCGCAGCCTGCGATCCCTTCCCATGACGATAAACAAGTTGTTCAATCCCGCCTGAACCGAAAGATAATGGCCTGGCTCGGGCAAATCTTCCATAAAGCCGGCAAACCGCCATGTTTTTGAGAATATCTCTCGCTGTTCACGGTCGAACCACTCCTGCGATGTATACGCTTCTGCAGGTAACTCATGGTACATTTGCGGCATGCTGTCCCCTCCTCGGACCGTCGTCTTCACGGTTGGCAAGCTAAGCGTTTTGACCTCAGCAACAGTGATTAACACATGCCCGATCTTACGGTGCTTTGAAACGAGATAGGCAAACAGCAATCAACTGTCAATGGTGACAATTTAAAGATTACAATCAAACGAAGCAAGTAAGCGCACTCTTGCAATGCCCGCCGTTTCGATCGGTGTCATCTCGCACATTACCTAACGATACAATCAGATTAAGGCGCCTGCAGAGATTTGGCACTCAACAAAATATGCTTGGCACTATACAGAGCGGCACCACTTTCAAGACGGACAATTCATCTATGCCCTCATTCAAGATTTGCGTCAATTTCGCCCTCGTGCTGATGCTAACCGCCTGTGCCGGCAGCTATGATCGGACAGCACTTACGCCGACGCCCGAAAATTACGAAACCTTTCTGCCGGTTGGCGTAACCCCGGACAGCCGGTATTTCGAGGATGATAGCCGCGACCGTCTGGCAACCCTCAATGCGGATATGCGCAAGACGCTGGCACAGGTTCCAAGGGGACAAGGCCTGAACATTCTAGCGTTGTCAGGCGGCGGCCAGCACGGAGCTTTTGGGGCCGGCGTTCTAAATGGCTGGACCGCCAAGGGCACACGCCCGTCCTTTGATGTGGTCACCGGAATCTCCACCGGCGCGCTGATTGCGCCCTTTGCTTTCCTCGGTCCGGAATATGACAGCCGTCTGAAGCGGTTCTACACTGAAACCGCGACCCGGGATGTCGTGCGATTAGACGTTTCGGGTGCCGTCTTTGGGCGCGGATTCCTGACCAAAGCAACGCCACTGAAAGCGGCGATCAAGCAAGAACTTACCGACGATCTGATCCGCGAGATCGCGGAGCAGCACAGATTGGGCCGCCAGCTTTTGATCGGCACCACCAACATCGACGCGGAACGTCCGGTGCTGTGGAACATCGGAGCTATCGCCCAAACCGACACACCGGGCGCACGGGAGCTGATCCGGGATGTAATTTTGGCCTCGGTCTCGATACCTGTCGTATTCCAACCAGTTACAATCAAAGTGATCAATGGCGAAGTTCAACGCGAAGAACTGCATGTGGATGGCGGTCTGACCCGCGAGATTTTTGCCTACCCATACGACTTGCAGATGCGTCAGCTATTGCGGGACGCTGGGCTGAGCAACCAAAAAAACCGCATTTGGTTAATCCACAACAAAACGCTGGAACCGAGTTTCGATCCCTTGCCCGGAAATGCAACCGCAGTGGCTAACCGCGCGTTCGAGATGCTGATCCGTTCGCAAAGCCTTGGCAATATCGAAAGCATCCTGACCCTCGCTAACCGGGACGGGTTTCAAGCCAACATCACCTATATCCCCAAGGAATTTCAAAGAAAGCCGCAGGAACCCTTCGACCCCGAATACATGACCGAACTGTTTGCGATCGGTTATTGGGCCGGACAGCATAAGGAAGGGTGGATCTATGATGCGCAGCAGTGGCAGTGACGAGGACTTAAGGCCCAGCCAATTACTGAAGCAGACAATCAACAAGATGTTTGAACAAAGCGCAAATAACTGCAAGATAACGGGGCAATTCATGAGCAGACCGCATAGATGGTAACGCCTCGCCGCCTTTTCCCCTCAATCTCATCACTCCGCGCCCTTGAAGCGCTGGATCGCTTAGGCTCGGCTTCTGCGGTCGCGGATGAGCTTGCCCTGACTCAAAGTGCCGTCAGCCGGCAATTACAAACACTGGAAGCCCAATTGGGTGTCGATCTGATCCGCCGGGATCGCAAACGCCTGCTGCTGACCCCGGTTGCGCAGGAATATGTAGCCGAGGTCCGGCAAGGTCTGAACCAGATCGCTCAGGCCTCGTTAAAGCTGCACGTGGCTCCTATAGGCGGCACCCTGAACCTCGCCATCTTGCCGACGTTCGGAATGCGTTGGCTGGTGCCCAGATTGCCCGAGTTTGCCCGCATGCACCCGGAAATAACCATCAACATGTCGACCCGCCTGCGTCCGTTCAGTTTCACCTCTGAACCCTTCGACGCGGCGCTGCATTTTGGTGAACCCGATTGGCCCGGCACGGATCGGCTGTTGCTGCGTGTGGAAAGTGTATTGCCGGTTTGCGCGCCATCCCTGCTGCCCAAAGGTGCGCCGTCATCACCGCGAGATCTGCTGAAACTACCATTGCTGCACATCCAGACCCGGCCCCACGCCTGGCAAGAATGGTTCAGTCATATGGGGACTAGCCATCCCGACGCATTGCCCGGAACGATTTACGATCAATACACAACGATCAATCAAGCGGCGGTTCACGGTCTTGGCGTTGCGTTGTTGCCCAATTATTTGATCGAACAGGACCTCGCGACAGGCAAACTGATCGCAGCCTTCCCGGACGCGGTTGAGATGATGGGCGCCTACTATCTTGTTTGGCCTAATACCAAGTCGGACGACCCGTCGCTGCGCAGCTTTCGTCACTGGCTATCTACGCAGGCACAAACCGAAGAGGGTCTGCCCCGCTGACGGTGTCGAATGCGATCCGACCTAGCAATCACAATGTTTTCGTCAGCAATGAAGCCGCCCGTTTCAATTCCATGCGCCAATTGGTCGGCGCATCAAGTGCGGCCAGTGAATCAAGGGACAGGAAGATCGTTGAAATGCCATGCGCCGCGGCCCTCACCCGTTCTGGCGTGGCGTCGGGCGACACGCGAGCAAGGAATTTCTCAAGAACCGCCACAAAACGTGCCAGAACTTCCAGCAACGGCTCCGCAAGCTCGGGATGGTCCCCGACTGATGCGGACAACCCCTGCCACGCAGCAGCAAGCCGTGGGTCGATCTCTTCATCTTCGGCAAATAGGATTTCCAAGAGCTGATCGCCTGTTTCGATCTGCGTAAGATGACAGTCCAACTCCAATGTCAGCGCGTTGAACGCGTCTGCGACATGCTGATTTAGCGCTTCAATCATCTGGTCACGATTGCCAAGGTAGTGCCGTAACAATGGTCGCTTCACACCAGCCTCGGCCGCGACACGCTGTTGGGTGGCGCCATCAAGCCCGTACCGGGCCACGCAGGTCATATAGGCATCAAGGATTTCTTCTGACCGTTGCGGTTTTAAACTCGGGCGCGGCATAGCGTTTCCAGTCTCTCCATCAGGCTCAGGACAAGAGCCCTTGAAATCTTGATTAACCGCAGTTCTTGCGGCCAATTTCTTCCAAATCGTCAAAATTAGTGAACGATCACTTTGCATTGACATATGCCGCGTTCAAGGTTACCTGTCAACAATGACAATAATGAAAACTTAGCAGCCATTTGTGAGATCATTCATGCAACAGCCAAACCAAATGCCAGAGGTCGCTACCCAGGAATTGCCACCCGAAGCCTACACATCAGATGAATGGCTGGCGCAGGAAAACAAGAAGCTGTTTTCGCGCAGCTGGGTGTTTGCTGGCGTCGAGTCAAAGGTTGCCAATGCGGGCGATTACATGACGGCCAAGGCAGGGCACTTTACCCTGGTCGTAATCCGCGGAAACGACGGCGAACTGCGTGCGTTCCACAACATTTGCCGACATCGCGGAACCGAACTGTTGGACCACGGCTGCGGAAATGCGGGCAAGACGATCGTGTGCCCCTATCACTCGTGGACTTTTGGCCTGGATGGCGCGCTGCGTGGTATCCCTGACCAGCAAGCCTGTTTCCCGGACATCAACAAAAAAGAAAACGGCCTGCACAGGGCTTCGGTCGCGGTGTTCAAGGGCATTGTTTTTGTCAATCCCGAACCCGATCAGGACTTGTCAGAATGGCTCAGCGGATTGGAAGATGTTGTCTGGCCGCACGACATCACCAGCCCTGAACTGATATCTTACGGTGAACCTGTAACCTATGAAATGCAGTGCAACTGGAAAGTGTTCTTCGAGAACGCGATCGACGGATACCATCTGGCCTATCTGCACAAGAACACTCTTGGCGGCCCAACTCAGGACAAGAACATCTGGGACCCTTATGGCGACAATCAGGTTTGGTACTCGACCGAGAATGAAACCGTGCGTTCGCGTGTTCCGAATTTCGTGTCAACGCGCATGGACAAATGGAATGCGAAGAAAATCCCGCATGCTGAGAAAGAAGGCTATGGTGGCGTCTACATGTTGTTCCCGACAACCCTGATCGTGGCAAGCCCGTGGTCCTTCTCGATATCAGTGATGGAGCCTGTAAGCGCAGGTGTGACACGGTTGCATGCTTATGTCTGGGCCGCAAAATCATGGATGTCGAGCCGCGGTTCCGTCAAGGATATCCCCGGCTATGACAAAGTATCCGGCATGATCAAAAGTTCGCACTGGAAGGTGCATCCGCTGGAAACGCAGGACTTCCAGACTGAAGATGTGTATGTCGTCGAGAAAATGCAGCGTGCGATGATGTCGCCCAAATACGTGGTTGGCAAAATGGCCGCTGGTCCGGGGGCTGAATCTCCGCTGACCTACTTTCAGAGATCGGTTCTGCGCCACATGGAGGCGTAGATACACAAGGCAAGCGACGGAGATTTTTCTAAGTCGCTTGCCCAACCAGATGGCCTGCTTCATTTGAGGTGGGCCATTGAAACGACGAGGCTTGACCGCATTTCAACGATCAAGCCTCACACTGTTTTTCGACCTTTCATTTCCTGACCAAGAGCATTCGGTCAGGAAGGGCGCTCAGGCCGCGCCGCTTTGATCGTCGCGACTGCAAATCTCGATGATTTCGCGTTTTTGAATTTTACCTGTCGGGCCTTTGGGCAATGCATCCCAAATCTCGATATCTTTCGGGATCTTGAAGTTGGCAATCTTACCCCGGCAGTACTCACGCAGTTCCGCGCCGCTGACAGCGGTGTCAGAGTTCAGAGTGACAACGGCATGAATCCGATCCCCCCATTTCGGATCGGGCAGACCAAACACACTGACTTCGTCGATTGCATCATGCTCAGCCAGACAGTTTTCGACCTCAACCGGGAACACGTTATATCCGCCGGACTTGATGCGGAACTTTGCCCGGTCCTTGAGATGTACGTAACCCTCGGCATCGATCACAGCAATATCCCCGGTATGCAGCCAACCATCACGGACGGTTTCCGAATACTCCACCGCTTGGTTCCAATAGCCCGGAATCACATAGGGCGAGTGTATCAGCAGCTCGCCCGCCTCACCGTTTGGAACGTCATTGCCCCGCTCATCCACCACACGCACGTCCACGTAATAAAGTGCTCGACCCGCGCTTTCCAGACAGTTGTGCCCGTCTTTCAAAGCGCGTTCATGATCCGTTGCGGTCAGCATCATGCCCATGCCCATCAGCTCGGTCGTGCCAAACATCTGCAAGAACTTGCACCCGAAAGCCTTGAGAGCATCGCGCACTGTCGCGGGTGGAATTGGCGCAGACCCATACCCCAATTGCCGGATCGACGAGCAATTGTATTGCGTAATCAGGCCGGAAGACAGCAGGTCGTTCAGCATTGTCGGCACCAGAACGCAGATCGTCGCCTGCTCACGGTCAATAAGCTTAAGCGCCGTTTCAGCATTCCACTCGCCGACAATAGCGCATTTGGTGCCGTGGAACATGTTACGCAACAGGTGAATGATCGGAACGCCCGATGCCGGCATCGCGTGCAACCAGACATCGTCCGGACCCGCTCCTTCCGTCAGAGCGATTACACCCATCGACTCGATCATCAACGCGTGAGGATAGATCGCACCTTTCGGCAAACCGGTTGAACCGGTTGTGTAGCAGATCATCAATTGCTCATGCGATGTATGGGTGAAGGCCCCGCGATCAGATGCTGCTGCGATAAAGGTTTCATAATCCTGCTCCAGCGCATGCTGGGCACCGACACCCACCAGCACCGGTTGACGCTTGCTGAAGGTCAACGCCTCTTGGGCAATTGCAACTTTCGTGTCCTGCACGATCAGAACATCCAAGCCCGCGTCGTCAATCAGCGCGCCGATTTCGCGCGGGGCGAGGCGATAGTTCAGACCCACGCGAATTGCACCCGCCTTGGCGCAAGCGCCGATGGTTTCTGCGACCTCGATGCAGTCGGGTAGGATCACGCCGACCCTGTCACCCTTGCGGACATCCAGCGACCGCAACGCATGCGCCAGCGCATCCGTTCGCTGACCCAACTCGCGCCAACTGCGACGGCGGTCCAGTTCCACATAAGCATCTTGATCCCCAAAGCGGTCTGCGTTTCGGTCGATCAGCTGTCCAAGCGTCGGCATTGGTGTCTCCTCCCGGGCATCATCACGGCAAATTTTTAGTTACGTGATGGTCGTTTTTAGTGGCGGTTTTTGGTGGTGTAAGGCGTGCGGAGTCAGGTGAAAATTCACTTTAACCCTACATCAGCCTTCCAGCGGTGTGAGTTTGTGAAATCCCTTGCGCCCATAAATAAGCGCCGATTTTTCCGGGTTCAGGTGAACTTCTTTCACCATACCGAAGAACACCGCATGTGTCTTCGTGTTGGCCCAGTTGTCGACCACGCATTCAAAGGACACGACGGACTCTTTCAAAACAGGCAGACCCAGATCTCCTTTGATCCATGTCCCGGCTGCTTGGAACTGTTGTTCCTTGTCCATTTTCGACGAAAAGGCACCGACAACCTCGGTCATGTCATCAGGTATGAGGTTTACGGCAAACTTTCGGCTGTCCATCACGACCCCATATGTTCGCGCTGTTCGGTTGATGCATACCAGCAAAGCTGGCGGATCGGCAGTTAACGAACATACCGCCGTCGCGGCCATCCCGGCGCGCGAATCTTCGAATTCTGATGTGATTATGGTCGTTGAGGCCGCCAGCAACTGCATGCCGGTCTTGAACCTGTCTTCTGTGGTCAGGGTCATACTGCGCTCTTGCTAATTAGTGAACGATCACTTACCTTCCATAACGCCGGACAAATGTCAACGCAGACTTCGCAGCCCGGCGGGAAAGAAACGAAACCCGACCCTTGTGACCAAGGGACCAGAACGGGCACACAGACCAACAGGACGACGGTTGCACACCGAAAAACCAACCGCAGGAGACGCGTATTGAACCAGCATAGCCCCAACCCCGCCGAGAGCCTCGCGACGCTTTTGGAGACCCAAAAAGCCCACCAGGCAGAGCATGGCGCGCCAAACGCGGCTGAACGCAAGGATCGCATCGCGCGGCTAATCGACCTGGTATTGGATAATCGCGATGCCCTGATTGACGCAATCTCGGCTGATTTTGGCAACCGGTCACAACACGAGACGATCGCGGCCGACATCGCTGGCACGGTGAAACAGTTAAAATTCGCGCGGGACAACCTTGATCGCTGGATGCGCCCTGAGAAGGCAAAAGTCGAGTTTCCCCTGGGATTGCTGGGCGCGCGCGGTCGCATCCATTATCAACCCCTGGGTGTCATTGGGATTGTTAGCCCCTGGAACTTTCCGATCTATCTGGCTATTGGCCCAATGGCCGAAGCCTTTGCGGCAGGCAACTCGGTCATGCTGAAGCCGTCAGAGTTCACATCCCGCACATCCGACCTTTTGAAATCGCTGATAGAAGCAAACTTCGCCCCTCACGAAGCCGTGGTTGTAACCGGTGGCGTCGACGTCGCACAGGCGTTCACCGCCCTGCCTTTTGACCACCTGCTGTTTACCGGTGCCAGCACCATTGGCCCGCACGTCCTTCGTGCAGCAGCTGAACATATGGTGCCCACAACACTGGAACTTGGCGGCAAGAACCCAGCCATCATCGCCCCCAGCGCAGATATGAACCTTGCGGTCGCCCGGATCGCCGCGGGCAAAGGATTCAATGCGGGTCAGGTTTGCCTGGCACCGGACTATGTCTTGGTCCCACGCGCAAAGATGGAAGAATTCGCCACCCAGCTTGCGGCAAAACTTGCCGAGGCCTTCCCGACCCTGTCCGGCAACCCGGACGTCACCCACATCGTGACCGACCGCCAATTCGACCGGCTCAAGGGCCTTGTGGAGCAAGCACGCTCCGCAGGGGTGCGGGTCGTTCAGGTCAATCCCGCCAACGAAGATCTCTCAGCCACAAATGAGAAAATTCTGCCCCCGACATTGATCGTCGACGCCGATCCGGCGCTGGACGTCATGCAGGATGAAATCTTTGGGCCGATCCTGCCAATCCTGCCTTACGATTCGCTTGATCAGGCCATAAGCTTTGCCAACGCCCGTCCGCGCCCCCTGGCGGCTTACGTATTTGCTAAAGACACGGGCGAGCAGGAGCAGGTGATGGAAAGCACCATTTCCGGCGGAGCGTGCATCAACGAGACCATCATGCATTCGACCCAGAACACCCTGCCCTTTGGCGGCGTCGGAAATAGTGGCATGGGCGCTTATCACGGCCTGCACGGCTTCAAACGGTTCAGCCACGCAAAGGCTATTTTCAAGCAGATCAACATGGACGGCGTCTTCAAGGCTCTTCGCCCGCCCTATGGCGAGAAGTTCTTTAAGACAATGGCACCGTTCCTGAAAAAATAACCTGGCGCACTAACAAAAGAAGGGAACTCCGCATGTACGGAGTTCCTTTCAATTTTTTACGGTATAGCTGACAACACGGCTTGCTATAGCGAAATGCCTGCAGCGATGCTTCAGACCTCCAGCCATTCCTTCCGGATTTCGTCATTTTCGCGCAATGCCTGCGGGGTGCCTTCGTAAACCATGTGCCCGTGACCCATGACGTAAACCCGGTTGGTCACACGCAAAGCGATGGTCAGCTTTTGCTCGACCAACAGGATCGAGACGCCACGCTCGGCAATTTGCAGCAGCATATCCCCCACCTGCTCAACAATCTTCGGTGCCAGGCCTTCGGTCGGCTCGTCGATCATGATGAAATCGGGGTTGCCCATCAAGGCGCGGCAGATCGTCAGCATTTGCTTTTCGCCGCCCGACATAACCGAGGCATCCACATCCGCCCGGTTGCGCAGGTTGGGAAACATCTCAAACATGTCCTCCATACACCAGCGGCCATCACCGTCCTTTTGGCCAGGTTTCAGCCCCAGTATCAGGTTTTGGCGCGTTGTGAGACCGGGAAAGATATCCCGGTTTTCGGGCACGTAGCCAATCCCGGCCTTGGCAATCTCAAAGCTCTTGCGGCCAGCGATCTCCTGGCCGCGGAACTTGATCGACCCATGTGGCGCGACCTCGCCCATGATCGCCTTGCAGGTGGTTGATCGCCCAACCCCGTTGCGCCCCAGCAGCGAGACGATTTCGCCCTCGCCCACTTCAAGGTTCACCCCCTGAAGAATGTGACTTTTGCCATAATATGCGTGCAAGTCGGTGACCTGAAGCATTACACCGCCTCCTCTTCCAAACTTGCGCCCAGATAGGCTTCTTTCACTTTCGCCGATGCGCGCACTACGTCCGGCGTATCGGATTCGATCACCTCGCCATAAACAAGGACCGAGATCTTGTCCGCCAAATCGAAAATCACGCCCATGTCGTGTTCAACAATCAATAGCGTCTTATCCTCGGTCACGTTACGGATCAGGTCGACGATCAGGTCGGTTTCCGAATGGCTCATCCCGGCGCAGGGTTCGTCCAGCAGAATTATGTCGGCCCCACCTGCAATCGTGATCCCGATCTCAAGCGCGCGCTGCTCGGCGTAAGCCAGCGTGCCCGCCAGTTCATTCCGGCGCGAGGTCAGATTGATCTGAGCCAGAATATCCTCGGCCTTTTCAGTTACGTCCTGCTGCCGACCAATCATGTGCCAAAACGAATAGCGATACCCCATTGTCCACAACAACCCGCAACGAATGTTTTCGAACACGGTCATGTTGGGAAATATGTTGGTGATCTGGAAAGATCGGCTGAGGCCACGGCGGTTGATCTCGAAGGGCTTCAATCCGGTGACATCTTCGCCGTGCAGAAACACCCCACCCGAGGTCGGCGCGAACCGCCCGGTGATCAGGTTGAACAGGGTCGATTTCCCGGCCCCGTTTGGCCCAATAACCGCGTGGCGTTCACCCCTGGCGATCTGCAGGTTCACACCCTGAATGATCTTGGCCAGACCAAAGCTTTTTTCGAGGTTTTTCAGCTCAATAGCAGGAGCGCTCATGCCCGATCCTCCGCATGGTTGGCATTGTCCCAGGCGTCACGGATTTCCGGCAAAACACGGGAAACAAGGAATAGTGAGATCGCGGCGATGATTACTGCGAACGCTACGGCCTGATAGCCACCACTGTCAAAGGCAATGCCATAGAGGTGCATCTCGTGATCGCCACCGTATCCGTGGCGCTTGTGGAAAAGGATTTCCAAAATGGCGGCCAGGGACAAGACACTCGTGATCGCGGGGATTGCCACCTTGAGATACGGCTTGATCAGCAAATTCAGTTTACCAAGGGCAAGTGGGCGTTGATGCATCGCGATCAACCCGGCAAATCCCGACGGGAAGAACATCACACAGGCCACGAACAATATGCCCAGATACAGCGCCCACAATTCGGTATGCAGGCCAAGAACCGTTTGAAGCAAGGTGAACACGACCGCCCCGATGATCGGCCCGACAAAGAAGCCGGCACCACCAATGAAGGTGATCAGCAGGATTGAGCCTGACGTTGCAAGGTTCAGGTTTTCCTCGGTCAGAATTTCAAAGTTGATCGCAAACAATGACCCGGCGACACCGGCAAAAAAGCCCGAGGCGCAGAAGGATATCCAGCGAACGTTGCGCTGGGAATACCCCAGAAACTCGGCCCGTTCTTCGTTGTCGCGTACTGCGTTGGCGATCCGCCCGATCGGCGTGCGCGAGAACAGATACATCAGCAGTGCTGCCACCAAAAGCCACACGACCGTAAGGTAATAGACCTCTTGTTGTGTAAGGAATTCATATCCGAACACTGGCGGACCCATGGTTCGGTCGCCCGAGATGCCTTCTTCGCCGCCAAAGAACACGACGATGATGACGGAACAGGCGGCGATCAGCTCTCCGACACCAAGCGAGATCATGGCGAATACAGTGCCTGCCCGACGGGTCGAAAAACTACCTATCAGGAAGGCGAAGACCATGCCGAACAAGCCTCCGACTATCGGCAGAAACGGCAATGGCAACCATAGCCCGTCCTCAACCATGTTCATCACGTGCATGGCGAAGAACCCGCCAAGACCCATATAGACCGCATGACCAAAGGACAGCATCCCGCCCTGCCCCAGCAACATGTTGTAGCTCAGCGCGAAGACGATGGTGATTGCCATCTGGTTCATGATCGTCAGCGCCGAACTGGACTGGAACACAAACGGCAGGCACAACAGGAACAAAGCGGCAAATGCCCAGGGCATCACGTTCGAAAGCGATATCAGCCGCGTAGTGCCCGCAGTTAAAGGCGTCTTACTAGCGATACTCATGATTCACGGTTCCCCATAAGACCTTGCGGGCGCAGAACAAGAACGATGATCATCAGCAGGTACGGCAGGATCGGGCCCAGCTGAGGCAATGTTAGTGTCCACAGGTCCTGCAGCGGATGATCCCAGATCATCTCTGGCTTGGTAAAGCCGATCGCGGTCAGCACCTGCTCGGCCGTTACGTCATAGGCGGTGGCAAAGGTCTGAAGCCAGCCGATAATCAGGGATGCAACCAAGGCGCCCCAAAGGGAACCCAGACCGCCGATCACAATGGTCACAAAAACGATTGAACCCAGCTGCAAGGCCATGCCGGGGAAAACACCCAGAACCGGACCAGCGATGACGCCGGCCAGCCCGGCCATCGCGGTTCCTACGCCAAACACGCACATAAAGACCAACGGTACGTTGTGACCCAGGTTCTGCACGGTTTCGGGATAGCTGAGCGCGGCCTGAATGGTCATGCCAATACGTGTCTTGGTCAAAATGTACAGCAGCGTGAGGAATATCCCCATCGCAACGGCGATCATGAAAACCTTGTAGGCAGGGAAAGCATTTCCAGCGATAGCGAAAGCTGCAAAATCCAGCGCGGCAGGTTCCGAGAAGGGAAGCTGACTTTTGCCCCAGAAGAATTGAATCGTTTCTTCAATCAGCAGCGCAAGACCAAAGGTAAAGATCAGTTCCGGCACATGCCCGTATTTGTGAACTCGTCTTAACCCGTATCGCTCGATCAGAGCTCCGATCAAACCGACAATCAATGGCGCGACAAGCAAGCCGACCCAGAACCCGGTGACGAGGCTGATCTGATAGGCGAAATAAGCACCCAGCATGTAAAAACTGGCATGAGCAAAGTTCAGAACGCCCATCATGGAAAAGATCAGTGTCAGACCGCTGCATAGCATGAACAGCAACAAACCAGTCACAAATCCATCCAACACGTTCACGAGGAACAGCGCCATTACGTGTCTCCCTGCATTTTATTGAGTGGTAGCCTGGCGGCCCGCCCGGATTTCGGACGGACCACCAGAGTGGTTAGAGGGTTATGGGCGCTTCATCTCGCACGTGGTGGACGAGTCATTGGACGCCAGTTCGACAACCGTTTCTGCGACCATACCACGGCCAGAATTGTCATAGTCGAACGCAGCCTCGGGTGTCTGCCCTTGCACCGTCACTGTCTGGATCGTCTGGTGATCGCTTTCGCGCATCAATGTCTTGCCTGTGACAATGCTGTCGTACTCCATGCCTTCCAGCGCGTAGGCGATCGCCTTGATATCCGTGGCATTGCCAACTTCGTTGATCGCGGCTGCAAGCATCGGTGCAACATTCGCCATCTGAGGCTGACCGAAGTCCAGATCCGGGAAGCTTACATAGAAAGCTTCGATGAACTCTTGCGCTTCGGGTGTCGGGGCGGGGTTTACCTGACCTGCGCCAACCAGCTTGACGATACCGTCGCCTTCTTCACCAAAGGCCGCGGTGATGCCCGAGGTCGCGCCATAGTAGGTGTAGATCGGCTTGTCGAAACCGGCACCCATGACCGCCTTGCCCAGACCGACCATATCGCCGCCCCAGTTACCGGTGATCACGGCATCTGCGCCCGAACCAACAATCTTGCGCGCGTAAGGCGTGAAGTCTTTGACTTTGCCGATCGGATGCAACTCGTTCCCGACAATCTCAATATCGGGGCGCTTTTCCTGAAGGAACCGCTGCGCTGCCGCAGCAACAGCCTTACCGAACGAATAGTCCTGACCGATCACATAGACTTTTTTGATATCCGGATTGGCCGCAATATCATCGGTCAGCGCGTCCATTTTGATGTCAGCATTTGCATCAAAGCGGAAATGCCAGAACTGGCACTTGTCATTGGTCAACGCCGGATCAACGGCCGAGTGGTTGAGGAAGATAACCGGATCATCAGGATTGCGACGATTGTGCTTGGCAACGGCTTCGGTCAGCGCGTTCGCCACACCGGATGATGCGCCCTGAGCGATTATGCGAATGCCCTGATCCATGGCAACCTGCAACTGGATGAGCGATTCCTTTGCGCTGATCTTATTGTCGAAAGGCACCATCTCGAATTCGGCATTCCCATCCAGCAGCGTGCCTGGTTCGTTCACCAGCTCTTTGACGCTGTGGCGATAGATCGCCAGGCCTTGTGTGCCCGTCGTCGCAAATGGCCCGGATAGCGGATCAATGAAAGCGATTCGTACTTTTTCCTGTGCTGCAGCGGCCCCTGCAACAAGACCAGCAGCAAGTGCGGTCGCCATCATCAAATTGAACTTGTTCATTTCTTCCTCCCTATTGACACCAGGCGGTAGGTTTCAGCCCGTTGTAAGATCCACACATGGGTGAGTGATCGATCACTATCTTCATGTCTGTTTGTTAGTGTGTCAACGAATTACTGACGAATTTTAGAACTTCTGGACGTTCGTGAAACAATTTGGGCAATGCGCTGTCATATCGCTCAATTTTATCGCGACTAAAGTGTGCGCTCCTCAATTCTCTTTGAAAATAAGGGGAAAGATCAATCGACTGAATATCCGTGACCCAATCCTCCGCCGGCGCTCATGATAAACAAGAACCAGCCCAAACAAATCGTTGACATTTTTTTTGTTCGCGTAATATCATTTGTGTACTAACGAGAAATTTCTCATCAGGATAGACACTTTGCGGTATCTCTCTCCCAACACGCTCGACGATGCATTTGATTTGCTGACCAGCAATGATCTGACGGTTGTCGCTGGCGGCACTGACTTTTTCCCATCCCGGCAGCGTCATGAGCTGCACACCGACATATTGGACGTCACCCGCATCAATGATCTTTCGGGCATCAATCTTGTGGATGGCCGTTGGAAAATCGGGGCCGCAACAAGCTGGACAGACATTGCCCGGGCCGATCTGCCCGTCGCATTTAGGGGTCTGCAAATGGCTGCGCGGGAAGTCGGTAGCCTGCAGATCCAAAACAGCGGCACGATTGCGGGGAATCTGTGCAATGCCTCGCCTGCCGCTGACGGCGTGCCGCCGCTGCTGACGCTGGAGGCTAACGTTGAGCTTGGCTCGACCCGTGGCTTTCGCGAGGTTCCGCTGTCAGAGTTCATCACTGGCGTGCGCAAAACGGCGCTGTCCGACGATGAGATTGTGACCGCGATCTACCTGCCCGATCCGCCCAAAGGGACTGTTGGACATTTCGAAAAACTCGGCGCGCGGCGATACCTTGTGATCTCGATCACGATGACTTCTGTCATCATCGGCCTGGATGAAAACCGCCAGATCAACTATGCGCGCGTCGCTGTGGGGGCCGCATCCGCCGTGGCACAAAGGCTGGAAAAGCTCGAAGCCGATTTGATCGGAAAATCCCCTGAAACGGTTGAAGTTTCATCAGAGCATTTAGCACCGCTCAGCCCCATTGATGACGTCCGTGGGGACGCCGCCTTCCGACTGGACGCGGTGGCAGAGCAATGTGTCCGGGCAATCGCAGAGACGGGACAACACCATGGATAAACGCGCTGATGAATTCACGACCGAATTCACTCTGAATGGCCACCCCGTCAGTGCGGTTCCGCGCGCGGGTGAACGCCTGTCGGAAATGCTGCGCGAGCGGTTGGCAGCACGCGACGTCAAGATCGGATGCAATGCCGGCGACTGCGGTGCTTGCACCGTTCTGGTCGATGGTGATCCGGTTTGCGCCTGTCTGGTTCCGGCGCAACAGGCTGCTGGGCGGTCCGTGGAAACGGTATCCGGGCTGACGCAAGATGACCAGATTGCCAAACGTCTGGCAAACAGCTTTCAGAACCACGGTGCGGCGCAGTGCGGAATTTGCACACCCGGCATGATGACCGCCGCCGTCGCTTTGCTGCGCGAGACACCTGAGCCAAACAATGAGCAGGTCCAGGATGCCCTAGGCGGCGTTTTGTGCCGCTGCACCGGGTATCGCAAGATTATCGACGCGGTTGTTGCCGCTGGTGCGCCTGCTTTGCCCGAAGCAACACTGGGACACGCGGGCGACGCCATCTGGCGCGTGGATGGACACAACAAGGTCACAGGCGCAGAGCTGTTTGGCGATGATGTTGCCCCGGCAGGTACGTTGGAAATCCATGTCATCCGCTCCCCTTACCACCGTGCCGGATTTACACTTGGCGATATTGACGCCTGGGCCAATAAGACCCCTGGGATCGAAGCAGTCCTGACCGCGGCCGACATTTCCGGGCGCAACAACTTTGGCGTTATCCCCGACTTTGCAGACCAACCTGTCTTCGCGGAAACCGAGGCTCGGTTCCGTGGCGAGGCTGTCGCCGCCATCATTGGCCTGCCCGAGGTTCTGGCAACATTCGACCCCGCAGATTTTCCGGTAACGTGGGAAGAACGACCCGCAGCGCTGGACTCCCTTGACGCCATGACGCCCCTAGCCGCGCAGTTGCACCCAGATCGCGACGGAAACGTTATGTGTGCCGGTTTCGTGAAATGCGGAACACCAGAAACCGCGTTGGACAACGCAGATGTTGTGGTCGAAGGCCATTTCCGCTCGGGTTTTGTCGAACATGGGTATATCGAGCCTGAGGCTGGGTTCGCCGAGATCGTGAACGGGCGGGTCGAAATCCATGCCTGCACGCAAGCTCCGGTGATGGACCTGGACGCGTTGGAGATCATTCTGGGTATGCCGCGCGATCAGATCCGTATTGCCCCGACCGGGGTTGGCGGCGGGTTCGGCTCAAAACTCGATATTTCGGTTCAGCCTTACCTGGCTCTTGCCGCGCTCAAAACCGGCAAGCCGGTGCGGCTGACCTATTCCCGAACCGAGTCGATGCAGTCCACCACCAAACGCCACCCTTCCGACCTGCGGGTCAAGATCGGGGCAACCAAAGACGGTCGTATCAGTGGGATGACTTTTGACGGGCTGTTCAACACAGGCGCCTATGCCAGCTGGGGTCCGACCGTAGCCAACCGGGTGCCAGTTCATGCCTCAGGCCCCTACGAAATAACAGACTACCGCGCCGAAGCCAAAGGCATCCATACGCATTGCCCGCCATCGGGCGCATTCCGCGGCTTTGGGGTTCCGCAATCGGCCATCGCGCAGGAATGCCTCTTCGACGAGTTGGCGGACAAGCTGGGCATCGACGCGCTTGATTTCCGCATCAACAATGCGCTGGAAAACGGTGTACCCACCGTTTGCGGACAGATCTTCGATCAGGGCGTCGGCATTCGCGCCTGCCTCGAAGCGCTGCGTCCCGCGTGGGCTGGAGAAAATAAAGCAGTTCAGGCACACAACGCACAAAACAATACCTTGAAGCGCGGCGTTGGGCTGGCGGCAGGCTGGTACGGGTGCGGCAACACCTCGCTGCCAAACCCGTCGACGATCAAATCGGGCATCCGGCCGGATGGCAGTTTGGTCCTACACCAAGGGGCGATGGATATCGGCCAAGGGGCAAACACCGTGATCACGCAGATCTTCGCCACGGCGCTTGGTGTCCCGGTTGCGCAGATCGAAATCATTGGGGCCGATACAGATGTCACGCCGGATGCGGGCAAAACCTCGGCCTCACGTCAGACGTATGTCTCTGGCAGCGCTTCGCGTCTGTCGGGTGAAGCGATGCGGGCGCAGATTCTGTCCCGTGTGAACGCCGGGCCTGACGCCGTGATCACCCTAAGCGCAGGAACGATTGTGGTGGACGACAACGGGCAACATCACTCTATCGACCTGACCGTGCTGGAGCCTGACGCCGAAGGTTACGTGCTTCGCGCCGAAGAAACCTATGACCCGCCCACAAAACCTTTGGACGAAAACGGTCAGGGGATACCTTATGCTCAGTTTGGTTATGCTGCGCATCTGGCGGTTGTCGAGGTGGACACAAAGCTTGGCACGGTGAAACCGATCAAATTTGTGGCCGCCCATGACGTCGGCAAAGCGATTAACCCGATGCTGGTCGAGGGTCAGGTGCAGGGCGGTATTGCCCAGGGTCTGGGCATGGCGCTGATGGAAGAGTACCTGCCCGGCCGCACCGAGAACCTGCATGACTATCTGGTCCCGACCATTGGTGACATTCCTCCGATTGAAACCCTGATCATCGAGGAAGAGGATGCCCACGGCCCCTATGGCGCCAAAGGGCTGGGAGAGCACGTGCTGATCCCGACGGCCCCGGCCCTATTCAACGCAATCAAGCGCGCCTGCGGCGTTCGACTGACCCAAGGTCCCGCAACGCCAGCAAAAATGCGCGCAGCAATCAAGGAATTGACAGATGGCAACTGAGCGCACAACACCGGAAAAAATCCGCTGCGACGCCTGTCCGGTGATGTGCTATATCGCAGATGGCAAAATCGGGGCCTGCGACCGCTACGCCAACCATGGTGGCGATCTGGTTCGTCTGGATGCGCTGACCATCATCGAAAGCACAGAAGACACACGTCTGGTCCCCTTTTTAAAGGATGGTAAAGACCCCGAAGATTGGGACGGCGACATCGTGCAGGGCAAACGGCCCTTTGTGACGGCCGTCGGCGCAGGCACGACCTATCCCGACTACAAACCAGCGCCCTTCATCGTAAGCCAGGACGTGGCGGGCGTGGACATGGTAACTGTCGTGACCGAGGGAATTTTCTCATATTGCGGAGTAAAGGTGAAGATCGACACCGACCGTCATATAGGCCACGAACGCGATGTCGTCCGCGTAAATGGTGAGCCAGTCGGGCACGTCATGACCTCGGAATACGGATCCAAGATGTTGTCGCTGGGCGGTGTGGAACACCTGACCGGCGGCACCAAAAAAGAGGGCCGGATCACCTGCGATGCCCTGCTTCGGCTGTGCAATCGCGAGGCCGTCGAGATGGTAATCGGTGATGAAGGGCATGAAACCACGGTGGTTGTTCAGGCCGGCAAAGCACCCATCATCAACGGGGTTGAGGAAAAGCTGATGCGGGTGGGCTGCGGCTCGGCCACAATCGGGATGTTCGCCAAGCAATGGATTGAACACGTGGATGACGTGGTGGTGGTTGACGACCACATCACGGGCGTTCTGTCAGAGCATCAGGCAGGCAAACTGCTGGATGTCGAACCCACGGGCATCAAGATCAATGGCCGCCGTTCGACTCCGGGTCGGTATTTTCAGGTCGCAGAACCTGGCACCGGCTGGGGCGGTACGGATATCGAGGATCCGCTGAAAATTCTGGGCGATTTCAATCCGAAATTCGCGCGTGAAGGTATGAGCCTGTTGATGGTATCTACCACGGGTGAGCAATATGGCTATTTTGAACTGGATGCCGAGCTGAAACCTCAGCCCGTCGAGATTCCCCCGGCGCTGAAGGCGTCTGCCGAGCTGATTGCCGAAAACTGCGAACCTTCGGTTTGCTCGGTCCTGTTCATGGGCGGCGCAGGCGGAAGCCTGCGGGCGGGGGTCACGGAAAACCCGGTTCGCCTCACGAAATCGGTCAAGGACTCGCTGACCTTTGTATCCTGCGGCGGGGCCGAGGCTTATGTTTGGCCTGGTGGCGGCATCACCGTGATGGTGGACATTCTGGACATGCCCACGGGATCGTTCGGATACGTTCCGACCCCGGCGCTGGTCGCCCCCATCGAGTTCACGATGCGTGTCAGCGACTATGGCACGCTGGGCGGGCACATGGATGAGATCAAGCCGGTTTCCGAGGTTGTCTCGGACGAAACCCGCAAGGTGGATCAGTTCGAAAACCAACCCGACCCGATGTCTTCGAAAAATTATCGCTGGGCGAAAGGAGCATAAGGCCGGATGCACCCCACCTCTGCCATATTGCCCTGCGGCCGCAGATTGCATCTGCAACACGGACCGATCGACCTGATCGTCGAGGCAGATGGCGCGCAAGATATCGCATTCGAAGCTGCCCAGTTACGGTTCCAATCCTTGCTGCAGGGCTTGGTGGATGAACTGGGGTTGCTGAAAATGCCCATGACCGCTGAATGCGCCCGCCCTCAAGGACGGGTAGCGCGCCGCATGGATGAGGCTGCGCGCCCTCATTCCAACGTGTTTGTTACACGCATGGCCGCCGTTGCCGGAGCTGTCGCGGACGAAGTACTGGCGGCCATGCTTCACGCCACACCTCTGGATCGCGCGTTGGTCAACAATGGCGGAGATATTGCTGTTTATCTGGGCTCGGGTCAGGACTATCGCATCGCAATGAGCGGGCTTAACGGATGCGATCTGGGCCGCATTGCTATCCGTGCAAGCGACAAGATTGGCGGCATTGCCACGTCGGGTCGCGGCGGGCGCAGCTTGAGCATTGGCATCGCCGACAGCGTTACAGTGTTGGCCAGCAACGCAGCAATGGCCGATGTGGCAGCGACGCTGATCGCCAATGCGGTTGATCTGCCCGGGCATCCGGCCATCCGGCGCCTTCCGGCCAATCAACTGCGCGATGACAGCGATTTGGGCGACCTGCCCGTTCCGGTTTCTGTCGGCCAACTCTCAGCCCAAGATATTCAAGATGCCCTGTCACACGGCCTGAATACTGCCGAGACCTTGCTTGGACGCGGTTTGATCTCTGCCGCCCATCTGTCTCTTGGCTCCTACTCCTGCCAGACGGGCGCGTCTCGACTGGTGATCTCAACCACTCAAAAGGTTCCACAATATGCCTGACGTTCAACTGCGAAAAAAGCTGTTTTCGCTTGAAGAAATCTATCACGAAGGCGGACCGCTGTCCGACACCCCGCTGATGCGGGTGGCTGCGATGGCTGTGATCGCCAACCCGTTTGCAGGCCGCTACGAACCCGAAATTCAGGGCTTTATGGAAGACCTCAAACCTTTGGGTTTGGAAATGGCGCAAACCCTGATCGACATGCTGGGCGGTCCGGAAAACGTGCAAGGTTACGGCAAAGGATCTTTGGTTGGCGAAGGCGGCGAACTGGAACACGGCGCGTTGTGGCACGCGCCGGGTGGCTATGCCATGCGCCAGCTGTTGGGCACCGCCAATGCAATCGTGCCATCGTCCAAAAAAGTTGGCGGCGTTGGCGCACGACTGGACGTGCCGATTACGCATATCAACGCCTCATATGTGCGCAGCCATTTCGACAGCATGGAAGTGGGTTGCAATGACGCCCCCCGCGCGGGCGAGCTGGCCTTTTCGCTGGTCATGACAACCGGGCCGCGGGTGCATTCGCGCTCGGGCGGGCTTGAGGCCTGGGACATCAAAGGAGAGGACGGCCTAAGATGACAAAGATCCGCAAAATCGCAGTCAACGTTGAAGAAACCCATTTCGAAGCAGGGCGCCCGATCTCGCCCGCCACGCGCAAGGCGGTGGCCGTGGCCGTGATCGAAAACCCCTTTGCCGGGCAATATGTCGAGGATCTGACACCTCTGATGGAATCCGGGGCTGAGTTGGGCGCTTTGCTGGGCCGCCGTTGCGTCGAGGCCCTTAACATCACGCCGGAACAGGCTGAAAGCTATGGTAAATCGGCGATGGTGGGTGAGAATGGCGAGCTGGAACATGCCGCCGCCATCCTGCACCCCAAGCTGGGCGCGCCCCTGCGCAAAGAGGTCGAAAAGGGTGCTGCCTTGGTGCCCTCGTCAAAGAAGATGGGCAGCCCTGGGCAGGTTCTGGACGTACCGCTTGGTCACAAGGACGCGGCCTATGTGCGCAGCCATTTTGACGGCATCGAAGTGCAGTTGAACGACGCACCCCGCGCGAACGAGATCATGGTGGCAGTTGCGGTCACCGACAGCGGACGACCGCTGCCGCGTGTAGGCGGACTGACGAACGAAGAGGCAGAAGGCAAAGACGGGCTGCGCTGAATGTAGCAGCTGCGCTCTTTAGGGCTGACAACACATTAAGAAGCCGGGATAACTGGCCGTGAACAATGATCATTGGGAGGAATTTGAAATGAATCTGATCAGACGCACGGTACTGGGCGCGCTTGCGGCGCTGCCCTTCACCGGTTTGACGGCTGGGGTCAGCCTGGCCCAGGACACCATCGTTTTGGGTGAGGTGAACAGCTATACCCGTCTGCCCGCCTTTACAGAGCCCTACAAGAAAGGCTGGCAACTGGCGGTCGAACAGATCAACGCCGCAGGCGGGATCGACGGCAAGCAACTGGAAGTGATCAGCCGGGATGATACCGGTGATCCAGCCACCGCAATCCGGATCGCCGAGGAGCTGGTCTCAAAAGACGGTGCAGTTCTGATCTTTGGCACCTTCCTGTCCAATATCGGTCTGGCCGTTTCCGATTTTGCCAAGCAGAAAGAAGTCCTGTTCATCGCGTCCGAGCCCCTGTCCGACGCGATTGTCTGGTCCAAAGGCAACAAATACACCTATCGTCTGCGCCCCTCGACCCACATGCAGGCCGCGATGCTGGCCGAACAGGCCGCCAAGCTCGACGCCGTGAAATGGGCGACTGTCGCGCCGAACTACGCCTATGGGCAGGATGCGGTGAAGGCCTTCAAATCCGAACTGACCAAATTGCGCCCCGATGTAGAATTTGTCGAAGAACAATGGCCACCGCTGTTCAAGATCGACGCGGGTTCCACCGTACGCGCACTTGAGGCCTCGAAACCGGATGCGATTTACAACGTGACCTTCGGCGGCGATCTGGCCAAATTTGTTCGCGAAGGTTCGCTGCGGTTCCTGTTCGAGGATCGTGACGTGGCATCATTGCTGACCGGAGAACCGGAATATCTCGACCCGCTGGGGGCTGAGGCTCCTGAGGGTTGGATCGTCACCGGATACCCCTCGACCGACATCACAACGGATGAGCATCAAGCGTTTGCTGAAGCCTATATCAAAAAGTTCGGCGAAGCGCCCAAAACCGGTTCAATCGTAGGATATAACTCGATCCTCGCCATCGCCGCAGCGTTGGAAAAGGCCGATTCCACGGACACTGACGCCCTGTTGGCCGCGATGGAGGGGCTGACCGTCGACAGCAGCCCAACCGGCCCCTTCACCTTCCGCGCGGCTGACCATCAGTCCACAATGGGCGCCTATGTCGGCAAAACGGGAACGGTCGACGGCAAACCGTCTATGGTCGATTGGTCCTATGCCGACGGGGCTGATTACTTGCCCAGCGAAGACGACGCAGCAGCCTTGCGTCCGGCGGAATAAGCCAACTTTGGCGGGGCAATAGCTGCCCCGCCCCACAAAAAGAACACGAACAAGGGACGGTGGCCCGATGGGGTTCTATTTTGCACAGCTACTGACTGGATTGGCGAACGCTTCCTCGCTTTTCCTGATCGCATCCGGGCTTTCGATCATCTTCGGCGTCACGCGGATCGTGAACTTTGCGCATGGCTCGTTCTACATGGTCGGCGCTTATCTCGCTTACACATTGGTCACACTCTGGAGCGGCAGCATCCTTGGCTTTTGGGTCAGTGTCATTTTGGCGGCAATGATCGTCGGGGTGATCGGCCTGATCATCGAACTCACTATCCTGCGCCGCATTTACCACGCACCCGAGTTGTTCCAACTGGTCGCAACGTTTGGGGTCGTATTGATCTTTCAGGATGGCACGCTGGCTATCTGGGGCGCAGAGGACCTGCTGGGCCCGCGCGCGCCGGGATTGGATAGTGCCGTTCGCATTATGGGAGAACCAATTCCCGAATATGACCTCGCCTTGATTGCTATCGGGCCGGTCGTATTGGTGGCCATCTGGCTGCTGTTCCACAAAACCCGCTGGGGTGTTTTGGTGCGTGCCGCGACCCAAGACCGCGAGATGGTCGGGGCGCTTGGCGTCAATCAGGCCTGGTTGTTTTCAGCCGCTTTCGTATTGGGCTCGTTCCTTGCGGGTCTGGGCGGCGCACTGCAAATCCCGCGTGAAGCGGTATCGCTGCAAATGGACTTGTCGATCATCGGCGAAGCTTTTGTGGTCGTAGTGATCGGCGGAATGGGCAGCGTATCCGGTGCATTTGTAGCTGCGGTGCTAATCTCAGTCCTGAACGCCTTTGCGATCCTGATCTTCCCGCAAATCTCAATCGTTTTGCCCTTCGTCATTATGGCGATTGTCCTGATCTTCCGGCCCCATGGCTTGTTCGGCAAACCCGGCAGCGAAAAGGGCGCGCCGGAAGAACCGGACCAACCACTGGCGCTGATGGATCAGAAATCAGCAATGGTGCTGATGGCTGCGCTACTGGTTCTGGCCCTTAGCCCCTTGTTCACTGCTGATTTCACTTCGGTCCTGATGGTCGATGTGATGGTCGCGACGTTATTTGCCGTATCGCTGCATTTTATGATGGGCGTTGGCGGCATGGTCAGTTTCGGACATGCCGCCTATTTCGGCGTCGGTGCCTATGGCGCTGCGATGGCCGTCAAATTCCTTGGGCTCGGCATGATCTCGGCTATGCTTTTCGGCCCGGTTTGCGCGGCCATAGCAGCGCTGTTCTTCGGCTGGTTCTGTGTCCGGCTGTCGGGCGTTTACCTTGCCATGTTGACCTTGGCCGCAGCCCAGATCCTATGGGGTGTCACGTTCCAATGGCAGGAATTCACCGGCGGGGATGATGGCATCCTTGGCGTATGGCCTGCCAAATGGGCCAGCTCCGACAAGGTTTATTTCTACATCGCCTTCGTCCTTTGTATCGGCGGCATATGGGCTTTGCGTCGTGTGGCCTTCTCTCCATTCGGCTATATCCTGCGCGGCGTACGCGACAGCCAGACCCGGGCTGAATCGATCGGCATCGATACCCGGTTTCATCAATGGATGGGCTTTGTACTGGCGGGTGGCTTTGCCGGTTTGGCCGGGGTCGTCTTTGCATTCTCGAAGGGCAGCGTCTTTCCTGACAGCCTCGGCATTGCGCTGAGTATCGACGGTCTGATCATGGTTCTTCTGGGGGGCATTCACGCGCTGGCGGGTCCGATCTTGGGGGCCGGTGCCTTTGTCCTGATCGAGGATTGGGTCACGCGGTTGGACTATTGGCGCTTCATCTTCGGAGCCATCATTCTAATCGTTGTCCTAGTGGCACCGGACGGAATTGCGGGCGGTATTCAACGCCTGTTGCGCGGCCTGAAAGGAGGTCGGGCATGACCAACGTTCTCGAAGTCCGCAACCTGTCCAAATCCTTTGGCGGCGTGCAGGCCGTGAAGGATGTGAATTTCGACCTGAAGGAAGGGGAATTCCTTGCCCTGATCGGCCCCAACGGCGCAGGCAAAACCACATGTTTCAACATGTTGAACGGCTATCTTAAACCGAATACAGGCTCGGTATCCTTGCGCGGTCAGGCCCTGATCGGCCACCCACCGCGCAAGATCTGGCGCATGGGCGTCGGTCGAACGTTCCAGATCACGGCAACCTTCCTTTCGATGACCGTTGTGGAAAACGTCCAGATGGCGCTGATCTCACATCACCGCCGGGTGTTCGACCTGTTTTCACGCGCAACGCGGATGTATGTGGATGAGGCAATGGCATTGCTGGAACTGGTCTCGATGCAGGATCAGGCCGGGCGGGCATGTTCAGAACTGGCTTATGGCGATCTGAAACGGCTGGAACTGGCGATTGCCCTGGCTCATGAGCCCGCCCTTCTGCTGATGGACGAACCGACGGCGGGTATGGCACCGTCCGAACGGCTAGCCCTGATGGCGTTGACTGCGGAAATCGTGGCTAAAGGCGGCGTGAGTGTGGTGTTCACCGAACATGACATGGACGTCGTTTTTGCCCACGCCCATCGTATTCTGGTCCTGAACCGGGGTGAGTTGATCGCCGAAGGCACAGGGTCTGAAATCCGCACCAACCCATTGGTCCAAGAGGTATATCTGGGCGGTGGCTCAGTCTTTGAAGCGGAGAGCGCCCATGCTTGATGTCAAAAACCTTGGGGCCTGGTACGGCCGTGCGCAAATCCTCAACGGTGTTTCGCTGAGCGTCGGCGAAAACGAGGTGGTTGCGCTGATGGGCCGGAACGGCGCGGGCAAATCGACCACCATGAAGTCCATCATGGGATTGGTGCGTCACATCAATGGCACCATCCGCTATGCCGAACGCGAGGTTCAGGGGAATACCCCTCATGCGATCTGTCGCCTTGGCATGGGTTATGTCCCCGAAGACCGTCGGATTTTCGGGGATCTGACCATCGAAGAAAACCTCGAAGTCGGACGCCGCGAACCACGTCCAGATGCACCCGAATGGACACAGGAACACTTGTTCGAGCTGTTCCCGAATCTGGCTGAGCGTCGCAAGAACCTGGGCAAGCAACTTTCGGGTGGAGAACAACAGATGTTGACCATCGCCCGTACGTTGATGGGCAATCCCAAGCTGGTCTTGTTGGATGAGCCATCAGAAGGGATTGCCCCCGTCATTGTGGAACAAATGGCCCGCGTGATTGCGGAACTGAAACGAGAGGGGCTGTCGGTGCTGATCAGCGAACAGAACCTACACTTTGCGCGGATCGTGTCGGACAGGGCTTATATCATCGAAAAAGGCGAAATGCGGTTTGAAGGCAGCTTTGCTGACCTCGACGAAAACCCAGAAATTTCAAACACCTATCTTGCCGTCTAATACCTTAGTCTTGTGGGAAGGACTAGGCTTTGTTTATTATAGTACAAACAATTGAATCAGGCAGGAGCCGTCATGACGGAATCCATTGAAAGCTATGCGCTTGACGAGCAGGTCGGCTACCTTTTGAGGCTGGCCAATCAGCGCCACGCGTCGATTTTCCAGTCACACACATTGGACGGCCTGACGCCCACGCAGTTTGCTGCGCTGATCCGTATTGCCGATTTGGGCAAGTGCTCTCAAAACCGGTTGGGGCGGCTGGCGGCAATGGATGTTGCGACGATCAAAGGGGTCGTTGATCGCTTGCGTCAAAAGGGATTTGCGGTTGTCGAGCCCGATCCGGACGACAAGCGACGCACACTGATTTCGCTATCCCCCGAAGGCGAGGCCATGGTCGCGCGCATGAAGGATGTTGGTCAGCAGATCACCAACGAAACGCTCAAGCCGCTGACGGCCGCCGAACAGCGCAACCTGATTCGGATTTTGCGCAAAATCTCATGATTTGAAGGGCCGTTTGGCAGACGCCTTATCCAACTGCAATTCAGACCGGGAAAACCGGATCGGAGTGCGCAGACCGGGCACGCCTTCCGGGTTAATCTGCATCTCGCGATGCTGAATCTGCGGGTCGCTCAGCGCCTCTTGCACTGAATTTATCGGACCGCCTGGCACGCTGTGTTGTTCAAGAGCCGCCAACAGATCGGTCTTGGTCCATTCCAGACAGGAACTCGTCAGCAATTCAGTCAACGCAGCGCGATTTTCCACACGGTCCGCGTTGGACATGAACCGTGTATCGTCGATCAACTCTGGCAGGCCAAGTATTTGGCACAGGCTTGCATATTGCCGGTCGTTGCCGCAGGCGATGATGATGTGTCCATCCGCCACCGGAAACACCTGATAAGGCACGATATTGGGATGGGCGTTACCCAGTCGCGTTGGACACGTACCCGAGGCCAGATAATTCATCGCCTGATTGGCCAGAACGCCCGTCATGCAATCCAGCAGGCTCAGATCCACGTGTTGTCCCTGCCCCGAACGCTCTCGTTCAGCAAGTGCAGCCTGAATGCCGATTACCCCGTAGAGGCCTGTGAAGATATCTGCAAAGGCGACGCCGATCTTTTGCGGCTCTCCTTCTGGGTCGCCCGTCAGGTCCATGATCCCGCTCAAACCCTGGATAAGAAAATCATACCCGGCCCGATGGGCATAGGGTCCATCCTGACCGAACCCGGTGACGGATGCGTAAACAAGTCCGGGGTTGATCTGTTTGACGCTATCATAATCTAGGCCGAATTTTTTCAGCCCGCCAACCTTGAAGTTTTCGATCAGCACATCCGCATCGCGGATCAGATCCATCAACTTGGCCCGATCACCCGCATCCCGGAAATCCAATGCGATACTGTCTTTGCCCCGATTGGCCGCGTGGAAATAGGCGGCAGTCTTATCGCCATCGCGCTCGATAAACGGAGGGCCCCATTTTCGCGTATCATCACCCTCGGGACTTTCGATCTTGAGCACATCTGCCCCCAGATCAGCCAATGTCTGCCCGATCCAGGGTCCGGCCAGAATGCGGGCCAACTCGATCACTTTCAATCCGTGCAAGGGTGTGCTCATGGGTTGAACCTTTCAAAACTCTGCTGCGATCGGCCAACTTGTGTCCGGGATCGAATCCTGCATCTCCCCCAACAGCATAAGTCCGATGTTTCGACAACCAGCTTGTCAGTCATGCCACCCTGCCGAAGTGCTGTATTTTCGTTAGTACACTAACTTTTTTCCCATTTGGGTCAAGAGTCCGACCCAGGAAAATTTCATTTGTATAGAAACGTATTGACAGGTAGGTATTTCTCACAATACTCATTCGTATACTAACGAATAGGCACTCCATGACTTACGTCGTCACCGAAAACTGCATCAACTGCAAATTCACCGATTGTGTGGAGGTTTGCCCCGTGGATTGCTTCTACGAAGGGGAAAATACTCTGGTCATCCATCCGGACGAATGCATCGACTGCGGCGTGTGTGAACCGGAATGCCCCGCCGACGCAATCCGCCCGGACACCGAGGACGGGATGGAAAAGTGGGTCGAACTGAACGGCAAATACGCAGAGGCGTGGCCCGTCATCACCGAAAAGAAAGACCCGATGCCTGACGCGGATGACTGGAACGGCAAAGAAGGCAAGCTTGCGCTCTTGTCTGAAGCCCCGGCAGAATAGGAGACAAATATGTCGTTGGATTCTACGACCAAAACTGAATTCCCCATTCCAGCGGGCGTGTTCGCCCAAACCGTGACCGAAGTGAAGCATTACACCGACCGGCTGTTCAAATTCCGCATCACCCGCCCGGCTTCCTTCCGGTTTCGGTCAGGTGAGTTTGTGATGATTGGCCTGCCGAACGCGGAAAAACCCGTGTACCGCGCCTATTCCATCGCATCACCCAGCTGGGATGAAGAGATCGAGTTCTATTCCATCAAAGTCCCCGATGGCCCGCTGACCGAACACCTGCAGAAGATTCGCGAAGGTGATACGGTTTTGATGCGCAAAAAGCCCACAGGCACGCTGGTCAATGACGCGCTGTTGCCGGGTAAACGGCTTTGGATGTTTTCGACCGGCACCGGCATTGCGCCCTTTGCGTCGCTGATCCGCGACCCCGAAACCTATGAGAAGTTCGACGAAGTAATCCTGACCCATACCTGTCGGGAAAAAGGCGAGTTGGACTATGGCAAGGAACTGGTTGCGGCGCTCAAATCCGATCCGTTGGTGGGCGAGATGGCGCAGAATTTGCGGCATTACTGCACCCTCACACGTGAGAACTATCCGTTCAAAGGCCGGATCACCGATCTTATGGCATCGGGCAAAGTATTCGATGATTTGGACCTGCCGCCAATCTCACCTGAAACAGATCGCGGAATGATCTGCGGCTCGATGGCGATGCTGCAGGATACCAAGGCCGCGCTGGAAGGGTTCGGTCTGGAAGAAGGCGCAAACAACAAACCGGCAACTTTTGTGGTCGAACGCGCCTTTGTCTATTGACCAACCGGGGCTCTGCCCCGCCCTACACCGGGATCTGGTGAAACGCTCTCACACCAGATCCCGCGTGTCTCGGGGCTTACTGATTGTCCCGCTTTCCTGTCTTGTTCAGAAACGCCTCCATCCCGGCCCGCGCTTCGGGTGAGGATTGGGCAATTGCTGCCGCCAGGCTTTCGGTAAAGAAGCCATCACTGGCCGACATGTCGTTGATGCGCGTGATCGCCTGCATCATCATATAGTTTGACAGCGGCGCATTCTCGGTCACACGCCGGGCCAGCTCCATCGCTTTGTCGAACACTGTTCCGTCCGGCTCGACATAATGCGCCAGCCCTAGCTGCAACCCTTCGTCCGAGCCATAACGGCGACCGGTCAGCATCATCTCCATCATCCGGCTTGCCCCGATGATCCGGCCAACACGTACCGTTGCGCCGCCGCCGACAAAGATCGCGCGGCGTCCTTCGGGCAGTTCATAGAACGTATCCTGCTGCGAGACCCGAATGTGGGCGGTCATGGCCAGTTCCATCCCGCCGCCCAAAACACCACCGTTCATTGCGGCGACAACCGGAACCCGTCCGTATTCGATCTTGTCGAAAATCCGGTGCCACAGGCGGCATTCATGCATCGCCCCTGCGGCGTCGCGCATCGAATGTTCCAACAGATCCAGCCCGGCACAGAAATGCTGACCGGAACTGCGGATCACAACGGCGCCGATCTCATCGGGAAGGGTGTCAAAATAGTGCTCGATCTCAAACAGCAGCCCGTGATTGATCGCATTGAACTTGGCAGGCCGGTCCAGCGTCAGGATACCGACCGGGCCGTCTGTTTCCGGGGTGATATGTGAATATTCCATTGCAAAG
This sequence comes from Ruegeria sp. CDSA033, assembly GCF_059612305.1. Classification (NCBI taxonomy): domain Bacteria; kingdom Pseudomonadati; phylum Pseudomonadota; class Alphaproteobacteria; order Rhodobacterales; family Roseobacteraceae; genus Ruegeria; species Ruegeria sp. CDSA033. The sequence goes on along the minus strand of NZ_JBXWQI010000004.1, from coordinate 89,970 downwards.
CCTTACTTGGGTTCCAGACGGATCGCGCCGTCCAGACGCACGCATTCACCGTTCAGCATGGTGTTTTCGATCATGTGCCCTGCCAGGCGCGCAAACTCAGCCGGCTGTCCAAGACGCGACGGGAAGGGAACCTTGGCGCCCAGACTGTCCTGAATCTCTTGCGGCAGCAAATCCATCATCGGGGTCGAGAAGATACCCGGTGCAATCGCCATGACCCGAACGCCCGAGCGCGCAAATTCCCGCGCCGCAGGCAAAGTCAGACTGGCCACCCCACCTTTCGAGGCAGAATAGGCCGCCTGCCCGATCTGTCCTTCAAAAGCCGCCGCCGACGCGGTGTTGATGATAATCCCCCGCTCGTTATCCTCAAGCGGTTCATTTTGCATGATCCGCTCAGCCGCCAAGCGCATGACATTGAAGGTGCCGATCAGGTTGATCTGAACTGTTCTGGCGAACCCGTCCAGCGCGGCCGGCCCGTTGCGCCCAACGATCCGCTCGCCATGTGTGACGCCGGCGCAATTGACGACAACACGGGGCAAACCATTGGCAGCAATTGCCGTGTCCAGCGCCGCAGCAACCTGGGCGTCATTGGTGACGTCGCAAGGCGTGGCTGTCGCCCCCAGTTGCTTTGCGGCCTCGTCCAGCTTGTCGCCGGGCAAGTCGAACAGGGCCACTTTCGCCCCGCATGATGCAAAATACTCGGCCGTCGCAAACCCCAACCCCGAAGCACCGCCAGTCACGATTGCGGATGCGTTTTCGATTCTCATTTCATGTCTCCCTGTGTGCCCCGAACGCCATGACGCAACGAAATCAGGCTTCGGTCTTGCGCGATTTCCTGATGCATCATACCCGTTGAATCGGAACTTAGTGAACGATCAATAATACATTTGCATACTAACAAATTTTTGGATAGCCTGATTTTCAAAATATGCATCATGTCGCGCCCATGGCGACCAGATGACAGGGAGAGGAAAGATGAGCAATTCAGCCCGGCAAAGTGAAGACGGTGTTGTGCCTATCCAAAAATTCGCACCCTCAAAGGTGTTGCGTGAAGACCTGGGCGATGGCGCCTTTGTTTTGCGCAGCCCATACCCGCTGAATATGGATGTACAGTGCGTTTCTGAATATCTGGAACGCTGGGCGGAAGAAGCACCCGATCGCCTGTTTCTGGCCGAACGTGGGCCAGACGGAGAATGGATCAGCGTCACCTATTCCGAGGCTTTGGCGCAAACCCGCTCACTGGCTGCGTTTCTTCTGAACAAGGGACTGGGTAAAGACCGCCCGCTTTTGATCCTGTCGAGCAATTCGGTGCGGCACGGTCTGCTGATGCTGGCTGCTATGCATGTGGGCATTCCGGTGGTGCCGGTATCCGTCCCTTACTCTCTGTTCGACGAGTCCCTGGCCAAACTGCGCCATATCGTCCGGACCACAAATCCCGGCATGGCCTATGCCGATGATGCCAAGGGCTTTGCCCATGCTTTCGAGTTTCTCGCCTCGGAAGGCATCGAACGGCTGTCGGACAATGGCGCACTGACCTTTGAGCACGCCCTAGAAGCCACAGCTGGCGAACCGGTTGCCCAAGCGCGGGCCACGATTGACCATGACACGCTGGCCAAGATCCTGTTCACCTCTGGCTCAACCGGGTTGCCCAAGGGCGTCATCGTAACGCAGCGCATGATGTTGGCCACTCAAGAAGCCGTGGTGCAGATTTGGCCGTTTCTGGAAAGCGCCCCACCTGTCGTGGTTGATTGGCTGCCCTGGAACCATACGTTCGGCGGCAATTTCAACTTCAACATGATGCTGCGCAACGGCGGCAGCTTTTATGTCGATGATGGCAAACCCGTGCCGGGCAAGATTGAAAAGACAATTCGCAACGTGCGCGACGTATCGCCCACCCTATTCTTCAACGTCCCGCGCGGCTTTGACATGCTGTTGCCGGTCCTGCGCGAGGACGAAGCTTTTCGCAGCGCCTTTTTCAAGCGGCTTGATTTAATCTTTTTCTCTGGTGCGGGGCTACCCGACCATCTTTGGGAAGGTCTGGAACAATTGGGCGTGCAGGAGCGGGCAGAGAAGATCCCGTTTGTCAGCGCCTGGGGTCTGACCGAGGCGATGATGGCCACATGTGTACATTTCCCCATCGAAAAGGCCGGCGTCATCGGTGTGCCGGGTCCGGGATCCGAGCTGAAGTTTCTGCCCAATGGTGGCAAGCTGGAAATGCGGGTCCGCGGACCGCATGTGACAACAGGTTATCTGAACAACGCCGAAAAAACCGCCGAGGCGTTTGACGAGGAAGGGTACTTCCTGACTGGAGACGCGGGTCGACTGCAAGATCCAAATGACCCATCAAAGGGCATCGTATTCGATGGCCGCATCTCTGAGAACTTCAAACTGATGACCGGCACTTGGGTCGCCGTCGGCAACTTGCGTGTTGCGTTGCTGCAGGCTCTCAGTCCGATTGCCTCGGATGCCGTCATTACCGGCCATGACCGGACCGAAATTGGTGCCCTGCTGTTCCTGAATGCAGAAGAATGCAGGGCCCTGACTGGACGGGACGACACTTTGGCCGGCTATGCCGATGATCCGACTGTGCGCGCCTTCATCACCGAACGTTTGGCTGCATACAATGCCGGGCAAACCGGCAGCGCCACACGCGTGAAGCGCGTTCGCATCGAACACGACGCCCCGTCGGTTGAAAAGAATGAGATCACCGACAAAGGCTATATCAATCAACGCCTTGCGCTAGAGATTCGGGCTGACGCGGTCACTGGCTTGTATGAAGGGTCCGACGATGTGATCGTATCGGGAAAGGCTACCACATGATCGACTACACCGCCTCTGAAGCCGAAATTGCATTCGTCCTCAAGCATATCGGTCGGCCCGAGCGGCTGCCCGGTTGGAGCGACGATCTGGCCGAGGCTGTAATCCCAGCCTTAGGCCGCTTCATCAACACCGAAATTGCCCCTTTGGACATGATCGGCGAGGAACAAGGCGCGCGTCTGGAAAATGGCCGTGTACGGATGCCACCGGGCATGGTTGCCGCCTATAAGCGCTATGCCGATGCCGGTTGGCCGGGCCTGTGCGCACCTGAAGAATATGGCGGGCAGGAATTGCCACACATTCTGGGTGCGGTTCTGGCGGACATGCTGGCTGGCGCGTGTATTTCCTATGAGATGGTGCTGAGTCTTGCGCAGGGCTGCATTCGAACTCTGAATGCGTCGGGCAATGACGATCAAAAGGCGCGTCTGTTGCCGCCGCTGGTGTCGGGCGAATGGATGGCATCGATGTGTCTGACCGAACCGGATGCGGGGTCAGATCTGGGTCGGATCAAAACAACCGCTACACCCGATGGTGATGGCTATGTGCTCAGCGGCACTAAAATCTTCATCTCGGGCGGTGACCACGACTATACCGACAACGTATTGCATCTGGTGCTCGCCCGCACTCCGGACGCAGCGCCGGGTGTGCGCGGGCTGAGCCTGTTTGCCTGCCCCGCCGTTTTGCCGGACGGTATGCGCAATCAGGTACAAACCGTCCGTATCGAAGAAAAGATGGGGATGCATGCCTCACCCACCTGTCAGATGGCGTTCGACGGTGCAAAGGGCGAATTGTTGGGCCAGGAAGGTCAGGGGCTGGCCGCCATGTTCACAATGATGAACGCCGAGCGTCTGGATGTGGCCCTGCAGGCCGTGGGCCAAATGGACGTGGCCTTTCAGCGTTCGCGATTGCATGCTGCAGGTCGGCGCCAGGGCACGACATCAGAAGGCACGGCGCTAATCACCGAACACGGTGACGTTCAGCGAATGTTGCTGGATATCTATGCCTACACCCTGGGATGCCGGGCGATGGTTTATCGCACCTTTGTGGATATGGATTTGGGCGCCGATCAGGGGTTGCTGGATATCCTTACTCCGACCTGCAAGGCCTTCGCGACCGACGCGGTCAACGCGGCCTCAAGCCAGGCGGTGCAAATCCACGGCGGCTATGGATTCTGCAAGGAATACCGCGTTGAGCAGATCATGCGCGACAGCCGCATCATGGCAATTTACGAGGGCACCAACGGCGTTTTGGCGACCGGAGTGGCCCGCCGCGCGATCCGCGCTAATGGCGGTGCGGCGGCGCAGGCTTTTGCCGAATTGGCCTCAGCGGGCCCCAGCTCGATCGAGCTGGCCGATGCGATCGACGCCTGGAAAACCGCAACCCAAGCCATGCAAAGCTATATGGATATCGGTCCGTCGGTCTCGGACTATATGCGCCTGACCGGGCTGGTATATTTTGGTCGCGTTTGGGCGGATCTCGAGGCCGCCGCGGACAACGCCCCGGAACCCGAATTGTTGCGCGCCACTGCGGCCCATGTCCGGGCGCGCATCCTGCCCGAAGCCGGTTTGCTGCGGCACCGCATCCTTAATCCAGAACCCACGCATTCTGCGGCGATCTTTGCCGCGTGAACATCAAGGACGACACATGACTGACTTTACTCTTCCCGAAGCCAGCCCTCAGGCCGACGCAGCATTCCGTGCCGGTCTGGCCGCTGGAAAATTTCTGGTCCAACGCTCAAAAACCACGGGTGAATACAACTTCTACCCACGCGCCCTGTCCCCTACTACCGGAGCAGACGATCTGGAATGGGTCGAAGCCTCAGGCCGCGGCACTGTCTTTGCCTCGACCATCATCCGGCGTCCGGCAAAATACGGTGGTGACATCAACAACGTGCTGATTGATCTGGACGAAGGCCCGCGCATGTTCAGCCGCATTGTGGACGTGGACAACGAAGCGATCACCATCGGTATGAAAGTACAGGCCGTTGTCATGACCCCCGACTTCGGACCCAACGCAAAATCCGGCGAAGCCGCCGTGTTCTTCAAGCCCGCGGAATAAGGAATTCAATCATGGCACATTCACTTCGCGGCAAATCCGCAATCGTTGGCAAAGGCTATTGGGGCCTGGGCAAAACGCCCAACACCTCACCAATGGAACTGATCGCCAAAGCCACGCAGAACGCGCTGACCGATGCAGGCATGGACCTGTCCGAGATCGACGGCGTCTGTGGCGGAACATTCTACCACTTCTTCCCCACCCTCTCGATCGCTGAGTATCTGGGCATCAAACCAACCTGGGCGAACTCGGACATGGTGGGCGGATCGTCTTTCATGTCCTATCTGGTCGAGGCGACCATGGCGATTCAGGCGGGCTTGTGTAAGAACGTGCTGATCTGCTACGGCTCGAACGCGAAATCCGCGCGCGATCTCAACGGGTTGATCGAAACCCCGCAATGGGAACGCGCCTATGAACCGATGATGCCGGTGCCGGGATACGCCTTTACCGCGCAACGCTATATGCATGAGTTCAACGTACCCAAAGAGCATTTCGGCCATGTCGCCATCTCGGCCCGGAAATGGGCTCAGCTGAACCCCGATGCGACAATGCAGGATGACCTGACGATGGAGGAGTATCTGAACTCGCCCATGGTTGCCGATCCACTGGCGGTTCTGGATTGTTGCCTGATGTCGGATGGCGGGGCCGCGATCATCGTCACCTCAGCAGACCGCGCAAAGGATTATCAGGAAAAGCCCGCCTATTTCCTGGGCGGCGGTAACGCGATTTCCCACCGCGAGATCAGTCAGGCCGCCACGCTGACCACCACCTGTGCCACCGAAAGTTCGAAACGCGCGTTCGAGATGGCCGGCGTCACCACCAAAGACGTTGATGTGGTCGAGCTGTATGACGCCTTCACGATCAACACGCTGCTGTTCCTCGAAGACATGGGCTTTGTAAAGAAAGGTGAGGCTGGGGCCTTTGTCGCCGATGGCAACATCGCGCCGGGCGGCTCGCTGCCGGTTAACACCAATGGCGGTGGGCTAAGCTGTGTTCACCCCGGCATGTACGGCCTGTTCTGCTTGATCGAGGCGGCCACCCAGATACGGGGCGACGGCGGCGATCGTCAGATCGACGATGTGAATATCGCGATTGCCCATGGCAACGGCGGCACGTTCTCGAACGAGTTCACGACCGTTCTGGGCAGCGAAGCTGCGCTTTAAGCGATTAAAATGGGGCGCAAATGCGCGCCCCAAAGCTTGTGATTTTGCCAAAACGATAAAACGCAACCTGCCGAAAACGTACCCTCGGCAAGGGTCATTTGGCGCCTGAAGCAGACAATCCAATTTCGTATTGTTGGTAAAGCCCTAAGCCCGGCCGCCTATCTGGCAGTCGGGCTTAGGCTTCAAACCTACGTTTCCAGTGTCTTTAAAGTACGGGTACGCGCGCTGCAGGAGGGGTCGAGCGCGACCGTCCGGTACGCATCTTTCCATCAATCATAACAGCCCCAACTCCGGGGATGTTGCCGACCGCCATGCCTTCCAAAACGTTCTTACCGTCCGATCCTTCGGGGCGGTCCATGAACACTAGATCGGCCGGGCGGCCTGGTGCGACGATCCCTTGTGCAAGATCCCGTCTCTTTGCCACGTTTCCGGTGCCACAGCACCACGCCAGTTCAGCAGGCAATCCGCCAATACTGGCCAGCAGAGTTGCCATCCGCAGCATTCCATTCGGCTGTACACCAGACCCCGCTGGGGCATCTGTTCCAATCAGGAAATCGGCAAGGCGACCTTCGGCCAACGCGCCTTCCAGCGTCACAATTACCGACTTCTCGTTGCCATTGTGTACCGCTTCAAGCGCCCCTTTCGCGTGGCGGCAAAGCTCTCGGATTTCATCCTGGGAAATTGAGGTTGGTCCACCATTGATATGACTGACTACGTCCGGTTGCGCCTCTAGCACATCTGCTGCTCGAACATCGTGAGAGCCCGCAATCGAAGGGCCGCCAGTATGCATAATGGTTTCAATTCCCAATTCCCGACACCAGCCGGTGACGCGGGCCGCGTCGGGACCTTTGGCAACTGTCCCAAGACCGATCTCACCAATATGCCGGATACCGGCCGCTTTTATCGCCGCATAGAAATCGCGATCAAAATCAAGTTCCGGCACCGGCGCGCCCGCCAAAACCTTGGCACCGGACGGTCGGAAATTTGAATAGCACCGTTGTGCCACCATTGCCAATGCCTTGACGCCTTCGGCATCCTTGGGGCGGCCGGGCAGATGGACTTCGCCTGCGGAAATAAAGCTTGTGACGCCGCCGTTAACATTCATTTCGATCCAGCCAATCTGGCTTTGGCGTGGGGTCCAATCACCGAAAACCGGGTGGCAATGGCCATCAATCAGGCCCGGTGCGACTGCACAACCAGAGGCATCAATGATGCGATCTGCGTCGCCGGCTTCAAGGCCCACAATCACCCCGTCTTCGATGAGAAGGCAATCACTGTCCGCAATAGGCGAGTCCAGATCACCGGTCAGAAGCAAACCGATGTTACGGATTAGTGTGCGACCCTGTTCCGGTGTGTCTTTTGGTGCGTCAGCCATCTGATCCCCCATTTAGCGTGTGATTTCTGGTTCCTTTTCGGATCAAAAAAAGCACGCCAAAAAACCGTTCAGCCGTCGCGCTTCATTCATCCATTTTCATTAGTATACAAGCGATATTAGAGCGCCGGTGTCAAGACCTTCTAATTGGTGCGACGCCGGGAATTGCTGACCCTCGTGCGGTTGAATGACCAGAGCCGACCAATCCTCGCCGGCTAGTAAGAAACCTGCAGTCCTCAAGCCGCCGTTTAGTACCGCGGCTTGGGCGCTGTTGCTTCTATTGCCTCGGCTCAGGAAAACGCCTTGATGACTTTGGCGTAGTTGTCCAGCATCTCAAGCTCTTCATCTTGCGTGAAGTATCCGACGTGATGCCAGACGACGAATTCTTCCGTCCCATATTTCTCTTTCAACGCACCAACCTGATCAATCACCTGGGTTACGGTGCCTTTCCAGACGCGCCCCATCGGCACATGATATGGCGGGGCGTTATAGGCGAAATTGAACAACTCCTCAAAATCGCGATAGTGCTGCTCGGCCTGCGCTTCGGTCGATCCGATGGTCAGATGCCCGCCCAAAACCAGGGTGTTTCCGACCGTCAGATCGGTATGGCCATGGTGGGCGCTTCTTCCAGATAGATCGGCATTGTCATATCCATGAACTCATCCTTGGACACAAAAGACACCAGCTTGGCACCTTCCTTGGCCCAGAACTTGGCCGTCTCCATCGACCACGAGAACGGCACATAGAACGGCGGAAAATCCCGCCCATCCGTCTATTTTGGGAAGTGTCGCAAACTTTTGAGACGGCCTGAGCTAGCGACTTACTGGACACACCTATCCTGCGATCTCGGCAAACAGCGTACAAAACCACATCCCTTGGGAAATGGCAGCCTTTCAAATAGATCATGCTGAAACCTGTTAGAGAATTATTTGTGTGGAACAAATGCCAGAACAGGCTGCCCGTCAATCCGAACCCAAAGTTTGCGAAACATCCTCTGGTCATATTTCTTCGCCTTGATGGTCGCGCCGGGACAGACAGGTTGCTGCCGAACCACCCGTTTGGCCTGAGCACGACGACGGGGCTGCGCTTCTGATGATATAGTCACTATCCGCCGCTACCGTCGTCCTCACCACATTTGGCCCTATTCTGTTGATCGCCATTCATGACGTTTCCGCGTTGACTGCAGGCTATATCATTGCCTGTTCTTCCATCGGTTGGTCGATTGCTGCGGCACTTGTGAGTGGTTCACCGGAGCGATTTGATTGTCAGATGATTGCCGCCGGGATCACGATTGTGGTTTTGAGTATTGTAGGAATCCTCTACGCTGTTCCCAACGGGCCCGTCTGGCGGATTGCGGTGTTAGCTGCGGTGGATGGGGCCGGGTTTGGCGTGGCGTGGACCTTCGTTCTTCGCCGCACAACATCGCTGGCCAATCCGAGCGAAGTCCAGCGTATCACCGGTGCGATGCCCACCGGCCAGAGATTGGGATACGCTTTGGGTGCCGCCTACATTGGGATCGTCGTAAATGCCTCAGGATTCGTTTCCATAAGCACGCCACAGGCGACAACAGATGTTGCCAGATGGGTTTTCCTTGCCTGCTTGCCGTTTGGGATTCTGGCAGTCATAGCGATGATCACATTGGTGCGGAAGCAACCCTCTTTGCAGGAGTTGTCCGCATGAACGTCTGTTCCAATAGGCGGCTTTCCTTCAACGGGTGCTTTGTTCGCGACCAGTAAAAGTCCGTCTGAGAATTACTGCACGGTCAACGGATGTCTGGTCTTTCTGCCGCCCTGCGGCGGGGAAGTACAAGTGTCTGCAGCAATATGCTCACCGTGTGTGCTTGCGGCGACGTATCGACACTTCCGTTATGGCAAATCTCGGATACAAGATGTAGATTCAGCGTTGAAACTCACCGTCGGACAACTCTCGAACGCAGTCCAGTAAGGCGGTTGAGTATCGAGACGTTTCGTCTTTCAGCCGAAACAACGGCACGGACACGCTGACTGCGGCAATTGGCTGGGCGTTTTCATCCAGGATGGGCGCGCCAAAACATGCGATGCCGGTTTCGTTCTCCTGACTGTCAAAAACGAACCCTTGCGCGCGGCATTGATTGATCTGCGCGCGCAATTGGATTGGATCCGTGGTTGTGAACGAGGTGATCGATTCCAGAGTCGCATTTTCCAGGAAAGCGGCCAGCTTTTCTTCTGGCAAAGCCGAAAGGTAGGCTTTGCCGACTCCGCTGGAGTGAAGCGGAACAAACGTGCCTATGGTCGAGTTCATGCGCACCGTTTCAAGGCTTTCGATCTTGTCGATATAAACAAGCCCGTCACCGCTTGGCACGGCGAGATGTACGGTTTCGCCCGTCTGATCCCGGACGCGAACCAAGGCATCCCGCGCCCTGTCACGAATGTCGGACTTGGCTAGCGCAGAACGGGCAAGATTGATCAGGCGCGGGCCGGGTTTGTAGCTTTTGTCCTTTAACTGCACGATCAGCCCTTCTGACTCCAAGCCATTTAGCAGGCGGTACAGTGTTGGGCGCGTAAAGGCGCATTCATCCAGAAGTTCGGCCAGATTTGGCGGGTTTTTGCGGTCGCAAATACGCTGCAACAGGCCGATGCTGCGCGCAAAGCTCTGAGTTCCCTGGACCTGGTTTGCCATTCCTACCTCTCCGATTGACGGGGCGTATTGACGGTGTATATTCCATATATTGAGCAGCTTGTCCATAATGTGGATTTCTAAAGCTGATCGCAATGGGTAGGAACCGAAATGCCACTGACCGAAACTGACGAAAATCCGCGCGCGCCATACAAGCATCCGATGCCGCAGGATGCCTTGCCCGAGATTGTGATCCCTGACGCGTTGGCCGAAGATGATCCGCGCATGTGGGTGCAACAGGCTGAGCACGTATTTTTTCGCCCGCTTTGCCTGAATGTCTCGCAAGGCTACTGGATGAACCTGCTGAAAGTCACCAAGTCCGGTGTTTTGTCGCGCCACCGCCATGCCTGCCCGGTGCATGGTTTCGTGCTGAAGGGGCGCTGGCACTATCTTGAGCATGATTGGTTTGCCGAAGAAGGCAGCTATGTATTCGAACCGCCCGGAGAGACCCACACACTTGTTGTGCCCGGTGATGTCCAGGAAATGATCACCTATTTTCAGGTCAACGGGGTGATGTACTACTGCGATCCCGACGGAAATCACCTGGGCTATGAGGATGTGTTCACTAAGATCGATATGTGCCGTGCGCATTTCGAAGAGGTTGGCCTTGGCGCTGACTACGTGAAAAATTTTATCCGGTAAGACATCATGAGCAATGTAACCTATGACTTCGCAGGCCGTACCGCCGTTATCACCGGCGGGGCAGCCGGGATCGGAGCCGAAATCGCACGCCACTATGTGGCTGCCGGCGCCAACGTGGCGATCTGGGATCTTTCAGAACCAAATGACGCCCCCGAAGGTGCAATCGCTTGCAAAGTGGATATCAGCCAACCAGACCAGATTGCCTCAGCAGTTGCAGAGACCAGAAAAGCCTTCGGTGGCATAGATTTTCTGTCTCACAATGCGGGTTTCGCCGGTCCAACACTTCCGGTCGTAGAAAACGATCCGGCGGTCTGGGCCCGCGTAATTGAGGTCAATCTGATCGGGACTTTTTATTTGGCTCATGCCATCGTTCCCGTGATGCAAGAGGCTGGCTTTGGTCGGATCGTCAACATGGCCTCGCTTGCAGGCAAAGAAGGCACCCCTAACGCCTCGGCCTATTCGGCATCCAAGGCAGGCGTCATCGGTTTCACCAAGTCGCTTGCCAAGGAACTGGCGCAGACTGATATTCGCGTCAATTGCATCGCGCCTGCTGCCATCAAAACAGCGATATTGGATCAGATGACGCCAGATTTCGTGCAGATCATGATCAACAAATCCCCGATGAAGCGCCTCGGCTGGGTTGAAGAGGCCGCGCGCATAGTGATGTGGCTAAGTTCCGAAGATTGCACATTCAACACTGGCGCAGTCTTTGATCTCTCAGGTGGAAGAGCGACCTACTGATGGCGCAGGTTCGGGATTTTACGCCTGGCCCCGTGGAAGTGGCTGCAACTGTGGTGGCGGCACAGCATGGCCCCCAGGGCCTGTATGTTGTTCCCGAGTTTTCATAGGCCTGCGTGCGTGCAGCGCTGTCACAGCGGAAATACGACCTCCGCTGCTTTACCCATGTGGAGACCTCAACCGGATTGCAGCAACCGGTCGAAGCCCTCGCCAAAGTCGCCTCAGAGGCGAGTGTTCCTGTCATGGTCGACAGTGTCAGCGCACTTGGCACATCTCCCGTGCAAATGGATGGCTGGGGGTGTCGGTGATGACGGCGGCCTCGCAGAAAGGGTTGGGCTCTGTTCCGGGGATCGGGTTGATTGCCGTTGCAAATGAGGCCTGGGACCGGATCGAAGCTAAACAGTATCCGCGCGGCGACTTCACGGATGTAATACGGTGGCGGGATCAATACGAGGTCGCAAGGAATTGGCATCCAAGCGTTACGACCATGCCCGTGGCGGTTGTTCATGCGCTGGACGTCGCGTTGGATGACATGCTGAAAGAAGGGCTGAACACCCGCTACGCCCGTCACGCCGAGGCACGCGATTTCTTATGCAACGGTTTGAAACGCCTTGGTCTGGGAATGCAGATCCAAGTAGACGCCCGCGCCGCAGGGGTCACCGCGATCAAAACCGGCGACCGTTTTGCGTCATCCGAACTGGTGACATATCTGATCGCCTAACATCAACTCCGCATTGCCTGAGGTTTTGACACAAATAGAGAAGAAGTGTTCCGAGTGGCACATATGGGCGAAAACGCACAGATCGAAGCGATGAAATCTGTGATTTTGGGCTTCGAAAGCCATTTATCTCGTTATCCCTAGGGGCAAAGTAGAAATCGACCAAAGCCTCTTTAACCTTCCAGGATCCACAATGAAGCCGCTATTCACACGCCTTGCGGCGCAAGCCCAGTATCCAAAACAGTGACGTTAGAACATCCCTCGAAAACAGCCCAGAGCGGATGGAGTGGGTGGCTCCTGCTCCACCGGCGTCGCGATGCGCCATACTGCAGTCGTCTTGGACTGCTCGGAATGGAGCCACCCAATGACAGTTAAAACAGTTGGACTGGATCTGGCCAAGAACGTGTTCTAGGTTAATGGAATTTCGGCTGCTGGCCGCAAGATATTCAACAAGAAGATCAAGCGCCCGAAGCTGCTCGCGTTTTTCGAGACCCTGCTACCCTGACATGCTGTGCGAAATCGAAGGCGTCGCCATTTGCGCTCCTGATGGCAGCACTCTGCCCCGTCAGAATTACCGTCTCGATGCCCAATCACCCTTGCCTAAGGCCTTCTCGCATGTAGTGAAATGCAGCGACATGATCTTTTCCGGTGACATGACCGCCCGCTCCGCCGACGGATCAGTCACCCATCCCGGCGATATAGTGGCGCAAACCCGATTGATGATGGAGCGTCTGTCCTACGCACTTCAGGCCACAGGCGCAGGGATGCAGGATGTGGTCAAGCTCAACGCGTTCTACCTTGGCGACGGCACAGCAGAAGATTGGGAAGTTTCGGCCCGCATCCGCGCCGATTATTTCCCTGATCCCGGTCCGGTGCCCACCGGCATTCCTGTGCCGTCCTTTCCTCATGACGGGCTGACGACACGCATCGTTGCTACCGCCTGCGCCCCGGGAGCGCACCACATCCGTCATGCCTGGCCTGACGGGCATTGGAATTGGACCACTGCACTGCCTTACAAACACGGAGTCGGCCAATTAATCCATGTCGGTGGCCAGGTGGCGCTGGATAAACAGGCAAAGGTTCTGGAACCTGGCGACATGGTCGCCCAAACCCGTATCGCAATGGAGAATGTGGTTCGCGTATTGGATGACTTCGGCGCTACTCTGGACGATGAGGTCAAAGTCACCACCTTCTATCAAGGCAGCGCTTCGGCCGAAGCGCTACACGAAAACCTTCTGATCCGATCCATTTCCTACATCGCACCTGGCCCAGCCACGACAGGCATTCCGGTGCCCAATCTGGTCTACGAAGACGTGGTGATTGAGATAGAGGTGATCGCGAAGCTTGAGAACCATACGATTGCGTGAATTTTCTTCAAAAGAAACAACGCCAATCTTTCTTAGTTGAGGGCGGCCCACAAGAGACATTCATCACCCTCTCGCAATGCTGCGGATGCAGCCCACTTTCCGGGCATTCGATGCGGAAACAATATCTTGAGTTCCGTGATCTCGCAGTTCGCGGGACAGATCAGCCTCTCCAAAATGGGACATGTCGCAAACTTTTAGGATGACCAGAGTTGGCTACACATCTGCATTGGAAATTTCCTGGGAAGATCTCGCCAACAATAACTGGGCTCAGAGATGCACAAGGAACTGATCCCTTCAACTCATGATGTTGCGGAAAGTCTGAAAGGCGAAGGCTACGCCGGTGTTCTGGTGAACAGTTTCGCATCGGGGGCCACACCAGATGACATCAACCTGTTTCTTTGGGATTGGGACGCGGTTGACCATTTGCCGTCAAGCAGACCAAATGTGGTGATGGTCCTACACCGGGATGAACTACCGAACAGTGTGTATCCTGGCAATAACCCCCTGATCTCGAGAATTGCTTCGTTGCCCGAAGACAGTCGGTGGAATTAGCGATCCTCACTGATGGTAGAGGTGAGTGGGTGGACGTGTGCATTCGCCGCAGGTGCAAATGCAATCTTTCTCCAGCGCACAGCAGACGTCGAGTTTCTTCAAATGCGAGGTGGATGCCGTTTAATGGCAAGGGGTCTCACCAGTACCAATCGTCGGCTTTCGAAAAGGGGTTTTGTCTCTACCTCAAATCTGAGCGTCGCTAAGCCTCACAGCATGAATTTGCCTGGGAAAAGTCCGCCTAAAAACCTTCGAATAAGTTCAGCAGAGCGTCGCCGCGAAAATACTTGCATATCGGTAAGGTAATTTACCCACATACCTTCCAGTAAGGCCAACGTTCCGCTAGTGGCATCATTCACCAAGTTCGGATCATGTCCGTTTTGTTGGGCTATCTCCGTGAACGCACGCCGCAAAGTCTCGACAAGTTTGGGATCCTGAGTGCTGCTGTATCGGGCAATACCTGGGTGTGAGCTCGCGATGCCTCGGAATGCATGCCAGATTTTCGTACTTCGTGGATTGAGCAAAGCTTCGGACAGATCCGCCTCGATCACAGCCATCACTCGCTCTTCGGGCGATGCATCCGAGCCCAGATCGGTCATTCTGTCCATCTCGGCATAATACTCAGTACTGAAATGCTGGGCCGCTGCGGTCAGCAAATTGTCCTTCCCCCCAAAATGCAAATGGATCATTCCGCGCGACAGACCTGAGCGCTCGCAGATGCGACTGACCGAGGTATCGGTGACTCCAATATCAGCAATAGTATCCAGTGTCGCCTTGATCAGAAGCTGCCTGTTGGCTTCTGGATCGCGCTTCGAGCCACGCTTTCTTCCTTTAGGCTCTGTCACTCTATTCAATGATTCCATTAGCTTAAAGTCTTCTCATATGGGCAGCTCACAGGGATATTGACACGAAAGGCCTTTCTGGCGCAACATTAAATGGACGATCGTCCATTAGAGACTCGTAAGTACCGAGATGGGAGATAGGGTGATTTTTCGTAGCGAAGCGTCCCGGGGTTATACCCTCAGCGCACCAGCCACGGCATACGTGGGCTTTCTGGTGGCGGCGCCTTTGGTGATCCTGATCGCCTATTCATTCTGGACCCAAACCTACGTAACGCTCGACAAGACACCGACGCTGAAAAACTATAGCGAGGCGTTTGCTGATCCGCTGGTTCGACACTTAATGCTAAGGTCTATCTGGATTGCCGGAGCAGTTACGGTAGTCACTGTCGCACTGGCCTATCCCATCGCGTACTTCATCGCGATGAAGGCCCGGAAAA
The DNA here is from genome assembly GCF_059612305.1 of Ruegeria sp. CDSA033. Classification (NCBI taxonomy): domain Bacteria; kingdom Pseudomonadati; phylum Pseudomonadota; class Alphaproteobacteria; order Rhodobacterales; family Roseobacteraceae; genus Ruegeria; species Ruegeria sp. CDSA033. The sequence goes on along the minus strand of NZ_JBXWQI010000004.1, from coordinate 74,618 downwards.
AGACTATCTGGCTTCTGCTCATCACCATTCCGTTCTGGTCCAGCTATCTGCTGCGCGTATTTGCCTGGAAACTCATCCTTGGGTTCAACGGGGTGATGAATTCTGCACTGCTGATGCTTGGTCTGATCGACGAACCGCTCGACTTCTTGCTCTACAATGAATTCGCCGTCGTGCTGACGCTTGCTCATGCCTGGGCACCTTTTGCGATCCTGCCGATCTATGTCTCGTTGCAGAAGATTGATCCAAGCCTGTTGGAGGCCGCCACCGATCTTGGAAACAGTCCTTTGCAACGCTTCATGCGGGTGACGCTGCCGTTGACGATACCGGGAATCATTGCTGCTTGCCTGATTATCTTCATTCCGACTGTTGGCGATTATGTAACACCGGCACTGGTCGGCGGATCGGACGGGAAGATGATTGCCAATCTAATTCAGGTGCAGTTCGGAGCTGCCAACAACTGGCCCCTCGGCGCCACGCTATCGCTGATCGCGATGCTGTCGGTTGGCTTCGTTGCCATCGTGTTTGTCATTACCGCCACCCAGCTTGGGAGGAGGATCAGATGAAGCGCCCCTCGACCCTGACAGCTTATGCTTTCCTGTATTTGGTTTTTCTGTATCTGCCGGTTCTTTTCCTACCTTTGTTCTCGTTCAACAGCGGTACAATCGTTGCCTTTCCGATAAAAGGCTGGACGCTGGACTGGTATCGGAAACTGGGCGAGCAGGATACGCTGATCCAGGCCCTTTGGAATTCGCTGGGTGTCGGCACGGTCGTCGCAATTCTATCTACCGCTATGGGGCTGTTCGCCGCGCGCGCCTTTGTTCGGTACCGTTTTCGGGGTCAGCGTGCAGCTGAAGGTCTGGTAATGCTGCCTTTGGTTATCCCGGGTATTATCGTGGCTTCGTCAATGCTGGTTCTGTTTCTGTTTCTCGGTCTCAAACCATCTCTGCTGACCGTAGTTCTGGGCCATACGTTTCTTGCGCTGCCATTTTCCGTTTCGATCTTGAAGTCCGCGTTCGATGACTTCGACGCGTCGCTGGAAGAGGCATCCTACGATCTGGGCGTCGGCGTGTTCGAAACCTTCCGTCGTGTGACGCTGCCGGTCGTTTCCCCGGGCATCGTAGCCAGCATGCTGGTCACTTTTACGGTTAGCTTCGATGAGTTCGTCCTGGCCTTTTTCCTGTCCGGCAACCAGCCAACACTGCCGGTCTATATCTGGAGCCAGATCCGTTTCCCCGCCAAGCTTCCAAACGTTTTGGCCTTGGGTTCTATCCTGCTGCTTACCTCGGTTCTGCTATTGGTGCTGGCCGAGTACTTCCGCCGCCGCTCATCCGCATCAGAGGTCCGATGACAGACAGAAACATCATAGAACTCAGGGGCGTCGAAAAGCGCTATGGCACATTCCTGGCGGCCAGCGGGATCGATCTCGATCTCAAAGAGGGCGAGTTTTTCTCACTCCTCGGCCCCTCGGGATGCGGCAAGACTACGGTATTGCGGATGATCGCGGGCTTCCAGGAACCGACCGCGGGTACCGTGCTGATCGACGGTCAGGATATGGAAGGTGTGCCTGCCAACAACCGTCCAACGAACATGGTCTTTCAGAGCTACGCCATCTTCCCGCACCTGAACGTCGGAAACAACGTGGCCTATGGATTACGGGGCAAGGCCCCCAAGGCAGAGATCGACCAGCGCGTAGCCGAAGCCCTGGAAATGGTCGAGCTTGGAGGTCTTCAGGATCGCGGCGCAAGTGAATTGTCCGGTGGGCAGCGGCAAAGGGTGGCGCTTGCCCGGGCGCTGATCATGCGACCCAAGGTGTTGTTGCTGGACGAGCCCTTGTCCGCTCTCGACAAGAAATTGCGCGAACAGATGCAGTTTGAAATGCGCAACCTGCAGCAATCCCTTGGCATCACTTTCGTGATGGTCACACACGACCAATATGAGGCGATGACCATGTCCGACCGCATCGGTGTGATGTTCGACGGACGGCTCAAGCAGGTAGACACACCGACCACGCTTTATGCCCGTCCTTGTGATCAGCAAGTGGCCAGTTTCATCGGTGAAATGAACATACTGCCTGCCCAGTTGTTGGGTGAAACCGGCGATATGTTGTCGATCGATGCAGCCGCCTTCGGGCGGATTGATATCGAGAGAAATCCCAACGTTGTAACCAGCGCTAAAGACATGAACATCGGTATTCGCCCGGAACAATTGGAGATCACTGCTCAAAGGCCCGAAGACTACCCATCAACGGTTCAGGGCACTGTCAGCAACGTCGCTTTTTATGGCGAGAACATTCACTACCACATTCAGGTGGCGGGAACAGAGAAACCAATCTCGGTATCGGTTCCCAACTATTTTCACACGGTCGATTTCAAACGCGGCGACGCAGTTTGGCTGGGGCTTCAGGGGGCAAGTGTGATCGATCTAGGTACAGACACAAAGTAAAATAGTGGGAGGATAAAATGAGACTTCAGGGAATTGCGGCCTTCGCATGTGCGACGGCGATAAGTACGGGAAGTGCCATAGCAGGTGGCGCTGATCTGACGGTTTTTGACTGGTCGGGATATGAAGATCCCGGGTTCTTTGCCAGCTACATGGAAAAATACGGGAATGAAGCACCAAGCTATTCCTATTTCGGAAGTCAGGAAGAAGCCTTTACGAAACTGAGTTCGGGCTTCACGGCTGATCTGGCGCATCCTTGTTCTGACGCGGTCCGGAAATGGGTCGCAGCCGACCTGATCCAGCCGCTGGATGAAAGCAAACTGACCAACTGGGCCGATGTTCTGCCCGAGATCAAGGAAGTCGACGCCATCGTCCTAGACGGCAAGCTTTACATGTTGCCGTTCGAATGGGGTAACACGGGCCTTATCTATCGTACCGACAAAATCTCAGGCGACGATATCTCGCTGCAAATGCTGGCGGACCCGGCTTATGCAGGCAAGATCGCCGTCCCGGATGCCGCGTCATCTGCGTACGCCCTGGCTGCGCTGGCCACTGGAAACGCCGACGATTACACCAATCTGAGCGACGAGCAGTTCAAGGAAGCATCTGATTTCCTGCGCTCGATCCACCCGAACATGCGCTTTTACTGGTCCGATGCAGGTCAATTTGATCAAGCCATGACCAGCGGTGAGATCGAATTGGGTTGGGCCTGGAACCAGTCAGAACTGAACCTGATCTGGAACGAAGTGCCTGCCGCGATGATGCGTGATGTCGATAAGGGCATCGCGACCTGGGCGTGCGGTTACGTGCATCTGAAGTCTTCGACGACTCCGGTCGATCAGGTCTATGATCTGTTGAACGCGCTCACTGACCCTGCCAGCGGTCAGTACATCATCGACAACTGGGGCTACCCACATTCCAACGCAAAAGCGTTCGAAGTTGCCGATCAGGCCAACATCGAAGCCTATGGTTTTGCTGACCCCAAAAGCTTCTTCGAAGGCAGTTTGTTCTTTGATGCGGTGAACCCCGAGCTTGAGGCGAAAATGCTGGCAGAATTTGAACGGATCAAAGCCGGCTTCTAACACAACCACTTTTCCGGGGCCTTACGGCTCCGGATCCCAAATACAGGAAAACGCGTGAACATGTCGAACGCGAACCCATATGCTCTGCTTTTTGAACCGGTTCAGATCGGACCAGTCACAGCCAGAAACCGCTTTTATCAGGTGCCGCATTGCACCGGGTTGGGGCATGTCCGACCGCGGGCGGATGCCGCCGTTCGTGGGATGAAGGCCGAAGGTGGGTGGGCGGTGGTTTCCAATCAGGAGACCGAGATTCACCCAACCTCAGACCTGTCTCCTTATGCCGAGGGGCGCCTATGGGACGGGCGCGATGTTCCGGCGTTGCGGCTGATGACGGATGCGGTACATGCGCATGGGGCGCTGGCAGCTATCCAGCTGGTGCACAATGGCAACCATGCGCAGAACCTGCTGACCCGGGCTCCGGTTCTTGCACCTTCTGAGATGTCCGTCGATACGACGCATCCCAAGCAGGCGCAGGCCATGGATAAAGCTGATATTCGCGAGTTCCGCCGCTGGCACCGCGAGGCCGCCCTGCGCGCAAAAGATGCCGGATTTGACATCATTTACGTCTATGCGGGACACAACATGACTTTGGCGCAACATTTCATGCTGCCACATATGAACCAGCGTAGTGATGAATATGGCGGGTCGCTCGAAAATCGTGTGCGCCTGACACGCGAACTGCTGGAAGACACCCACGAAGCTGTAGGTGACAGCTGCGCTGTGGCGCTCCGTTTTGCCATTGATGAGATGGTGGGCGCTGACGGCATGCAGGCTTCAGAAGATGGCCGTGCCGTGGTCGAGCTTTTGGCCGATCTTCCTGACCTATGGGATGTGAACGTTGCCGACTGGTCCAATGACAGTGCCACAACCCGTTTTCAGCCGGAGGATGGCTATCAGAACGCGTTTCTCTCGCACGTCAAACAGATCACACGGAAACCTGTGGTTGGTGTCGGTCGCCTGACGTCCCCCGATATGATGCTGTCGATGGTCAAAAAGGGAATTGTCGACCTTATCGGAGCGGCGCGACCTTCCATCGCGGACCCATTCATTCCCAAAAAGATTGAAGAGGGCCGCATTGATGAAATCCGCGAATGCATCGGCTGTAATATCTGCGTCTCATCTGACAATCTGGGCATCCCGATCCGCTGCACCCAAAACCCGACCATGGGCGAGGAATGGCGCCGCGGTTGGCACCCCGAGATCATTGCGCCGAAAAAGAGCAACGCGGATACTTTGGTTATTGGCGGTGGCCCCGCCGGTCTTGAATGCGCCACGCAATTGGCAAGGCGAGGATATCAGGTGACCTTGGCCGAAGCCTCAGCTGAATTTGGTGGACGTGTTGCAATGGAAAGCAAACTTCCCGGCCTCGCGGCTTGGTCCCGCGTCGTCGATTATCGCCTGAATGATCTGAAGCAGCGCGGCAACGTTCAGTTGTTCACTGACAGCAGACTTGATGGCGATCAGGTAGCAGAGCTTGGCGTCGAACACGTCTTTGTGGCCACCGGCAGCCACTGGCGTACCGACGGCATGGGCCGTAGCACGCAGCGCCATATGCCTCAGATCGAGCAAAGCGCTAAAGTGCTGACGCCTGATGACATCATGAACGGCGTTCTGCCTCCGAATGGGCCGGTGATGATCTATGATGATGACCATATCTATCTGGCAGGGGTGATCGCTGAAAAACTGGCAACCGCCGGATACCAGGTGGTCTTTGTCACGCCAGAGAGTTTAGTTTCAACTTACGCTGTCAATACTTTGGAGCAGCCTCGCGTTCAGGCCCACCTGATCGAGCTTGGTATCGACATTCGATGCAATCAGGTGCTGACGGCGGTTGAAGGTGACATCGCGCGCATCGGGTGTGCCTTTACCGGTCGCGTAACGGATATTCCGTGTGCCTCGACAATTCTGGTTACCGAGCGCCACCGAGAGACAGCGCTTTATGACAGCTTGCGCGGGATCGGTTTGAAAACCCTCGAACTTATTGGCGATGCCGCGTCTCCGGGGTTGATCGTGGACGCAGTCTTCGCAGGCCACCGCGCGGCACGCGATTTTGAACGCCCAAAGGCAGAAGCGGACAAGGATTGGTTTCGCCGCGAGATAATCGATTTGGAGGATACGTGATGAACAGCCGACCGTTTGAGTTAGATGCTTTGATGGCCTCGCACCAGTACGGCCACGCGCTGCCGCGTGTATTCTATACCTCGCAAGACATCTATAACTATGACATTGCCCAGGTCTGGAACCGTAACTGGCTTTGGGCAGGGCATGTCAGCCAAATCCCAAACCCCGGAGACTATTTTCTGTTCGACTATGGCCCGGAGAGCATCATTATTGTTCGCGACCGCGAAGGAGAAGTTCGCGCTCATTTGAACGTCTGTCGGCATCGGGGATCTCGCGTCTGCACTGAACAATCCGGCAACTCCCGTGTGCTAGTTTGCCCGTATCACGCCTGGACATATGAGCTATCGGGAAAACTTCGTGCAGGCCACAACATGGGGGAACACTTTGACCCATCCAAATTCGGGCTATTTCCCGTTCAGGTGAGTGTCTTCAAAGGCCTGATTTTTGTATGTGCCGATGCAAACACGCCATCGCTTGATCCTGTCCTCAGCCAACTTTCGTCACTCGTCGAACCCTATGGTTTAGACGACTTGAAAATTGCGCATACGGCGTCATTTCCGGTTCCAGCGAATTGGAAACTGGCGGTTGAGAACTATCTTGAATGCTACCACTGCGGACCAGCACACAAAGAATACTCTCGCTCTCATAGCCTGAAATCGCCACAAGACATGGCTGGCTTGGTCGAGCCGCTGAATGCAAGGGCTGTAGAAGTCGGGCTGACGCCTGATGAATTGGCGCTTGTTGGCGAGGCTGCGCCCACCCCATTCACCAGCGGGTACTATCGGCGCTACCCGCTTTACCAAGGTTACAAAACCGGAAGCAAATCGGGCGAGGCGCTTGCGCCATTGCTTGGAACGCTGAAAGGCTTCGACGGTGGAGCAACTGACTTTGATATTGGTCCATTGAATTGGTTCCTGATTTATTCAGATCACATGGTGGGTTACCGCTTTGTTCCACGTGGTCTGCAGGAAACCGACATTCAGGTGGTCTGGCTGGTTCGCGCTGACGCCGAAGAAGGCCAGGATTACGACAAGGAAGACCTGACCTGGCTTTGGCATGTCACATCTTTGGATGACGAACGTATCATTCGCCACAACCAGTCCGGTGTGAATTCTCAATACTTCCAACCGGGGCCCTTGGGCGAAATGGAAACCTCGATCCAGGATTTTTACGATTTCTATTTCGCCATGATCAGCCCGGAACCAGAACAAAGGATGGCCGGTAATGGCTGAGGTAAAATCACGCCGTCGCGGTGGTGGTGGGCGCGCCGCGCGCATAAAGGTGCAACAGGCGACTACGGGCAACGAGGCCGTGCGTGGAGGCTTAAGCGGCGGGCGCTATAAGCCGTTGACCCAAACAGATATGGAGAACATCCACCAAGCGGCCTTGACCGTTCTGGAAAACACCGGCGTCACCGACCATTTCCCGGAACTGCTTGATCTGGTGCTGCCCAAGGGCGCGGTGATGAATGACCTCAATCGGCTGTGCTTCCCACGCGCCCTGATGGACGACATCCTGGCTGGTGCTGCCAAGGAATTTTACGTCTATGCCCGCGGAGAGCGTGAAGGCAAAGACGACATGCATTGCTCGGCTGAAAGCGTTTACTTCGCCAACTCTGGCACCGCCGTCACCACCTTCGATTCCGAGACCAAAACTTATCGCCCTTCGGTCCTGCGCGATGTTTATGATTTCACCCGTCTGGTGGACTGTTTGGATAACATTCATATGCTGGGCGACACGGTTTTGGCCACCGATGTGACCGATGATTTCGCTCACGACATGAACACCATATATGCAATGCTCGCAGGTAGCCAAAAACCTGCCTGTCTGACCTTTCGCGACCGCAGCCATATCCCGCACGCCATCCGCATGTTTGATTTAGCGCAGGGTGGTGAAGGGGCTTTCATAAAAAAGCCAAGCGTCATTTTTGGCGGCTGCCCCATGGTTTCCCCCTTGCGGATCGGCAAGGAGAATATGGAAATCCTGATTGATACTGCCAAGTTGGGCCTGACGGTCGATCTGGCTGTGCCTCCTCAGGCCGGGGCCACAGCCCCCGCGACGCTTGCGGGAACACTGGTGCAAACCGTGGCCGAAACGCTGGCCTGTGTCGCCATCGTAAACCTCATCACACCGGGCTGTCCGGTCTGCTTTGCCGCCTGGCCCTTCATCACAGATTTACGCAGCGGATCGTTCACAGGCGGCAGCGGCGAACAGGCTCTGATCGGGGCGGCAGCCATTCAGATGGGCAACCTCTATGGTCTTCCCACATCCGTTGGTGCAGGCATGACCGATGCCAAAATACCCGACGCGCAATACGGGTTGGAAAAGGCGCTAACCTTCACGCTTGCCGCTCATGCTGGTGCCAATCGTTTGTGCGAATTCGGAGGTATGATTGGTAGCCTGATGGGATGCAGCTTTGAAAGCATGGTCATCGATGACGAAGCGGGTGGTATGATCCTGCGATCGTTGCGCGGGATAGAGGTCACAGATGAAACCATGGCGGTGGATGTGATCCACCAGTGTGCCATCGACCCTGGTCACTTCCTCGGCAACCCACACACGCTGAACTATATGAACACCGAATTTGTCTACCCGCGGCTCATGGATCGTGAGCGTACAGATACATGGGAAAACGAAGGTAAAACTGACCTGCTGGACCGCGCCCGTGACAAGGCCAATTCCATTCTCGACAGCCATTTCCCCAACTACTTCGGCGCTTCAGACGCTCAGGTGCGCGAAGAGTTCCCAATTGTGATGAGCGCAGAAAGTATGGCCCGCCGTGGATAACTCTAACGCCAAGCACTGGGATAACGACCACTTCCTGCACCCGTGGGAAGGAATGGCAACCTTGGGCGAAAACGACCGGACATTTATTGAAGGTGCCAGCGGCATCCATGTGGTGAATGAAAAAGGCGAACGCTTGATCGACGGACCGGGAGGCATGTGGTGCACCCAGATCGGTTATGGGCGAGAGGAGATGGCCGAAGCCATGGCTGACCAGGCTCGGAACCTTGCCTATTTCTCGCCCTTTAACAACTCCAACTCGACTGCCGCGCGGTTCGCACGCGAAATCGCCAAACGTGCGCCGGGCGACTTGAACAATGTCTTTTTTACCACCGGCGGTTCCACTGCGGTTGATACGGCCATCCGGTTTGTCCATTTCCGCAACAACCTCTTGGGACGCCCCGAGAAAAAGAAAATCATTTCAAGGCAAAAAGCTTATCATGGAAGCACTTATCTGGCGGCCAGCATCAGTGGAAAAGAGCGTGACAGGCTTTGGCTCGACAAGGCGGATGACCTCGCACATTTCCTGCCAGACGTGAATCCGCTTTATCGTGCACCTGGTCAAAGCGAAGAGAGCTTTCTGAAAGAGAAAGTTTCGGACCTGGAAAACGCCATTGTGACGCTGGGCCAAGAAAATGTTGCTGCTTTTATCGCCGAACCGGTTCTTGCCTCAGGTGGCGTGATCGTGCCGCCAAAAGGATATCACGAAAGCTGCCTAAACATCTGCAGGAAGTATGATGTTTTATACATTTCCGACGAAGTAGTGACGGCTTTCGGGCGATTGGGCCATTGGTTTTCGTCTGAGGCAGTTTTTGGCATTCAGCCGGACATTATCACCTGTGCCAAAGGAATGACATCTGGGTATGCACCAATGGGCGCCGCGATTATCTCGGATAGATTGATCGCCGATGTTGCGGGAAAAGATGCCACCTTTTCTAATGGCTACACCTATTCTGGTCACCCTGTCAGCGCGGCCGCTGGTCTGAAAAGTATGGAAATTATTGAACGGGAAAAGCTTCTCGAACACGTTCGAAGGGTCACTCCGATTTTTCAGGATCAGCTACGGCAGCTGCGTCAGATTGATATCGTTGCCGATGTGCGCGGCATGGGGTTGATGGGATGCGTACAATGCTCAGTCGATGGTGATCCCCAGAGCGATCTGGGGTGCGACTACGAAATTGGTGGTCAAATCGATATCGAATGCCAGAAACGTGGGCTACTTGTTCGACCTGTGATCAACATGTGTGTTCTTTCACCGCCCCTTGTTATTAGCGAAAGTGAAATTGAGCAGATGTTTTCTGTCTTGCGAAAAGGGCTTGAAGCGACAAGTGCGTGGCTCGGCGGGATCAGAGGCCAATGAATCGCATGCGCTTTTGCTGTGAATGTCCGGAGATCGGGATATTACTGCAGCATTCGCATTCAGCGCTCAATGCCTGTTTTGGGCAGCCTAGGAAAGACGACCCATTGGCACTGGGTCTCAATGGCTTCGGCGATGGCTAAGGCATCCTCGAGGTCGACACCGAGATACCGGACTGTACCGTCCATCTTGGTATGGCCTGGCAAGAGCTGGACCGCTCTGAGATTGCCGATCTTTTTGTAGGTTTGGGTGACTTTCGTGCGCCTTATGGAATGGGTTCCCTATGCGCTTGCTTCAAGGCCGATAGATGTGACCCAGTCTCGAACAATCCGCGCATATTGACGTGTCGAGATGTGTAATCTTTCGTGGATTCTGCCAGGCCAGAGGTATTCTGAACCAACCATGAGTTCATCTTCCATCCATTTCCCAACAGAAGCACGGGTGCCCTCGGATATCCCGAAGCGCACAGGTTTCTGCGTCTTGCTTTGCAATAACGAAGCGCGTTCCTTGCTCTGACCCGATGACATGATATCGACCACCTTTTTCTTCACCAGATCACAGCCGCGAAGCTTGCTGTCGATTGCCATGTTGAAGAGCGCAAGATGGCGATGGTTGTCTGCAAGCTCGAGGCGAACTCGGGTTGCCCAGACATGTTTTGGTTTCAGCGGGGGCTTCTGACCCACGACACGGCCTTTGTTCCAGGCTGGGCGAAGTGCGCGAATGGCAGGTAAGTTTGGTGTATCCATGACTGATCCTCCGATCCGCCATGCCCACCCACAACGACAACCCGACGTTGACACGATCCAACATCACAGGATGCTGCGATTGCTCCGAGGTCCTCTTAGGGCTCGATTTGACCGATACTGCGACTGGTATCGGCGTCTGCAGTGGGCTTTAAAAAGTTGACCGAACTAACCAAAGTGGATCTATACCTAAACCACCATGTATACGTTCCAGTTGCCGTATTGCCGCCCCCCACTTGCAGGAAAGCATCGGTAGCTAGTTCATACGTACAGTCCCCCAATTATTCACCAAGCGTTACTCTTCTAAAAGTTCCCGAATATTGGCATCTAACTGCGCCGTGAAACCTTTGTCATTGCCTGGGTTGGCAGCGCAATGGCCCCAAGGGGAATTGTAAGGGCGGAAGATGGCGCGAGGTATGTGGTGGGCCTCAATTTCGTTGTCCTCGGGAGGGAAATATAGATCCTGAGTACAAGGCATCAGAATGGCTCGAGCCTTGATGGCACCTAGCGCCAGTTCAAAATCTTCATTGTAAAGCGGCCCGGCTGAGATGTCGCCTGCCTGCCAAGTGGCAAGCTTTGCCAGTAAGTTGTTGGCATCCCAGCCCTGCACATGGTCCTGCTCCCAATCCTGCATCAGTTCTTCAATGGATTGAAATCCCAGCTGCCGATATAGCCCCTCGCGATAGAAGGTCTGAGAGAAGGCCCAGCCTGCGTAAACCCGGCCAAAGGCGCTAAGCCCAGCCTCGGGTGGGCTGTCATAATTACCGCCGTTCCAATTCTGATCCGCACAAAGGGCGGCCTTGACCCCTTCGAGGAAGACAAAATTATGCGGTGAGGTCTTGGCCGAGGCGCAGAAAGGCAGGATCGCCTGGACCATGTCCGGGTATTGCGCCGCCCACTGGTAGGATTGGCAGCCCGCCATTGACCAGCCAGCGACTAGGGCGATTTTCTCGATCCCCAGGTGATCATGGATCAACCGATGCTGGGCAGCGATGTTGTCCCACATCTGCACCAGCGGAAATCGCGGGCCGTCCTGCGGCGCAGGCGTATTCGATGGCGACGATGAGCGACCATTACCGAACAGGTTCGGGCTGACGATAAAATGGCGGCTTGGATCAATCGCGCGACCCGGGCCAAAGAACCCCTCGTTACGGGAACTAGTGCCGGTATAAAAGGTGGGCAGAACGATGACGTTGTCACGGGCGGCCGACATTGTACCGTAGGCCTGATAGGCAAGCTTGGCATCCTTCAATACCTCGCCCGACAAAAGCGGAAAGTCGCCCAGCTCGTAAATCTCAAAATCCGGCACCACCTGATCCTTTCCTGTCTTAGTAGAGCCGCAGATATTCCTGCACTTCCCAATCGGTGACCGATTGGTGATACCGCTCCCACTCATCGTTTTTGTATTCGAGATAGGAATTACGCATCACCGGGCCCATCACATGTTCCGCCATGGCATCGCCACGCAAAGCCTCAATCGCGTTATAGAGTGTTCGCGGCAATCGGCGGATTCCGAGCTCGGCAAGTTCAGCTTCGGTCTTAGAATAGAGATCAAAATCCGTTGGTTCGCCCGGGTCGGTCTTTTCTTTGATGCCCTTAACACTACAGCTCAGATGCATCGCCATTGCCAGATAGACGTTCATGGTCATGTCGCAGGCACGGTTTTCGATGCAGTGACGGCTTTGCGGCAGGCGGAACTGGGCCGAGCGATTGTTGAAGCCATATGTGATATTGGTCGGAGCCCAGGTGACGGTGCCGCCTTCAAAACCGCCAACGCGCGGCACCAACCCGTTATAGGAATTCACGGTCGGACAGGTGATTGCCGTGATGGCTTCGGCGTGCTGCATCAATCCGCCCACTGCCCAGCGGCTCTCGTCGCTCCAGTTGCCATCGGGGGTCTCAAAAATGTTTTCGCCGGGGCGACTTTCATGCTGCATCGACATGTTGATATGCGCCCCGGACCGCCAGTCCCCCACAGTTGGCTTTGGCATGAAGGTCACAAACAGCCCATGCTGCTTGGCCACCTCTTTCAAGGTGATGCGCAGAAAAGCCAATCGGTCGGACATTTCCAGCAGGTTGGTGTAGTGGAAATCAAGCTCAAACTGGGAGTACGCACCCTCGGCAACCACGTCATGCAGGTTCCAGCCTAATCCTTCGATGATGTCGATCAGGGTTTTTAGGAATGGCATCGAGTCGATGGAATACTCAACATCATAACCAAATGCCTGACGACGCGGACGAAGCCCATCTGCAGGGTCATCGTCAAATGCCTTTACCGGCTGCCCAGCGTCGTCGTATTTCATCACGATAAACTCGGGTTCTACCCCGGCGTAACCAGTGTACCCTTCCAGCGCGGCCTCGTGCATGGCGCGTTTCAAGGCCTGACGCGGACAAACGTTGTAAGGAGCGTCTTCCCAGTAGAGGTCCGAGAAGATGATCGCCATCGATGTGTCCCACGGACAGACGTAGACGGCCTCGAGATCCGGAACCACCACCTGATCGCTGTCGGCGGGGCTTAGCTCGGGCACGTACGAAATCGAATGCACCGCGAATTGCGGGCCTTTTCCAAGGCATAGCGGTTCAAAGTCACTCATTGGTACGGGTTTGGTTTTTGGAATACCGTGCAGGTCAATCCAGGCGGCCATCACGTATTTGACGCCGGCCTCTTCCAGACGTTGCCGTACCTCTGCGATACGCGGGCGGTTACGCTCGACAGCGTCATGGAAAGTCTCGTAGTAGATGCGGGTGCTGGCATTATCCTTGGGCATTCGGCGTCCTCCCATCGAATGGCAATCAGATTTGGTTCACCGAGGGTGACCCCTCAGTGTTGGTACTGGTTTCGGTTGTTCTGTCGCTCAGCGGTTAAGATGTTCAGCCGGGGACAAAATCGTCAGGGTCGATGCCCGGAACCTGCGTGATCCCGGCAAGCTGTTTCCAGTTGTGAGGGTAGGCGGCATAGAAGATCACGCATTTGCCGTCCGCCTCGTAGGAAATGTGGTTGTCCTTCGGGACAAACAGCACATCACCACGATTGCAAACATAGCTTTTGCCATCGCAAACCAGTCGGAATGTACCCTCAAGGCAATAAATGATCTCGTCGCAGGTCAGATCCCACGGCACCTTGATGTTGTTCAGGACGTTGATACCGCCGCACATGGACTTGCTGAATTCACTGGTCACCATCGGTTTGATGTAAGTATCGCTGTCGCCCATCGAGTCGTAGCGATTTTGAACCAGATCGAATTTGAAAAGTTGAGGTGTGTCACCCATTTGGTCAGCCTTCCTGTGCCAGGTGTTTCAGTATGGATTCGTTCAATTCGACCTTGTAACCGTCAGGGTCCTCGCAAAAGGCGATGACCCTTGTGCCGTTTTTCATTGGCCCCGGTGGGCGGGTGATGTTTACCCCCGCCGCAGCCAGCTGTTCGCACGCGGCATAAACATCTGGCGTTTCGATGCAGATGTGACCCCAGCCGTCGCCTTTGTCATAAGGCGTGCCCTGATCCCAATTGGCGGTCAGCTCCAGCGTTGGAAACTCGGCCTCAGGCCCATAGCCGATAAAGGTATTGGTGAATTTGCCTTCGGGGTAATCCGTGCGCCGCTGCACTTCCATACCCAGAATTCCGCAATAGAAGTCCAGTGACTTCTCCATATCTGTGACCCGCATCATCGTATGGGCCAGACGAAACCCTTTGGATATGGACTTGTTCATCGTTATTGTTCCTTCTTGCTTAGGCACCAGCTACGTCGCGCTCGATCAGATCCTGAAAGGCGCGCACGCTGTCTTCCCAAGCTGGCGACAACAGGCCTCCATCCTCGGCGACTGGGGATTTGCGGCCCTCAAACATGCGTTCAACCATCTCGTGATCTTCCTTGTGGACATCCCACCAAAGGTTTCTGAGGGCTTGTACTTCCTCGGCGCTCAGTTCCTGGCCTTCTGTCGTGTAAAGTGCTCGGTACTGGCGCATCTTTCCGGGACCAATGGGCACGTTCAGATAGACGCCCAGCTGATCCGGAAAATAGCGGCCCAGAATGAAATTGGGGTACAGCGTCAGGTAGCGAGAGCTGACACCCAGACTGCCGGATGTGCCCAATTCTTCGTTCAAGTCCACGGCGCTGCCGATACAGTTGCCATCGATGAGGGTATAGTGGTTTTCCAACGGCTGATCAGTGGTTGAGGCATGGACAAACTGAACGTGGTAGGGCTCGATAAAGTTCTCCATGATCAGCTTCCAGTTGGTGCCAATCTCACCAAAGTCGAGCAGGCCAATTGGTTCCACTCTGGTGAAATCCATCCCCTCCAGCCGGCTGATCAAAGGCGCGGCATAGTCTTCGAAATCAGGCGCGTTCCCATCCAGATTGACGAAAATCCAATCATGCCAGACATGGGTGCGTACAGGCTTGAGGCGATGATTTTTGATGTCAAAGCCGTCGAACTCCTGCTTGCCGGTTCCGGCAAAATGCGGCGCAGCCCTCAGGCGGCCATCCAGGTCATAAGCCCAGGCATGATAGGGGCAGCGGATCAGCTTGCCGACGTTCTTGGGCTTGTCGACCAATGTCATGCAGCGGTGCAGGCAAACATTGTGAAAAACCTGGATGTCGCCATCACGACCGCGCACCGCCAACAGTGGCAAGTTTGCGCAGGTGACCGGATGAGCGTCGCCGGGGGTTGCCATCTGATGGGCAAACCCGATGAATACCCAGTTCTTGGCCAGGACCGTCTGGCATTCCCGCTGCCAGAACTCTTCGCTACGATACGCCCCGGCGGTCAACCCGTGCTGAGGCCCTCCAACGGCCTGGGCTCTATCCTCGGCAATTGTCATTTGTCCTCCCTTCGACACTGCCACCTGTACCCGTCGGTCCAACGACAGGCGCATGGTTTTTCCGTTTCTCGCGGTCTTCCTACTTGCCGGCTCTGTCCCGCCGCTCCGGGACTTGAGGTTTCGACTGCGAATATCGCATTCTTCGACCAGAAATTTTTCGTTTTCCGCGACTAATTGGAATTTTGAGGCAAGAATCAGAAATAATCTGGTCAAAAAACGGCATGATGGTGCGAATTTCGAATAGCGGGATCGTGTGAATAGCGAGAGTCGCAATTCCAACGGGATTTTACAGAAAATTTGGCAATAGACCCGCGTCACCGTCCTTGGAATCTGCGGTGTCGAGGGCAAAGGATGTCGTTTTCTGCACTTCCCGCCACAGAATTCACAGGGGAGAATTGCGGATTTCGATGTCCTCACCTAGTGTCAGCTACGAATGCAGCAATCGAGCATCGGGTATATGGCAGTCAAAAAGCAATCAAACGTGCGCGCCACCGCACAGAGCATTAGGTCCCCAAAGGATGACTTGAACCAACAGATCATCCGGCTGTTGCAGCAAGATGGCCGGATGGCCTTTTCGGAGATTGCGCAGCAGTTGAACGTGTCCGAAGGAACCATCCGCAACAGGGTGAGCGGTCTGCGAGACAATAACATGTTGCGGATCGTCGCGATGTCGGATCCCGTGGCCACAGAGTACACAACCGACGCGATGATTGGGTTGAATGTGGCTGTTGGCATGACCCCACGCCAGGTGGCGGAGCGGCTTAAAAAGAACCCTCGGGTTGTTTTCATTCTGTGGGTCGCGGGTCGATATGACCTGATCATTGAATTGGTCAGCGACGATGATGACGCATTGAAGGAATTTCTGGAGCATGAAATCCACGCGAATGACGATATCGCCAATGCCGACGTTATGCCGGGGCTGAAGAACTTCAAGAATCAGTTCCTGCTAAAGCAGGATGTGAGGGAATGATTGGGGAGAAGCCCATCGCTGAAGCCAATTGGGCGAAAGGATTTTGACAGAGTTTTTGCGGAGATATTATGCGCCGGTCTTAATGTCGCCTCCGACAGCAATCAGTCTTCCCAACTGTGCGAAAGATGTTGTCTGACAATTCACTGTGAATGCCGGGTTGCTTCAGCAAAATATCGCTTTGCGTTGGCGAACAACAATTGTGCTCAGACAAGCGAACGGCGGGTTTATCCCGTTTGTCACGCACTCCACTAGTTCATTTAGGTCTCAGCTTTGCGCTCGCAGCGAATGTAGGCCAAATGGGCTGCGCTTGCTCCGATGGCAGCATTGAGCCCAAAATGTCAGATTCTGCGCGGCGTATGAATGGCCGCTTCGCGCTTGCACGACCAGCATCGGACTTCTAACGCGATAAGGCTACGCCATCCACAGTGATCCTGTGCATGAGACGCCGGAACCCGTGATAATCGTTGATCGCCTTGTGCCAGGTGGCACGATTGTCCCACATTGTGATGTCGCCTTCCTGCCAGCGGACACGGGCCTGAAATTCGGGCTGTCTGCAATGTTCATATAGCATATTGAGGATGGCCGCGGATTCGTCGGCCGTCAGGTCTTCAATGTGTGTAGTAAAGACGGGGTTTATGAACAATCCACGGCGCCCGCTGAGCGGATGTGTGATGACGACAGGATGGCGCGCATCTTGCGTCGCCGCCTCGGCATTAGCCAACCTTCCGCTTTTGGCCGCCTCGCTATCCAACGTGGTCTCGCCAAAGACGTGGCGCGAAGAATGCACGGCCGTCAGCCCATCAAGAAACCGGCGCATGGAATCCGACAGAGCCTCATAGGCCGCGCCCATCGAAACGAACAGCGTATCACCGCCGTAGGGGGGCATTTCAATAGCATGCAGGATTGATCCCATCGCCGGGACCTGGTCGTAGGAATGATCGGTGTGCCAGCCTTCGCCCACCGCTTCTTTCTGGTCCTTTTCCTTCAGGACGGTTGCAATTTCAGGGTACCCGTCGACAGGTTTGAAAAAGCGGTTCACGTTGATCGGACCAAAGCGGCGCGCGAAGTCGAGATGGTCGTCCGGAGCAATGTTTTGCTCCCTGAGAACAATGACAGAGTATTTGGCGAAGGCTGCCTGGATTTCCGCGAACTGCGCACCGTCTCTTACGTCAGCTCTGACAACTTCTGCCCCCAAGCTGCCTGTCAAAGGTCTGATGTCCATCGATTCTCTCCCTGTTTTCTATCGAGAAGGGTAGGATATTGCTTGAGATCGGAAAAACTGAATTAATCTGGCGCAAAGGATGATTTTCCTGATGGTTCGATTTTCACTACGTCAACTTGCCTTTCTGTCGGAAACCGCCCGATGCGGTGGCATCGCGCCTGCGGCGAGAAATCTGAACGTCTCCGCTGCGGCGGTCTCCTCGGCGCTTGACAAACTCGAAGCGGTCACCAGCCTGACCTTGTTTGATCGTTTTCCCGCGCGCGGTGTGCGGCTGACCAGTGCATGTACGGAGTTCCTTGCCGATGCAGAGGCTCCGCTAACGCGGGCGAAGGCCCTGGACCGACGTGCCGCCAAAATGGCCAAAGGGGAAACCAGCATGATCCGGATCGGAACATACTACGCCGTATTGCTTGCGCCAGCGGTAGTAGGTCTGTTCAAGAACGTCGATTTGCCTGACCGCATCAAGACGGGACTCCCCTTGTCCCATCAGCACCTCAACCTGCCGTAACTTCGAGACAATCTCTTCCGGCATTGGTCGCTTGTTTGAGGATATTCCACTTGCGGATAGCTGCATCGACACGGTTGTGCTGACCTATACACATTGTACGGTTCAAGACGTGTCAGCAGTGCTGAGTGATGTCCGGCGTGTGCGGCGCGCAGATGGCGAGGTGCAGTTCTGCTAAAATGTCAACGCACCAACGCCTGGGGTTTCGCGCGTGCAGGATATTGTTCAGCGACCCTGAGCTTCGCTGCTTGGCGGTTGTCAGCTGACCCGCGGCGCGGCTACCGCATTGCGCCGTGCTAAGTTTCGTGTCGACGCAGACACCTTCAAGCTCGGCGGTGTCCCGTTCCCAATTGCTTGGCAAACAACCGGGCGTGCGAGCCCCCTGAAGCCAGGCGAACGCCCTGACCGCTGCCCGACCGGCCCCGATCTTTGTCTGTTTATCTAATCCCCCAACTGCAGTCAGTTTCATGACCAAACACGTATCAACCGGCTATTGTCCCCACATTGATCGAGGGGCCAGATCACACATATTGTTCCTCCACAGCGCGGCGGGCGATCATCGGATCTGGGCACCTTACGTACAGGAGCTTTCGCAGAAGTACAGATGCATAGCTCCGACCTTGCGGTGGTACGGTCAATCGCCTTGGCCGGCAACTACGTTGGAGTTCAAGGAGCAAACGCATGCAGATGATCTTGCTTCTATCATTGAAAGACTTGGTTGTGGCCCGGTGTTTGTTGTGGGTTGGTTGTATGCTTCAAATATCGCCCTACACCTGAGTGTTGACAGACCTGACCTGATCTCGGGTGTCGCGGTTTCTGAACCCAGCTCAACAAGCCTAGTCAACAAGTCTTGGGGCCAAGACCGCCTACATCGAACCAGGATCACCTTGGGAGAACGGCTACTGCGAAAGCTTCAATGAGCGGCTGCGGGACGAATTGCTCAACGGCGAGATTTTCTGTTCGCTGCGTGAGGCCCAATTCATTATCGAAAACTGGAGGAAACACTACAACACCAAACGACCCCACTGTGCTCGGGGCTATCGACCACCAGCCCCGGAAGCCTTCGTCCCAAGGGACCACAAAGGACAACCATGCACTAATTTTCAATTTGGACCACACAAGTGGGGCTGCCCACCCTGCATGTCTCACCGACGTCTGATCGTTTTCTCTATTACGTCGTAGGGCAATTCACGCTCATCATAAACACCGATAAAAATACCGACATCAGCCGCACTCCCGTCTCGCTTCTTCAGCAGCGTTTCATTTGTAACTGTTGTACGTTGCGATGGACGGCGCGCCCATTCTGACAAGCGCTTCATGAACATGTTGATCACCTCGGCATGGCCCGGGTCGGCACCGAGATCATTCAACTCTTTAGGGTCGTTTTTTAGGTCGAACAATAACGGGCGAAACCCACCATCGGCAAAGATGAATTTCCAATCCTTGTCCGCCAGCATGAACAGGCGTGCTTGTTTGGGGTCAAGGCCCAGAGCCGCGGCTTCGGGCGTGGCAGAATAATCATATTCGCTAACCACATACTCGCGCCATGCTTTGGGGTTTTGGCCATACAGGAACGGCAGTAGCGAGCGGCCTTCGATAACGTGATCCGGGACATCGCTACCTGCCAGATCAACAAATGTTGCCGCCAGATCAATACTTTCGACCAGTGCGCTACAAACAGTGCCGCGTGTTGCGTCTGCTTCTGGTGACGGGTCATAGATGATCAGTGGAACGCGCACCGACGGATCATGGAAGAGATCCTTTTCACCCATCCAATGATCACCGAGGTAGTCCCCATGGTCGGAGGTCACGACGATCATCGTGTCTTCCATGTGGCCACTCTCTTCTAGCCAATTGAACAGGCGACCCATCTGATCATCAGCCTGTTTGATCAGCCCCATATAGGCGGGTATCACCTTTTCACGCACACCCGGCTTGCTAAAGGTTTGACCGATTTCGTTCTGCATGAATTGTTCATAGACAGGGTGAGGATTATGTAACTCGCCATCCGAGCGAACCACCGGCAAAACATCCTCTGCCGTGTACATGTCATGGTACGGCGCTGGAACAATGTAAGGCCAGTGCGGCTTGATATAGGACAGGTGGCACATCCATGGCCCAGCGGAATTTGCATCCTGCGTTTTAATAAATTCAATCGCCTGTCCCGTCAGCCAGGGCGTTTCGCTATCTTCTTCCTTAATGTTTGCAGGCTTATCAGCGTGCCGCATAAACCAACCCGAAGCGACACCACCATCTTCATCAACCCCGGCATTGGCATTGTGCTGCCAGGGGTTTTCAGCCTCATACCCCTGCCCTTTCAGATACTCGTTATAGGGCGAACGTCTTTTGTCATAAAAGCCTTGCGGCCCCTCACCCCATAAGCCGTCATCACGGAGGAAGACATCAAAACCACATTCCGCGACACGTGCTCCGATAACGCCATCGCGCGAAATGCCCAGACGATCCATCCCTGCCTGATCCACGCTCATATGCGTCTTTCCGATCAACCAACTATCCATCCCACGTTCGCGCAGATGATCGCCCAGAGTAACCTCTCCGACCTTGAGCGGAAAATTGTTCCAGGCAGCGCCGTGACTGTGTACGTAACGCCCTGTGTAAAAGCTCATTCTTGAGGCACCGCAGATGGGCGATTGAACATAGCAATGGGAAAACCGCACGCCCTTGGCCGCCAGCGCATCCAGATGGGGGGTATTCAAACTCGGATGTCCGGTGCAGCTCAGGTAATCGTACCGCAGCTGATCGAACATGATAAACAGGATGTTCTTGGCTTTTCTGGTCATGTCGCCTTAACCACCCCTTCATTCATCCATTTGTCGAACTGTTTGAGTACAGCCTCGCAGAAGGTGTCGTCATTGATATGGGCATCAATTTCTGTAGTTGATGCAACCGCAGGCATCACGTTGCGGGCCTCGTCCACCATTTCGGCAAGCGCTTCCGGGTCATGCGCTTCCTGACCTTCGCGATCCCATTCCTCAACACCGCCGGTGGGCAGGAAAAAATGGGTTGGGCCGGTGGCTTGTTTCAGACGATCAGCCATTTCCCGAATAGCGGCCCGTCGCTCTTTTGCATTGAACACCGCACTTTTGATCAGGCGATTATGTTCATGGAACGAGCGGTCGGCATATTGGTCGGGAATGTCCTGCCAACCGGCAAAATCCAAAAGATCCAGCGCGCCAGGGGCCACCATTTGCGGCACGCCCACGCGCCCGGCATTTGTCAGCCGGTCACGCCCCGAGGACACCAGCGAACCTGCAAGCATGTTGGCAAATTCCTGCATGCAGAAATCCATTACACAGCAGAACGCACCCTCACCCGCAAGCTTCTCGAATGCCATACCGCCCATGCCCGTTGAATGGAACACGGCCACTTCGTATCCCCGTTCTTCCAAAGCAGGTTTCAGGGTTTTCATATAACGCAGGCAGGATGAGCCCAACGAGGTCATTCCGATCATCGGGCGATCGCGCCGGGGGCGTTGGACGGCGCGGGCTGCGCCTAAAACAGCGCCTGCGGCCTGGCTTAGCGATGAGCGGCAAACCGAGTTCATACCATAAAGCCCGCCCGCCCACAGGATCATCTGAATATCCGGCGCCAAACGGTGTGGCGGAATCAGCGGTGAAAAACTGACGGTGGAGACAATGTATTTCGGCACACCCATTGGCAAAGCTTGCGCGCAATCCAGCGCCAGATCGGTGCCCATCGTGCCACCAGTTGCGAGCATCCCATCAAATTTGCCGTCGGCGTAGACCTGTGCCACAAGCGTTGCTGCGCCCCGCGACATCACGCGAAAAGCCTTGTTTTCGTCACCGAGCGCGATCACCTCATCTATGGTCATACCACCGGCCGCGGCCACATCATGTTTGGAAATGTCTGTGGGCGTGGTTGGATCCCCAAGAACCGAGACGTCCATGGTCAGCACGTTGCCACCCTGCGCAGAGATGCACTCTTCGATGTAGCGCATCTCGGGGTCTTTGGTGTCATAGGTGCCGATCAGCAAGATAGTCTTTTCGCCCATGGTAATCTTCTCCTCGCAGGCTATCGTCTTACAGCTGAATCCAGGCTGTTTTTAGATCGAAGTACTTTTCCATTGCGTGCAATGACTTGTCGTGGCCGTTGCCAGACTGTTTTACACCACCCAAAGGCACAGTGGCGTCAGCACCGCCGTAAGTATTGACGTGAACGACGCCAGAGCGGATGCCCGCCACCATGCGATGTGCACGGCTCAGGTTTGCAGTCCACACGCCCGAGGCCAATCCATAAACGCTGTCATTTGCCAGTCGCAGTGCCTCATCTTCGTCCCTGAACGGTGTCACGGCCAAAACCGGACCAAAGACCTCATTGCGGAACAGATTGTCGGTGGGTTTGACCCCGTTCATTACAGTGGGTGCCATATAATAGCCGCCCGTTTCCGTCAGAATTCGGTCACCGCCGGCACGGCGCTCAGCACCTTCCGCTTCGGCTTGGGCGACGAAATCCAGATTGCTTTCCAATTCCGGCAATGAGTGCACTGCCCCAATCTGTGTGTTCAAATCCAGCGGGTCGCCGACGCGGAAGGCCCGTGCGTGTTTAACGATCTCGGCGACAAAATCTTCGTGAATATCCTCCTGCACCAGCAAGCGTGATCCCGCGACGCAAATCTGACCTGAATTTCGGAAAATACCTGCGGCGGAGACCTTGGCCGCCTGCGCGAGATCAGGGGCGTCGTTGAACACGATGTTGGGGGACTTTCCGCCAAGCTCCAAGTAGCAGCGTTTCAAGTTCGAGCGCGCGGAATATTCCAGAAGCCGCCGCCCTGTCGCACCCGAGCCGGTAAAAACCATGATGTCTACATCCATCGACAGGGCCAGAGTTTCACCAACCACGCTGCCTTTGCCTGTGACAACGTTCAGGACACCGTCCGGCACACCTGCCTCAAGCGCCAATTCGGCCAATCGCAAAAGTGATAGCGAGGCCGATTCCGCTGGTTTCAACACCACCGAGTTACCCGCCGCCAGCGCCGGCGCGATCTTCCACGCACCGATCATCATCGGCATGTTCCAAGGCACAATCGCGCCTACAACGCCGACAGGCGCGTGATGCACAAGACCCAGCACATTTTCAGCTGTGGGCGCAATCTGACCATAGATCTTGTCTATGGCCTCGCCATAATAGCGGAACGTGCCCGCAGCCGACATCGGCTCGGCCTTCATGGCCATGTTGATCTCAGTGCCATTGTCCCGCACACCCAGAACGGCCAGTTCCAAAGCGTGTTCTTCAATCAGATCGGCCAGTTTCAACAACACCTTCTTGCGTACAGAAGGTGCAGCCCGCGACCAGCGTCCGTCTTCAAACGCCGTGCGGGCCGCCGCAATAGCCCGCTCCATATCCTCAGGGGTGCCCTCGGCAATTTGCGTTAGAACCTGACCGTCAATTGGAGAAATGACATCCAGTTGCCCTCCTGCCGCTGCGGCCTCGTGACGCCCATCAATCAGAAGGCTCCGGGCCGGTACGGGCTGACCACGTAGCGCGTCGATGGCAAGTTGATCCATAGGTCGCTTATCCTTGCTGGTTCGGATTATCGGAATCCACGGGTTGCATCGTAGGTTCCGGCCGCAGTTTGTTTTTGAATTCGAAATACAGCGTTCGGCAGTGCAGGATCAGGATCAGAACGATCAGGCCAAACAGAATGGCCGCGATGGGCCGGTCGATGAAGTCGAGCGGCGTTTTGACCCGTGCCATTGCGCTGCGCAGCTTGGTTTCCATAATCCCGCCAAGAACCATGCCCAAAATGATTGGAACAATCGGCAGGTCCAGCCGTTTTAGGATCAACCCAAAAACCCCGAACCCGGCAGCAATGGCGCAATCGGTGATCGAATTACGCAGACTATAGACCCCCACGAACGCCAAAATCAGGATCATGACACCAAGGAACCGGGTCGGGATCTGGATAATCTTCAGCAGCAGGTTCGTCGAAAACAACAAGAACACAAGAACGATCACGTTAAGCAGGATCAGCGCCATATACAGGGCCAATACGAAATCCATCTGGTTTTCGAACAGCTGCGGTCCGGGGATCACGTTGTGGACATAAAACACCGACAGCATCATCGCCGTCAGCGCCTCGCCAGGAATACCCAGAGCCAGCAGAGGAATCATCGCAGCGCCTGGAACGGCATTGTTCGCCGCCTCGGACGCTACAAGTCCCTCGGGTGAGCCATCACCAAACTTTTCTGGGTTCTTTGACGTTTTTTGAGCATAGGTGTAGGACAGAAATTGCGATGTAAACTCGCCCGTACCCGGCACCATGCCCATGAAGACACCGATACTTGAGGACACGGTAGCAACGCGTTTCACGCCCAGAAGTTCTTTGAGACCGGCAAAGATATTGCCACTTACATGGGTGTCGCCTGGCGCGTGGTTCTTTTCCAATAGCAGCAGAAATGCCTGGCTAATCGCAAACAGACCCAGCACGACCACAATGAGATCAATGCCGGAAGCCAGCCAACTTTGATCGAAGGTGAACCGGCGGGTGTATTTCACGGGCTCCAGCCCCACCGAATTCAGGAAAATGCCGAAGGCCGCCAACATACCAGCGGCAAAAATCTGCCCCCGGTGGGCCAGCACAACCAGAATGATGCCCAATAGCGCGGCCAGGAAAATCTCGCGGCTGCCGAAATGTGGGGCGACAAGGGCCAGAACCGGTGACAACACCATCAGACAGATGATCGCAAACACGCCCCCGAAGAACGAGGCCGAATACGCCAGAGACAGCGCACGGTGGCCCTGCCCCCGTTTGGTCATGGGATATCCGTCATAAGTGGTCAGCGCGTTCACCGCTGTGCCGGGGGTGTTGATCAGAATCGCGGGAATGGCTCCGCCATACATAGACGAGCCGTAGATACCCAATAACAGGGTTAGTCCTACGATGGGCTCGAACGCAAAGGTGGCAGGCAACAGGATTGCGATGGCCACCGCCGCACCCACGCCGGGTAATGCACCGATGATGACGCCGCCGATCGAACCAATCAGCAGGGCGACGATTACCTGCCATTGCAGCAGGATAGAAATGCCGGAAAGAAGCGTTTCCATAGTGGCCCCTTACAGATAGGTCAGCGCAAAGGCGCGCACGGAATCCGGAAGGTATTCATAGACCGCTCCGGCGGGGATTTTGACCTGAAGAAAGCCACGGAAAACGATTGTGACCACAAAGCCGAAAAACGCAGCTATTCCGATAGCATTTGCACCACGAAACCCTACACGAAGGGTCAGTAAGACTGCGAACAACATGGTTGAGGGTAGATATCCCAGCTGCGGAACCACCAGCACATAGATCAGGAAATAGGCAACATATTCGAACGACCGAACCCAAAACCCGACCTCGGTCCAGCGGCCGCTGATCCGGTCTGACAAGGCCGAGCTAAGCCAATGCAGAAACCCGAACACCACCATGCACCAGATTGCAATTGTGGGCCAAAGACCCGGCTGCGCGAACCATTTGGTTCGTTTGACGACCTTGGTCTGATCACCCAGTTGGGACAAAAGAAACACCGCGAATGCCAGAAACAGTACGGCGAAAACGACATCGCCGGGTCGGCGATATCTTTTGAACATGTCCTGTAAAGTCTTTGCAATCATCGTTTCCTCCCAACCTGAAAGAGGCGTGAGGCAGCGCCCCACGCCCGATCTGGATCTTACTCGCCCAGAATTTCTTCAATCTTAGCGAAAGAGGATTTGTCTTGCTCAATCTGAGCGTTGGATGCGTCTGGGTCCTGCCAGTAGATCAAAGCACCAGTTTCCTCAGCAAGCTGCTTGGCTTTGTCCGACTGCACCGCCTTTTGTGCTGCTGCGGTGATTTTTTCGCGTGCCTCGGGTGGAGTATCCTTGTGAACGAACAGGCCGTTCCACAATGCCAGCGGCAGATCCGGGTTGAGCTCGACGATCGTCGGCGTATCGGGGATCAGCGAAATCCGCTCGCCACCTATGCTCGCCAGAATGTTCACGTCATCCAGGCAAGGTAGAACAAGTTGCAACGTGGTGTTGATGACGTCCACGTCACCCGATGCCAGCGTGTTGCAATCCAACGCGTCAAAGGCTGCTTCACTTGCAAAATCAAATCCGCTGCTGACAGCAGCAGCAAAGGTGACCTGCGTGGGCGGCAAGACCGAGCCGAAATGACCAAGCGCCAAATCGTTGTCCTTGCCGTGTTCCGCCAGTTCTTCCCAGTTCGAGAACGGCGCATCCTTGCTGGATGCGATTACGAACGGGTAAGTCAGAAAAATACCGATCGGATCGAACGGGTTCGGGTTCAGTTCAGGGATACCGATTTCCGGTCCAATGACGGGAACGCCAATGACGAAAGAACCAATAGTGTATCCGTCCGCTGGGGCGGTGGCGACTTCGACTGCACCTGGGAACGGACCGCCGCCGCCGCCGGGCTTGTTCACGACCGCGGCCGGGACGTCGTACATGGCTTGAAATTCGTCCGCGATCATTCGCGTCAGCACGTCCTCAAGATCGCCCGGAGGCCATGGAACCACGAAGGTTACCGGTTTCTCTGGATACTCTGCCAGTGCAGCGGTTGCTGACGCTACAAATGCGGCGGTTGCTAGAAATTTCTTCATTGACACCTCCCGTTAGTGGTTCAATAAATGAACCGCGTTAACAATAATAATGTTGCGTTGTTAAGTTAATTCTGTCAAGTATAACCTGACCGGGAGGAGGCAAAACACATGGGCACCGCACTTAATGCCTTGAAAATGCTAGAGTACTTTTCAAGCTCTCAACCGGAAATCGGGCTGAGTCACATTGCGCGCCTGGCTGGTTTGAACAAGGCGACCGCCCTCCGCCACTTACGGGCACTGGAAGAGTTCGGCCTAATCGAGCAGAATCCGCAGACGAAATCATATGCCATCGGACCAGCTGCTCTACGGTTGG
Organism: Ruegeria sp. CDSA033; assembly: GCF_059612305.1. Taxonomy (NCBI): domain Bacteria; kingdom Pseudomonadati; phylum Pseudomonadota; class Alphaproteobacteria; order Rhodobacterales; family Roseobacteraceae; genus Ruegeria; species Ruegeria sp. CDSA033. The sequence continues at coordinate 47,644 of NZ_JBXWQI010000004.1, read as the reverse complement.
CCGCCCTGCGCGAAATTGCCAAGCCCGGCCTTGATGGAGCACGCCAGAAAATGCAGGCCGCGATGTATGAGGTTGGCGAGAGCCTGCACCTTACCCTGCTTGAGAAAGACACTCTACAAACCGCGTTGGTGGTTGAAACCACGCAGCACAGCGTTCGCGTAAGTCTCGACCCTAGCGAAATTATTCCGGTCAACGCGACTGCTTCGGGATTGTGCATGCTGAGCTTCGGTCCCGCTTTCCTTCTGGAACGCTTGGAATCCGACACACTCACCCGATTTACCGAGGCAACAATGACGGACCCAGAGATTATCCGTGACCGGGTTGCACAAATCGGTCAGGCGGGCTGGGCCAATAGTAATGGCAGCTTTGAAGATGGTGTCTTCGGATATGCGGCGCCTATCTTCGGTATTGATCAGATCGCGATTGGAACCATTGCGATTGCCGTTCCCGAAATTCGTGCAACCAGCGCGCGGCAGCCGCTGATTTTGACCTCACTCCACACCCTTTCGAAAGAACTGACCGCAAACTTTGGCGGCCAGATGCCCGAAAATTTTCCAACTGAATTCCACCCATGATTGACGGGCGGACTAAATCTCCGGAGACACGCTACATGAAAGACTCCAACTTTCTGAAAGAAAACAACGCCCGACATTTCTGGCAACCAATGGCGCACCCGGCAGACAGCCAGAAAAACCCGCCGACCATTCTGACCGGAGGTGAAGGAGTCAGCATCATTGATGTAGATGGTCACAAGGCGCTGGATGCAGTGGGTGGCTTATGGAACGTCAATCTGGGCTATTCCTGTGATCCGGTAAAGCAGGCCATCACCGATCAGCTGAACGCGCTGCCCTATTATTCAACCTTTCGCGGCACCAGCAACGACAAGGCGATCGAATTGTCCTACGAGTTGGCTCAGTTCTTTGCGCCTGACGGACTGACCCGTGCATTCTTTACTTCGGGTGGATCGGATTCGGTTGAGATCGCGCTGAAACTGGCGCGCCAGTATCACAAAGTACGCGGCGAGGCTGGCCGTACCAAGTTCATCAGCCTGAAACAGGGCTATCACGGCACCCATTTCGCGGCTGCCTCGGTCAATGGCAATCAAAAGTTCCGCGCGGCTTATGAGCCGATGATGCCGGGCTGTTTCCACGTGCCAGCACCCTGGACCTATCGCAATCCGTTCGATGAGACGGACCCCGAGCGTCTTGCGCAGCTTTGCGTAAAAGCGCTGGAGGCCGAAATCGCATTCCAGGGTGCAAACACCGTCGCCGCATTTATTATGGAGCCAATCTTGGGCGCAGGCGGAGTGATCCCGCCGCACAAGAGCTTTATGCCCATGGTGTGTGAGGTCTGCTCGAAGCACGGAATTTTGCTGATTTCGGACGAAATCATTACTGCCTTTGGGCGTACAGGCAGCGAAAGTGGCGCGAGACATTGGGGGGTGCAGCCCGATATCATGACAACGGCCAAAGCCATCACAAACGGCTATTTCCCATTCGGCGCGGCAATGATCTCAGGCGCGGTTGCGGAGGTGTTCGAAAGCGACACTACCGGCAAAGCTTCTGTCGATCAGGGCTACACCTATTCCGGGCACCCGGTTGGCGCGGCCGCAGCCTTGGCCACGCTTGCCGAGATCAACCGCCTGCGAGTTTGGGAAAACGCAGCTGCACGGGGGGATGAGTTGTTTGCCGGGTTGAAAAAACTGGCCGACAAATACGACGTAGTCGGTGACGTGCGAGGGGGTGAAGGTCTGATGTGCGCGCTCGAGCTGGTTTCGGATCGCGCAACCAAGGCGCCAATTGCCAAACATCTTCCGTTGCAGGTTCAAAAAGCGACTTATGAAGATGGCGTGATGGTCCGTGTATCTGGAAACAACATCATATTGTCTCCGCCGCTGGTCATCACGTCTGATGACGTAGCCAAGATCCTGGCCGCCCTAGATACAGGACTAGCGAGCCTGTAGTGATCATGCTGGCCCCGGCCTTCAAGGTCGGGGTCAAACCTTTACGGCCTGCAATTCCTCAAGTAGATCCAATAGGTTGTCGATTTTTTCCTGTCCCATTTGCGCCTCGATTGTATTGTGAATCGCTAGCGAGGTCGCGAGATTTTCTTCAAGAATTTGACGCCCCTCATCGGTGATCTTCACCATGGTGCGACGCTTATCCGTGCTGCCCTGACGGCGGGATATCTGCCCATCACTCTCCATCGTGCGTAGAATTCGCGTCAGGCTGGGCAGCAAAAGGCAGGCCTCATTTGCAATAGCGCTTTGTTCCACTTCGCCCATTTCGTCCAGAACACGAAGGATACGCCACTTTTGCTCGGTCAGCTGTATCCCCTGCAGCATATCCCGAATTGGGGCCATAACGGTTTCGCGTGCGCGCAGCAGTGCAATCGGAAGAGCGCGAGAGGTTCTCGTGGTATGGCTTTGTCGGTTCATTCCAGCCTTCTAGAACGCCATTTCAGGAATTGCAAAGATTAACAAAGCAAGTTCTTGACGGCCGCGATCCAATTTACTAAACATGTTAAGTAGTAAAGGAGAGGTCATGCCACACTTCCACGTCGAATACTCCGGCAATCTGGACGATCGGGTCGACATCGGTGGCTTGTGCGAATGCATACGAGACACCGCTGCGGGGATTGAGGCTTTTCCAATGCCGGGAATTCGCGTCCGCGCCACGCGTGTTGACTATTTTGCCATTGCGGATGGAGATCCCAAGCATGGCTTTGTGGACATCTCAATCCGCCTGCGCGCTGGCCGTCCTGACGACGTTAAGAAGGACGCAACACAGCGTATCTTTGACGCGGTTGAGGCGTATCTGGAACCGGCCTTCTCGAAGCACTCTATCGCGCTTTCACTAGAGATGCGTGACATCGACCCAGACCTTTCGCCCAAGACCGGCACAATCCGGAATCATTTGGCTGCGACAAAGCAGGAGACCTGACGCATGAGCGTACTGGATACGAATATCGAGAAACTGGCAGGCTTTCTGGCCCGGTTCAAAGAAACAGGCATCAAGAACCGTATCGCAGGCGAAGACCGGGATGGCGCAGCGGGTGTTTTCCAATCCACCTCTCCGGTGGATAAATTGGTGATCTGCGACGTTGCGCACGGTACGTCCGACGATATCGACGCAGCGGTCAAAGCGGCCCATGCCGCCTTTACTGAATGGCGCGACATGCCCGCCACCGAACGCCGCCGGATCCTGCTAAACGTTGCCGATGCGATCGAAGCCCGGGCCGAAGAAATTGCGCTGTGTGAATGTTGGGATACGGGCCAAACATTACGGTTCATGTCCAAGGCCGCGCTGCGCGGTGCCGAGAATTTTCGCTACTTTGCGGATCAAGTCGTGCAGGCTCGCGACGGGCAGCACCTGAAGTCGCCGACGTTGATGAATATCACCAGTCGTGTACCTATCGGCCCGGTTGGTGTGATCACTCCGTGGAACACGCCCTTCATGCTGTCGACTTGGAAAATCGCGCCCGCTCTGGCCGCGGGCTGCACCGTGGTCCACAAACCAGCCGAAGACTCGCCTTTGTCCGCCCGCCTGTTGGTGGAAATCGCTGAAGAGGCAGGGCTGCCCAAGGGCGTGCTGAATACCGTGAACGGTTTTGGCCCTGATGCCGGTAAGGCGCTGACAGAGCACCCCTTGATCAAAGCCATCGCATTTGTCGGAGAAAGCCGGACAGGCAGCATCATCACAAAGCAGGGTGCCGATACGCTCAAGCGGATGCACCTGGAACTGGGCGGCAAGAACCCCGTTGTCGTGTTTGATGACGCCGATCTGGACCGGGCTCTGGATGCGGTAATTTTCATGATCTACTCGATCAACGGTGAGCGCTGCACCTCGTCCTCGCGGCTGCTGGTGCAGGACACTATCAAGGAAGAATTCGAGGCCAAACTGGTCGAGCGTGTGAACAACATCAAGGTCGGGCACCCCCTGGACCCTGCAACCGAGATCGGCCCGCTGGTCACCGAGGAACATTACAACAAGGTGACCTCATACTTTGACATCGCCAAAGAGGATGGTGCGACCGTCGCGGCCGGTGGGGTCAAGGTTGGTGATGTCGGATTTTTCGTACGCCCGACATTGTTTACCAATGCCAACAACAACATGCGCATCGCGCGAGAGGAAATATTTGGCCCCGTGCTAACTTCCATTCCATTCTCGACCGAAGAAGAAGCTCTGAATATCGCCAATGACACGCCCTATGGGTTAACCGGCTATGTCTGGACCAACGACCTTACACGCGCCCTGCGCTTTACCGATAAGTTGGAAGCTGGGATGATCTGGGTGAACTCAGAAAATGTTCGCCACCTGCCCACGCCCTTTGGCGGGGTAAAGGCGTCAGGTATCGGTCGCGACGGCGGTGATTGGAGCTTTGACTTCTATATGGAGCAGAAACACGTGGGCTTTGCCACTGGTCAGCACAAGATTATGCAGTTGGGAAAGTAACGCCTTCCGAGCGACGTCTGGACAAGGTGCCGCTCGTAAAAAGTTAGGATACTCGCGCACATCTATGGTCCATGAACTCTTTGAGAGTCGGACCAAACGACGTCTGGTCGTCCGCTCTCCCTTCCAAAGCGGTCAGACGCCACCTTATATGAGGAGGAACTGTCATGGGAAAGATTGTACAGGCTGCTAAGATCACACATGTGCCCAGCATCTGGATGTCCCACACGATGCCGAAATACAAAGGTATCCGGCAACCTGCGATAGATGGTTACGCACGTCTGCGTCAGGACGCGATTGACCGCGAGGTCGACACCTTCATCGTTTTCGATACACATTGGATCACCAATCAGGGCTTTCACCTGAACACAAAAGAGCGCCACAAGGGCCGTTTTATTAGCCATGAACTGCCGCACATGCTGGCGGATATGGAGTTCAACTATCGCGGTGATCACGACCTTGGTGAAACCATCCTCGACGTCCTGAGAGAGCGTGGGGAACGGGCTCTGGGTCATTCGCATCCCGACATGGGAATGGAGTACGGTACCCTTCTGCCTATGCATTTCATCAATGAAGGTGTGAATGCCCGGGTGCTGCCGGTTGCGGTCAACCAGTTCTCGTCTATCGCCGAGAACCGCGTTTGGGGTGAAGCCATCGCCGAAGGCATCCGGCGTTCGAACCGCAATGTTTCGATTCTGGCCTCCGGGTCTCTAAGTCATGACTTCACGCCAAATGAGCGCTCGGTCGAAGGTCTGAACGCAGTGAATGGCGAGTTCAACCGCCAGATGGATATGCGCGTTCTCGAATTGTGGGAACAGGGCCGGTTCGAAGAATTCTTGGACCTTTTGCCTGACTACGCCAAGAAATGTACGGGCGAGTGTGCGATGAACGACACTGCGCTGCTGTTCGGTGCGTTGGGATGGGGCAGTTACAAAGGCGAGATCGACATCTACACCCCGTATTTCGGTAGTTCCGGAACGGGTCAGGCAAATATCAGCTTTTCGGTCTGAGGCCGAGACACGGAAATCCTGCAAATGACAGACTTACGTCTCAACGACCCCACGTTGCTTATCGAAGCAGCGCGGGTTGGCTCCAAATGGGTCGGTGCCACTGAGGTATCCACCACCCTGGAAGTGACCAACCCGGCAACTGGTGATCTAATCGGACGAGTCCCCAATCTTGGGGCGGCCGAAACGGCCGAAGCAATCGCCGAAGCGCACCGTGCACAGAAGAGCTGGGCCAAGCTCACAGCGAAGGCCCGCAGCCAAATTCTGCGCCGCTGGTATGACCTGATGATCGAAAACCAGGATGATCTTGGCGCTATCCTGAACGCAGAGCAGTGCAAGCCGCTGGCTGAGGCCAAGGGTGAAATCGCTTATGGTGCCAGCTTCATCGAATGGTTCGCTGAAGAGGCCCGCCGCGCCTATGGCGACGTCACCCCTAGCCACGCGCCGGATAAGCGGATCATCACAATCAAACAGCCGATTGGGGTTGTTGCCGCGATCACGCCGTGGAATTTCCCCAATGCCATGATCACGCGAAAGGCGGGACCGGCACTGGCGGCAGGCTGTTCCATGGTGCTCAAACCTGCCAGCCAGACGCCGTTCTCGGCTATCGCGCTGGCGGTTTTGGCCGAGCGAGCTGGGTTGCCTGCGGGATTGTTCTCGGTCATCACTGGATCAGCGCGCGCCATCGGAGGTGAGATGACCTCGAGCAAAATCGCGCAGAAACTGACCTTTACCGGGTCCACCGAAATCGGCGCGATGCTTTATGCGCAATGCGCACCTACGATCAAGAAACTAGGATTGGAATTGGGCGGCAACGCGCCGTTCATCGTTTTTGACGACGCAGATCTGGACGCGGCAGTCGAAGGGGCAGTGATCGCCAAGTTCCGAAACAACGGCCAGACCTGCGTCTGTGCCAACCGCATCTATGTCCAGTCTGGGGTCTACGACGCGTTCGCCGAAAAACTGGCGGCTAAGGTCGCAAACCTGCCGACTGGAAACGGCTTTGACGAGGGCACCGTCTTTGGCCCACTAATCGATCAAGCCGCAGTCGCGAAAGTGTCTGAGCACATCAAAGACGCAACCGCCAAGGGTGCAACAGTCACACTGGGTGGCAAGCCGCATACCCTTGGCGGCACTTTTTTCGAGCCGACCATCCTGACTGGCGTGACCGCAGACATGGCGGTGGCGACCGAGGAAACCTTCGGCCCAGTCGCGCCTTTGTTCAAATTTGACAGGGAAAGCGAAGTTATCGTAGCCGCCAATGATACCGAATTCGGCCTCGCTTCGTATTTCTATTCGCGCGACATGGCCCGTGTCTGGCGCGTATCTGAGGCATTGGAATATGGCATGGTCGGGATCAACACCGGCCTGATCTCAACTGCTGAAGCGCCCTTTGGAGGCGTTAAGATGTCAGGTCTGGGACGCGAGGGGTCGCGCCATGGGCTGGATGACTTCATGGAACTCAAATACTTGTGCATGGGTGGCATTGACGCCGCCGAGGAGGCCTGATGCGCTTTGCAACTTTCACCGCAAACGGAGCAACTTTTTTCGGCGCGATCACCAAGGACGGTGCAATTGCGCTAAACGACGCCTTTCCCGATCAGGCCAGCCTTTACGAGGTGATCGCCGCGGGCACGTTTGAAAAGTTGACCGAGGCCGCAGCAGGCCGCGAAGTAACCCACAAGGAATTCACTTACGAAATGGTGATGCCGGATGTCCGCCGCATCCTCTGCGTCGGAGTGAACTTTCCCGACCGCAACGCAGAATACAAAGACGGCAGCGAACAGCCGAAATACATGTCGTTGTTTCCGCGCTTTGCCAGCGGTTTCACCGGGCACGACCGCCCGCTGATCCGTCCTCCAGAAAACCACACGCTGGATTACGAGGGCGAGGTTGTTATCGTGATTGGCAAATCCGGTCGGCGAATTTCGCAGGAAGACGCCTATGACCACATCGCGGCCCTAACCTTGTGTAACGAAGGCACAATCCGGGACTGGGTCCGCCATGCCAAGTTCAACGTCACACAGGGAAAGAACTGGGACAATTCCGGTGCCATCGGTCCTTGGCTAGTGCCATTCACCGACGCGGCCCAGTTGGACGATGCCCGAATTCAGACCCATGTGAATGGTGAGTTGCGCCAAGACGATACGCTGAACCGCATGATGTTCCCGATAAGGCGCGAGATCGAGTATATTTCGACCTTCATGACGCTTCTGCCTGGTGACATCATCGTCACCGGCACCCCGACGGGTGCGGGCGCGCGGTTTGATCCACCGAAATACCTGGAACCGGGTGACGTAGTGGAAATCTCAGTCGAGGGCATTGGAACGCTGCGCAACACAGTCGAGGACGAACAGGTATGACCCCCGAAGATCATGCCCGTGCCGCAGCCGACTTATTGCAGGCTGAATGTTCGCACGAACAGATTGGCCTTCTGACACTGCGCCATCCCGAAATGGGGATGAGCGACGCCTATGAGGTGCAGAACGCCATTTATAGAAAAAAATTGGCCGAAGGGCACAAGGTGATCGGCTGGAAAATCGGGCTGACCTCTAAAGCGATGCAATATGCGCTGAATATCGATATTCCCGACAGCGGAATTTTGTTCGATGATATGAAGTTCGATCACGGCGAAACCGTTCCTGCGGGCCGGTTCATCCAGCCCCGGATCGAGGCCGAGATTGCTTTTGTCATGAAATCTGCGGTAGGCGGAGAGAACGTCACCCGTGACGACATCATTGCCGCCACGGATTACGTCGCGCCTTCAATTGAAATCCTCGACACGCGCATTCAGCGTGTCGACCCCGCGACCGGACAAACACGTACAGTCTATGACACAATAAGCGACAACGCCGCCAATGCGGGCATCGTGTTGGGCCCTGAGCGTCACGCGATAGATGCATTTGATTTGCGTTGGGTTGGGGCACTGACCTTCCGCAATGGTGAGATCGAGGAAACCGGTCTGGGCGCGGGTGTTCTGAACGACCCGGTCGAAAGCGTCGTCTGGCTGGCTCGTCGCATGGCGCAGTACGACCAGAGCATAGAACCGGGCCAGGTGGTCTTGTCTGGCAGCTTTATTCGACCCGTCGAATGCCCTCCGAGCACCGAAATCCATGCTGATTTCGGGTCATTTGGCTCGGTCGATATCAACTTTGCCTAAAGGAGGCCGGGATGCCTGCGCCACTAAACGCTTTCAAGGCCGCGCTGCAGGCTGGTCAGCCGCAGGTCGGCTGCTGGATTGGAATGGCCAACACCTATGCCGCTGAAATCGCGGCCACGTCCCAGTTCGACTGGTTGCTTGTTGACGGGGAACACGCCCCAAACGATCTTCGCTCAATCCTGGAACAGGTGCGGGTCATCGAAGGAAGCGGCAGCCAACCGGTCGCACGCTTGCCGATCGGTGAAACCTGGATGATCAAGCAATACCTCGATGCCGGCGTTCAGAATATTCTGGTGCCGATGGTCGAAAGCGGAGATCAGGCACGGGATTTGGTACGGGCGGTGCGATACCCACCCCACGGGGTTCGGGGCGTGGGTTCGGCGTTGGCAAGGGCTTCGCGATTTGGGGCGATCCCGGACTATCTGAAAACGGCGGATGAACAGATCTGCCTGCTCGTTCAGGTGGAAAACCGCGCCGGGTTAGAGGCACTGGACGATATTCTTGCCTCTGACGTTGATGGGGTCTTTCTCGGTCCCTCCGATCTGGCCGCTGACATGGGACATATCGGTGATGCTGGTCATACAGAAGTGGTAGAAGCCATTTTGGAAGCGATAACTCGGGTCGTCGCGGCAGGCAAATTTGCCGGGATACTGACACTTGATCCGGCCATGCAGCGTAAATGTCTGGATCTGGGGGCGACCTTCCTAGCCACAAACATCGACGTTACTTTGTTCGCGCAGGCGGTGCGCCGGGCCGCCGATGAAGCCTTGGCGTTGCTACCTGACCAAAGCATCTCGGGTGTTGCCCAAACGGAAGCGGCCAGCAAGTACCTGCAGCAATTGTGCAAACACTGGTCCCACAAGGCCAAGGTGGCTTTCGACGACAACCACGGCTGCGTGGAATTTCCGGGCGGAAACCGGCTGACCTTGGTCGCGGGTGAATCCGGCCTTTCGCTGACGGCTGAAACCGGCCCTCGCGGAGATCTGACCCGCTGGCAGGAAGTCATCGAAGCGCATCTGGTACGGTTTGCCTTTCGCGAAGACATTAGCATTGACTGGGTGGGCTGATCCCAAATCAACTACCGCCTGAAGACGACGACAAGGAACACTCATGTCAGATCCGGTTTATGTAATTGGCGATATCCATGGCCAACTGGGGATGCTTGAAGACGCACTGGACCGGATCGAACGGGATGGAGGGCCAGACGCCAAGATCGTGTTTCTTGGCGATTATACGGACAGGGGTGCGCAAAGTTGCGGGGTTTTGGATCTGCTGGTCCGAGGGAACGCCGACGGTAAGAACTGGGTCTTTCTACGTGGCAATCATGACCAGATGTGCGCAATGTTTCTGGAGGACTATCCGCGCAATGATGCGCGCCTGCTGGTCGGGTATCACTGGCTTCATCCTCGGATCGGCGGGATCGAAACGCTGCAGTCCTATGGGGTTGAAGCCACCAACGTGGACAGAATCTATCAAGTTCACGCCAAAGCCAAACAGGCCGTCCCTCAGGCTCATATCGATTTTCTGAACGGGCTAAAGCCGTTCCATCAGGACGGCGCATTGCTGTTCGTGCATGCAGGTATTCGACCCGGGGTGAAACTGGAGCAGCAAGACCACGACGATCTGATATGGATTCGTGAGGAATTCCTGAACCATAAAGATCCACATCCATGGTTGGTAGTCCATGGCCACAGCCACGTGTCCGCAGCTGAACATCATGGAAACCGAATCAATCTGGATACAGGAGCAGGCTATGGCCACGCCCTGACCACCGCCGTGTTCGAAGGCACCAAATGCTGTGTGCTGGATGCTGGTGGGCGTAGACTTGTGACCCACTGAGACAGACTCTGACTCACATGGCGTAAAAATGTGGAGTCGCCGATGTCGTTTCTTTTTTAAAAAGCTTCTCAACCATGATCGCCGTCATCGCTAAGCCTTGAACCACCACATTGGGTCCATCAGACGTTTTATGGAACAGCAGTTCTTTACGGCGGTCGTCAGGATTGGCGGCAATAATAGCTGGAATGGACAACATTTTTCTACGCCGGCAACTTCGGAAAAATCTTCGAATGCACTCAGCAACAATAGTTCAAACACGTGACTCCAAACGAAACGGCATTGACTTTAGTTTCATATGTAACGATATTCGTTGCAAATGAAACAAAACGAGTCACGCGAGCGACATACTTCGGGAGAACACAATGGCTAAGGCATTCGCATCTCAGGGAGATTTGGGTGAAAAGACGGTTAGCTTCACCGAAGTGGGTGAAGGGCTTTGGGCCTTTACTGCTGAAGGTGATCCCAATTCCGGCGTGATCATCGGCGATGATAGTGTCATGATTGTCGAGGCGCAGGCCACGCCACGTCTGGCTGGCAAGGTGATTGAGAAGGTCAGAGAAGTTACGGACAAACCGATCACACATCTGGCGCTAACTCACTATCACGCGGTTCGCGTTCTAGGCGCTTCAGCGTATGGCGCAGATCAGGTTCTCATGTCCGAAACAACCCGAGCGCAGGTTGTCGAACGCGGTCAGGAAGATTGGGACAGTGAGTTTCAGCGTTTTCCACGTCTGTTCGAAGGCCATGAAAGCATCCCCGGATTGACCTGGCCCACCACGACCTTCAAGGATCGCATGAGTGTATACCTCGGCAACCGGCGCGTCGATCTAATGCATCTTGGTCGCGCTCATACTGCCGGGGACATCGTCATTCACGTCCCCGACCAGAACGTCATGTTTACCGGTGACATCGTCGAGTACCACTCGGCCTGCTATTGCGGCGACGGCCATTTCAACGATTGGGGTGGCACTCTGGACAATATCGCCGCATTTGACGTCGATGCTATCGCGCCCGGCCGCGGTGATGCTCTGCTGGGAAAAGACATGGTTGAAGCAGCAATCGAGTCCACCCGGGATTTTGTCGAAAGCACCTATCGCCCGGCCGCTCGTGTCGCCGCTAGCGGCGGCAGCCTGAAAGATGCCTGGGACGCTGTACGTGACGCGTGCGACCCGAAATTCGCTGACTACGCGATCTACGAACACTGCCTGCCGTTCAATGTTGCGCGCGCCTATGACGAAGCCCGCGGCATCGACACACCACGTATCTGGACGGCGCAGCGGGATCTGGAAATGTGGGAACAACTGCAAGGCTGAACGCCTGAAGGGAGGGGATTTTCTAATGTTCGATGACCGTTACACGCTCGCCTACAAGAGCTACCCATACGAGAAGTCACCCGATCAGGAAATTGACGCGCCGGTGCGTCACCCGGTTGTGGTCATGGGCGGCGGGCCGATCGGAGTGGCCACCGCGCTGGACCTCGGTCGCCAGGGTATTCCGGTGGTTGTGCTTGATGATCATGAGGGGATAGGCATGGGCAGTCGGGCGATTTGTTTCGCAAAGCGCTGCCTGGAAGTGGCCGACCGCTATGGCTGCGGCGAACCGATGCTCGAAAAAGGCGTTATCTGGAATCTCGGTAAGGTATTCCATCGCGATGACAAGGTTTTCGAATTTAACCTGTTGCCGGAAGACGGGCATAAGTACCCCGCCTTCATCAATCTACAACAGCCATATTTCGAGCAATACATGATCGATCGCCTGCGCGAGCTGCAGGACAAGGGAGCCCCGATCCAGTTGCGCGGCAAAAATCGTGTGGACGCGGTCGAAGTACACGACGATCACGTCACCCTGAAAGTGATGACACCGGATGGACCTTACACGCTTGAAGCGGACTGGCTTATTGGTTGCGACGGCGCCAATTCACCACTGCGCGGGATGCTTGGTCTCGATTTCAGCGGTCGCGTCTTTCAGGACAGCTTCCTGATTGCTGATATCAAACTGAAAGGCGATCTGAACTTCCCCACCGAGCGCTGGTTCTGGTTTGAACCGACCCACGGCTCCGGCGCCTCAGCTTTGTTGCACAAGCAACCTGATGATGTCTGGCGGATCGACTTCCAGATCGGCTGGGATGTCGACCGCAAAGAAGAACTTAAAGAAGAGAATATCCGTCGCCGATTGGACGCAATGCTGGGGGATGTGGACTATGAAATGGTCTGGTCCTCTATCTACACCTTCCAGTGCAAGCGGATGGACAGCTTCCGCTCTGGTCGCGTGTTTTTCGCTGGTGATGCGGCGCACCAAGTCTCGCCCTTTGGTGCGCGTGGCGCCAATTCCGGCATGCAGGACGTGGACAATCTTGGCTGGAAACTAGGGTTGGTTATTCAAGGCAAAGCGCCGGAGAGCCTGCTTGACACCTACGATACCGAACGGGTTCATGGCGCGGACGAAAACATCATGAACTCTACACGGTCCACCGATTTCATCACGCCGAAATCAGAAACCAGCCGGATATTTCGTGATGCCGTGCTCAGCCTGAGCGGAACGTATGAGTTCGCACGACCGATGGTCAACTCGGGTCGGCTCTCGGTTCCATGCGTGTACAGTGAATCGGGACTCAATTCCGCTGACGCACTGGCAGGCGGTCCCGAACGGACGCAGCCTGGCGCCCCCTGCCCTGATGCCCCGTTGGGCGATGAATACCTGTTGTCGAAGCTGGGTGATGAGTTCATCCTTTTGACAATCGATGCAGAAGCACCTGAAATTCTGGAAGAGGACGGCATCACGGCACGCCGCCTGGCTCTTTCAACCCGCGACGACCCGACTGGTCAGCTCAGGAAACGCTATCTCGGCGAAGCCAGTTCGGCGGTCTACCTGATCCGCCCAGATCAGCATGTCGCCGCCCGCCGAGCGGAATACAACGAAACCCTAATGCGCACTGCCTTGCGCCGTGCGGCCGGTAAGGAAGTAGGCCAATGAGCGATCTGACCCTGACACCGAATATCGACGGAACCGACGATTTCTACGCCGACCTGCTGGCAACGCATGAGGGCAAGACCAAGGCCGAGAGCGATATAATCAACGCGAGGTTAATTCTGATCCTGGCCAACCACATCGGCGACCGGGGCGTCCTGAGGCAGGCGCTCAATGCCGCCGACATCACATAATCCAAGGGAGGATACCATGAATATCAAACTGAAGGGCAACACCCTGCTGCTCGCCGGCATTGCAACCGCTGCAATGTTTATCGCAACGACTACCGTGGCAGAGACCAAGCTTGCGCTTTCGAGCTGGCTGCCGCCGCGCCATCCAATCGTCGTTGAGGCAATCAAACCCTGGGCCAAGCAAGTGGAGGAAGTCACCGATGGCCGCGTGACCGTACGTGTGCTTGCAAAGCCCATGGGCCCGCCCCCGGCACATTACGACATGGCTGCCGAAGGTATCGCTGACATCACCTATGGCTTGCATTCCTTTACCACAGATGACCGTTTCACCCGCTCTCGGATCGGTCAGTTCTCGTTCATTGGTGACGATGCCGTTGCCGGTTCCAAAGCATTCTGGAATGTCTATTCCGGCCCGCTGGAAGCGCAGAAAGAACATGAGGGCACCAAGCTTCTGGGGCTATTCGTGCACGGCCCCGGCATGTTGCACAACAATGTCCGCAAGATTGAAACGACAGACGATTTCTCGGGTCTCAAGATCCGCGTTCCTGGTGGTTACATCTCAGACCTGATGTCTGGTCTCGGCTCCACAACGCTCTTCATGTCTTCCGGTGAGGTGTATGAAAAGCTCTCGCGCGGAGTAATCGATGGCGTGACGTTCCCCTACGATGCTCTGGCTGCGTTCAAGCTGACCGAAGACGTCAAGTACACGATGCAAGTCCCCGGCGGCATCTACAACACCACTTGGTTCATGGTCATGAACGAAGACAAATGGAACGAGATCTCTGAAGAGGATCAGGCAGCCATCGAGGCGATTTCCGGTGAAGCCTTTGCCGCACTGGTTGGCGAAGCTTGGGTCGGTGCAGACGAGAAAGGCAGCGCCGCGGCTGAAAAGGCCGGGATCGAAATCTACGAAGCGCCAGCCGAAGTCGTTGATGCGATCAAATCACAGGCAGCAGATGCCGAAACAGCTTGGTCCGAAGCCATCTCGGCGGACGGCTATGACGGCACTGCTGCTCTTGAAGAAATGCGCAAACAAGCTGGCGTGGACTTCTGATCCATGGAGCGGCTTCGCCATCGTTTCCCCGACCAGCCCCCTGATGAGGGGCTGGACATCGGGCTGCTGCTCGACAGATCTCTGGGTGTCGGGGCCGCACTGATCCTGTTCAGCCTCGTCCTCATCACCTGTGTGGATGTAGTTGGGCGCTACCTGTTCAACGCACCGCTATCCGGTGCCTTCGAACTCACTGAAATACTGCTGGCAGCGCTCGTTTTCCTTGCCTTGCCACTGACGACAGAGCGCCGTGAACATGTCGAGGTCGACCTGCTGAATCTGGCGCTTGGACGCAAGACGCAACGTCTTTTGTCTGCGTTTGCAGGCCTGTTCTCTGCAGCCCTGTTAGCCACCTTTTCTTGGCGGCTTTTCACCCATGCGGCCAAGGCCGCACATGACGGCGCGGTGACCAACGCGCTTGAGATTCCACTGGCACCATTCGGCTATCTAGCTGGGGTCTCCTGCATGGTTTCGGCGTTCATCGCATTCCTGCGCGGATTACAACCCCCCATCGAACACGACACCGATCAAGATCACCTAGAGGGCGCCCCATGATTGAATCTCTGATCGGCTTTGCGATCCTACTGGGACTTATACTACTGCGCGTGCCCATCGCCTTCGCAATGGCGGCCGTAGGCGGCTTTGGGTTTGCCTATATGCGTGGTTGGGAGCCTGCCTGGGCTATGACAGGGCAAGTGGCCTTTGACACTTCTTTGTCTTACTCCCTTTCGGTCATCCCTCTGTTCATCTTCATGGGCAATGTGTTGGCCGGCTCTGGCGTGGCACACGGGCTGTTCGCCGGTGCCGATCGGCTTTTTGGCAGGCTGCGCGGCGGACTTGCCATGGCTTCAGTCTTTTCTTGCGGCGGTTTCTCCGCGGTGTGCGGCTCGTCCTTGGCCACTGCTGCCACGATGTCAAAAGTTGCCATGCCTTCAATGCGTCGTTTTGGCTATGATGACCGGCTGGCGACGGGCTCTATTGCGGCGGGCGGGACACTGGGCATTTTGATCCCGCCGTCGGTGATCCTGATCATCTACGGCCTGCTGACCGAAACCAATATTGCCAAGCTTTTTATCGCGGGAATTGTGCCAGGTATCATTGGTGTGCTGTTTTATCTTGGCGCGGTCATGGTTGCGGTACGGTTGAACCCGTCTTTGGCTCCGGAGGAGGAAAACACCGAACCGATGAGCCGGGCTGACGTCATAGGCGTGATCTGTGTGCTGGGCCTTTTTCTCTTCATCATGGTTGGCATTTATGGTGGGTTCTTCACACCAACTGAGGCGGCCGGAATGGGTGCAGGTGCTTCGATCCTGATCGCCATTGCCCTCAGGACGATGACCTGGCGCAGCTTTTTCGCAGCTACGCTGGATTCGATCCGGGCTACTGCCATGATCTTTGCTGTGATCATCGGTGCCGAGCTGTTCACCAACTTCATAAACTACGCCGGACTGCCGGATGCCCTATCAGGCTTTGTTGTCGACAATGAATTGCCGGTCTGGGCAGTCATTGTGTTCATCATGCTGACCTACATGGTGCTTGGTTGTGTGCTTGAAAGCCTGTCGATGATCTTACTAACAGTGCCGGTCTTTTACCCACTGATGTTTGAGCTTGAGTTTGCCAATGAACTCCTGCTCGATCCCGAAAACGCCCTGATCTGGTTCGCCATTGTCGTTGTTGTGGCCACTGAAATCAGCCTGATCACACCCCCCGTCGGTATGAATGTCTTCGTGCTGAAGGGCGTGTTGCAAGATGTCTCACTCGGAACGATCTTTCGCGGCGTGCTGCCATTCTGGATCGCGGACATCCTGCGGCTGACCCTGCTCATCCTTGTACCCTCCCTGTCACTCTGGCTGGTGGGGTTGATGTGAACGCCTGAGGCGACCGTACGTTGCCTTGGCCTTGAAAACTGCATTCTCGGAAAGGAGAAATCGATGAAAATCGAGAAGATCCATCACGTCGCTTACCGCTGCAAAGACGCAAAAGAGACGGTCGAATGGTATGGGAAAATGCTGAACATGGACTTTATCCTGGCCATCGCCGAGGATCATGTCCCATCTACGCATGAGCCGGACCCCTACATGCATCTGTTTTTGGATGCCGGGAATGGGAATGTTCTGGCTTTCTTCGAGCTGCCCACGAAGCCGGAAATGGGCCGGGATCCCAATACCCCGATCTGGGTGCAGCACATCGCCTTCAAGGTGAAGGATCGTGAAACGCTGCTTCAGTTCAAGGACCATCTGGAAGCTAATGGCGTCGAAGTACTCGGCGTGACCGACCATTCGATTTTCCACTCTATCTACTTCTTTGATCCTTCCGGCCATCGTATCGAACTGGCCTGCCCGGACCCGGAAGAAGAAGCGCTGCTGGAGCGCATGGACGAAGTGAAATGGCTTATGTTGGACGAGTGGTCGAAGACCAAGAAAGCTCCGAAACATGCCGATTGGCTGCATGCCAAGGAACTCAACAAATCTGCCTGACGGGCATCCCGTGCCGGATCGGTTTCCGGCGCGGGAACCTATTTTTGGCAAAATCTGAGACGGTTGACCACAAAACAAGGAAGTCATGAAACTATACGGCTATTGGCGCTCGACGACCTCTTTTCGGGTCCGGATCGCACTGAATCTCAAGGGTGTTTCCTACGAAACGATCCCCGTCGACCTTGTTGCCGGAGAACAGCGCGCGCCGGACTACGTCGCGCTAAACCCCGGGAAGGGCGTCCCTACGCTGATCCTGCAGGACGGTCGTGTACTCACCCAGTCGCTTGCGATCATCGATTATCTCGACGCCACCATACCCGAACCTCCGTTCCTGCCGGAGGACCCGTTCGAGCGTGCGCGGGTACAGGCTGCGGCCCATACCATCGCGATGGACATACATCCGGTTAACAACCTTAGAGTCACCGCGCATCTGAAGTCCCGGTATGGGCTTACGGCCGAAGATGGGATCGAGTGGTTCCGGCATTGGATGACCGAAGGTTTCCATGCCTACCAAGCGCTTTTGCCAGCTAACACCACCTTCAGTTTTGGTGACAAGCCGGACCTTGCCGATATCGGCCTTGTCGCACAGCTTTACAATGCACATCGCTGGGGCGTCGATATGGCTCCATTCGACCGTCTGCTTGAGATCGAAGAACGCGCATTCACCCTGCCCGCTTTCGACGCCGCCCGACCTGAAAACCAGCCCGATGCCTCCTGAGAGAAATACACTGGCAGACCTCATTCTATTCTAGGTCGACGGCCTTAGCCCAACCAAGAAGACAATGCCCTTCCGCGTCACCGACTACACGGAATTCTACGCCGGTCGACAGCCAACGCTCCAGATGGCTTGAGTTGCGCAGATTGGCTTATGTACCTATGTCACCGACGCGGCCTTAAGCAGCGCAGTTACGCCTTGGTCCAGTGCTGCACGGTCCTCGGCCGATATGGAATTCAGCATCCCTTGCGCGCAAGCATCGACTTGTGGCAGCAACTGTTCGAAACATCGATGGCCTTCCGACGTACAATGATAAACCCTAATTCGGCGATCTTCTTCGGAAATTGCTCTGGTTATTAATCCTTTATCGTCAAGCCTCTGCGCGGCCCGGCTGACTTGAACCTTATCCAGAGTGGTGCGTTGCGAGAGTTCCAGAGAGGTCAGGCTTTTGGCATTTGCAAGTAGAAAAAGCAGGCGCCATTCCTCCCGTGATAGCCCGAATTCGCGCTGGTATACTTCCGTGAGTTTTCGTGAGAACGCTTCGGATGCCACGGCGAGACGATAGGGAAAGAAGGAATCTAGTTGCATACGAAACTATAATCCCGCTTTGTTTCATATGCAACGACATTTGCCTGCACTGATCTTCGCCATCCTTATGCAGGTTGTTTTGTAAACTATAAGCCGAAGTTTACGAAATCGCGGTTCCCAGTGCTTTGATTTTGTCACGAAGTTTTGTCTACTTGCCAGAAAACTGCGGATCCGCTGGATCAAGGTTCCGGATCGGCAATCTGCTGAAACGGACAGATTCCCAGCGTGAACCGACCTTTGCAAAATTTAGCAGTTCTGCAACGCAAAATCCCAAAAGCGAAAGTTGATCGTTGTGTCAGCTTCAGCTGCCAAGAAAGGTCAACACAAGCCTTGGATGTAGGCACGCACCGAGACTAGCGGAAACACTGGACCCGGAAGTGCAACAAAAACTATTAGCATTCTTGCAGAATACTTTTTACCATGCGGTCAAATTTGGGGGAATTGGATGCTCGATTTAATCATCAGACAGGCCAGCCTGCCAGATGGCAGCGGGCCGGTAGATATCGCGATCAAGGCAGACCGCGTTGCGGAAATTGCGCCTGATATCAAAGCTGAGGCGCATGAGGAGATACAGGCGGCTGGGCGTTTGGTTTCCCCTCCTTTTACGGACCCGCACTTCCATATGGATGCGACCCTGAGCCTAGGGTTGCCGCGTATGAATGTCTCGGGCACGCTTTTGGAGGGTATCGCGCTTTGGGGGGAATTGAAGCCCCTGCTGACACCAGAAGCGGTGATTGAGCGGGCCATGCGCTATTGCGACCTTGCTGTGTCGCAGGGGCTGCTGGCCATCCGTTCCCACGTGGATGTTTCATCCACTCCATTGGTGGGTGTTGAAGCGCTCTTGGAGGTACGTAAACAGGTTGCCCCCTATATCGACTTGCAACTGGTGGCATTCCCGCAAGATGGCCTTTACCGATCAAAAAACGCCGAACAAAACCTGATCCAGGCGCTCGATATGGGCGTCGATGTCGTGGGCGGGATCCCGCATTTTGAACGCACGATGTCGGAAGGAGCTCGATCGGTCACAAGACTGGCCGAGATAGCGGCAGATCGCGGCCTGATGCTGGACCTGCATTGCGACGAAAGCGACGATCCTATGTCACGCCACGTAGAAACCTTGGCCTTTGAGACCACGCGCCTTGGGCTTGGGGGCCGTGTTACTGCAAGCCACGTCACTGCGATGCATTCTTATGACAACTACTATGCATCGAAGCTAATCCCGCTCATCGCAGAAAGCGGTATGAACGTGGTACCCAACCCTCTGATCAATATCACGCTGCAAGGGCGTTCGGACACCTATCCGCGCCGCCGAGGCCTGACCCGTGTGCCAGAGTTGCGCGCGGCCGGTGTAAACGTTGCCTTCGGGCAGGATTGCACAATGGACCCGTGGTATTCGCTCGGGTCCGCCGACATGCTGGAAGTGGCTCATATGGGTGTGCACGCGGTACCGATGACATCCCGAGAAGCGATGGAATGGGCATTCACGTCGGTAACCCAAAATGGCGCCAAAGCCATGGGCCTGCCCGACCCGACAATCCGCGAGGGCGGCCCTGCCAGTATGGTTGTACTGCAGGCGCGTGATCCGATTGAAGCTGTTCGCATGAAAGCCACCCGCCTTGCCGTAATCAAAAACGGCAAGGTGTTGGCCCGTACAGAACCCCGAATGGCCGCGCTTTCGTTGCCCGGCCGCCCCACGACCCTGGATCCCGCAGATTACGCGCCCAGGCCCAATACTCAGGAAGCTTAAGAACAAGAACAATCGCCACCAACAGAAGAGGATCTACCAATGAAACTCACCACAACCCGCCGTCAACTGATGGTCGGCGCTGCGGCCACGTTGGCCCTGCCGGCTTATGTTCGTCGCGTGAACGCACAATCTGCGACCCGAGTCGCTGGCGTGCATATGTCTCCGGTCGAAAACGCGTGGAACAGTCGTATCCATGTAGCGATGCAGGAAGCCGCCGATGCTGGTCTGATCGAGTATGAGTTCTCGGAAGGTGTAGCTCCGACTGACTATCCCCGCGCGATGCGCGAATATGCCGAAGGTGGTGCGCAAATCATTTGGGGCGAATCCTACGCCGTTGAACGCGAAGCACGCGAAGTGGCGGGCGATTACCCGGATACCGCTTTCCTCATGGGCTCTTCCGGTGGGCCGGAAGGGGACAATTTCGGCGTCTTCGGCACCCGCAACCACGAGGCGGCCTATTTGGCCGGGATGCTTGCGGGCCAAATGTCAGAAAGCAATGTCTTTGGTTCGGTCGGCGGTTATCCGATCCCTGAAGTGAACCTGTTGATCAATGCCTTCCGAATGGGGGTGACCGAAGTGAACCCAGATGCCACCTTCGTCAACGGCTTTATCGGAGCATGGTTTGATCCGGCCCGCGCACAAGAAGCTGCGATTGCCCAGATCGACGCGGGCGCAGATGTCCTGTTTGGTGAGCGCATTGGCACTGCGGATGCCGCCCAAGCGCGGGGTGTGAAGGCCATCGGTTCGCTTATCGACTATACGCCTCGCTATCCAGGCACAGTCTTTGCCAACGCGATCTGGAATTACGGTCCTACTATCGAGGCCATCGTAGCCGACGTTCAGGCCGGTAACCCAACGGGGCGCAACTACACAGAATATTCCTTCATGGCCCATGGTGGCAATGAGTTGATCTATGTCGCCGATGAAGTGCCTGCTGACGCCATCCCGGCGATGGAGGCTAAACAGGCCGCGATCCAATCCGGCGAATGGGATGTTCCAATCGACGAAAGCGAGCCCTCCTGATCCCGCGGGCTTTGACGTGACCGATGCCACGGCTCTTGCGGCCGCCATTACGTCAGGGCAGATCACTGCCTTCGACGTGATGGAGGCAAGCCTTTCTGCCTGCCACGCGCAGGCGGATTTAGGGGCCGTGGCATTTCTGGACGAAGACATGGCGCGCGCCGGGGCAAGGGCAGCAGACGCATTGCCATCTGACCAGCGCGGTCCGTTTCATGGGGTTCCGTTTTTGGTGAAAGACCTCGGTGGTTTCGCAAAAAGGCTACCTGCTGCGGCAGGATCCGCAGCAATCCGCGCACAAGCGCGTAAACCTGAAAGTGACAGTCGCCTGTTACAGGATTTGCGCCAAACTGGCTTGATCCCTTTTGGCTTGACTACAACACCCCCATTCGGCCTTTCCCTGACATGCGAACCAGATGGCATGGCTGCGACCCGAAATCCATGGAATCCCGCGCTGACACCCGGTGGTTCATCTGGCGGTGCTGCGGCTGCCGTTGCAGGTGGTATCGTTGCAATTGCTCATGCCACAGATGCAGCCGGATCCATCAGAGTACCTGCAGCGTGTTGTGGTTTGACCGGGCTCAAGCCGTCTCGTGGTGCGGTGCCCGGAGGCCCTGATTTTGCCAATCACCTGATGGGCATAGCGTCTGAGTTGATCCTGACGCGATCGGTCCGTGACGTGAAGACTGCCCTTGATGCTGTTGTCCAACCTATGGCCCCGGTGCACTTCCCAAAACGTCCCCGTGTCGCGGTGGCATTGCCGGATCGTTGTGGACCTGATCAGCGCAAAGCTGCGGAAGGTGCTGCCGACGCGCTGCGCGACGCAGGCTGTGAAGTGCATGATGTTCGTGCCCCCGACCGGATTGGGGCTGAGGCTCATGAAATCGCCCGAACCATACTGGCTGTTTCGTTGGCTGAGTGGCTGACCGCACTCAAGATATCTGACGACCAGGTTCCACCGCTCGCAGCCGCCATGGCTACTGAGGGTCGTGCGACACCTGCCACCGCGCTTTTTGCGGCCTCGCGACAGCTGGCACGCCTGACAAATCGCTCCCGCAAGCTTTTCAAATCCGCCGATGCCATCCTGATGCCGGTCCTCTCCTCTGCTCCGCCTGTTGTCGGCACTTTGGATCTGTCTGGCACTTCCCCCGATGAACACATGGCGCGGCTGGAAGCTTTTGCCCCAAACGCAGCACTTGCCAATGTTGCAGGCTTGCCAGCCCTGGCGCTGCCTTTTGGCATGGCAAATGACCTTCCTCTCGGTGTGCAACTGATTGGTCCCACCGGTGCCGATTACGCACT
This sequence comes from Ruegeria sp. CDSA033, assembly GCF_059612305.1. Classification (NCBI taxonomy): domain Bacteria; kingdom Pseudomonadati; phylum Pseudomonadota; class Alphaproteobacteria; order Rhodobacterales; family Roseobacteraceae; genus Ruegeria; species Ruegeria sp. CDSA033. The sequence goes on along the minus strand of NZ_JBXWQI010000004.1, from coordinate 25,132 downwards.
GCTAAGACTCGGTGCACTTATCGAGACCCGCGCGCCCGCACTTTCCTTTCCGTCCCCAATCACAGGCCTACCCGCATGACCAAGGTTCTGGAGCTTCACGGCATCACCAAGCGTTTTGGAACGCTTACCGCAAATGATGATGTGACCCTGACACTGGCGGAGGGGGAAATCCTTGCGCTTCTGGGTGAAAACGGCGCAGGCAAGACGACGCTGATGAATATCCTGTTTGGCCACTACGCAGCCGACGCAGGCACTGTCAGGGTGTTCGGGAAAGAGCTGCCTCCAGGCCTTCCACGTGCAGCGATCGAGGTGGGTGTGGGAATGGTTCACCAGCACTTCACGCTTGCGGGCAACCTCACCGTTCTTGAAAACGTCATGCTTGGCTCCGAACCCTTGACGCGCGCGCGATCCGCTCGTGGTGAGGCGCGCGAAAAGCTGTTGCAGATCGCAGAGCGGTTTGGCCTGCCCGTGAACCCCGAGGCCAAGGTTCGGTCGCTTTCCGTAGGAGAACGCCAGCGTGTTGAAATTCTTAAAGCGCTCTACCGTGACGCGCGCATATTAATTCTGGATGAACCTACTGCCGTTCTGGCCCGGCCCGAGGCGATGCGCCTGTTCGAGACCCTGCGCGACATGACGAAAGAGGGTCTCTCGCTTATCTTCATCAGCCACAAACTGCATGAGGTCATGGCTGCCTCTGACCGTGTGGCAGTGCTACGCGGCGGCAAGATGGTTGCAGAACGCAAAACCTCTGAAACCAACCCCGGAGAGCTGGCGGAACTGATGGTTGGCCGCAAAGTGGAACGGCCCGTACGCCATGACCATAAGATTGGCGCGCCAGTGCTGATTGCAAAAAATGTGCGCGTGGAAGAGGACGATGAAATGCGGCTGGATGACGTGTCATTCACCGTCCATGCTGGTGAAATCCTTGGTATCGTCGGCGTTTCAGGCAATGGTCAGGCATCGCTCGGCGGGCTGCTATCTGGATTGGTTCACCCAAGCGCCGGGCAGCTGACACTTCTGGACGAAGATATCGGCCATCTGGGGCCGCGCGGCATGATCCGTGCGGGGGCTGGTAGAGTACCGGAAGACCGACACGCGGAAGGCGTAGTAGGCGAGTTGAGCCTGTGGGAAAATGCAGTGCTCGAACGGCTGCGCGCACCAGAGTTTTCGCGCCGCGGCTTTGTCCGGCAACGTGCCGCCCGCGATTACACGTCAGGGCTGATTGAACGTTTTGATATCCGTGGTGCCAATCCCGACACGCGAACAAGGTTGCTGTCTGGCGGCAATATGCAAAAGCTTATCCTCGGTCGGGTCCTGACCAACGGACCGCGCTTTGTCGTCGCCAACCAGCCGACGCGCGGCCTTGATGAAGGGGCAATTGCCGCCGTTCATGCCGAGCTTTTGGCAGCGCGAGCCGAAGGTGCTGCGATCCTACTAATCTCGGAAGAACTGGAGGAGGCCGTGGCCCTGTCAGACCGGATACAGGCCATCGTCAAAGGTCGCTTGTCGGAGCCCATATCCGCCGACGAGGCTGACCCGCAACGCCTTGGCCTGATGATGGCGGGTGTCTGGAAGGAAGATGATGATGCGGCTTGAACGACGCACACATGTACCGCTGCACCTTGTGGTCATTGCGCCGCTGGCCGCGATCTTTACCGCATTGCTTTTGGCTGCGGGTCTCATCGCCGCTGCTGGGGTAAACCCGCTCACAGCGTATGGCGAAATGCTGACCGGTGCGCTTGGCTCACGCCTTTCGATCACCGAGATGCTGACCCGCGCCACACCGCTCATTTTCACAGGGCTTGCTGCGGCAGTCGCCTTCCGTGCACGGCTTTGGAACATCGGAGGTGAGGGACAGTTCTTTGTTGGTGCGCTGGTCACCGCTTGGATCGGGCATTCGCTCGGGGTTCCGGGATGGATTGGTATTCCTGTTTTAATGCTGGCGGGCATGGCGGCAGGCGCGGCCCTGTTGGCGGGACCTGCCTATTTACGCCTGCGTTTTGGGGTGGATGAGGTGGTGACGACCCTTCTGCTCAACTTCATCGTAATCCTCTTCGTCGGCCTCATGATTGAAGGTCCGATGCGCGATCCGTTGGCCTTTGGGTGGCCCTCTTCTGTGCCCGTAGACGGAGATTTTCGTCTCCCGGATCTGATCCCGCGCACGCGTCTGCATATCGGGCTGCTTTTTGCCATCGCAGCAGCAGGTGCCGTTTGGCTGATCCTGGCGCGCACCGTTTTTGGCGCTGAAACGCGCGCCGCAGGTTTGAACGCCAGTGCCGCTGCCTTTGCCGGAATATCCCTACCCCGAACGATCATGGGCGTAGCCCTGCTTTCGGGCGCTCTGGCGGGGCTCGCCGGGTCTGTCGAAGTCATGGGTGTTACAGCAGGGGTCACCACCACCATGAGCCCCGGTTTTGGTTATGCAGGCATCGTTGTCGCCATGCTCGCCGCTTTGCATCCGGCCGGCGTCGTTGCTGCCGCTGTTTTCGTTGCTACAGTCTTCGTCGGGGCCGACGCCATGAGCCGCGCGACCGGTGTTCCCAGTTTCATCGCTGATGTGATTGTTGCGCTCTGTTTGCTTACCATGATCGTGGCCCTTCTTTTCACAACCTACCGGGTGCGCCGATGAGTGATGCTATTGATCTGCTGCTGAATACCAGCCTGTGGGCTTCCGTGTTGCGTATTGCTACGCCACTCATATTCGGCGTCCTTGGCGCATTGCTCTGCGAACGTTCGGGCGTGCTCAATCTGGGGATCGAGGGGATTATGACCATGGGCGCGATGAGCGGTTGGCTTGCCGTCTACATGGGTGCACCTTTGCTCGTGGGCCTGATGATTGCGGCCCTTTGCGGCGCGGTGATGGGCTTGCTGCACGCCATGCTGACGGTACCACTTGGGCTTTCGCAACATGTATCGGGGCTTGGTATTACGCTGTTTGCATCCGCTTTGGCCTATTACCTCTACAGGCTCCTTGTCGAAGTGGGTGACCTTCCCCCAACGATCGAGGCTTTTCAGCCACTTAACGTTCCAGGGCTATCCGACATACCTATTCTCGGCCCGATCCTGTTTTCCCAAGCCCTTCCGACTTACCTGGCGCTCTTTGCTGTAGCTGCGATGGCTTATGTTCTTGCCCGTACGCCGCTAGGGCTGGCCATTCGTATGACTGGTGAAAACCCGCATGCGGTTGAGGCACAGGGGTTGAACCCCATTCGCATCCGTATCGGCGCAGTCGTTGTCGGATCGGCATTGATGGCGGTTGGCGGGGCTTTCCTGACGACAACGGCGTTTAACAGCTTTTTCCCAGGTATGGTTCAGGGGCGGGGCTGGATTTGCATTGCGCTGGTCGTCTTCGCCAGCTGGCGGCCCGGCAAGGCGCTGATAGGCGCCTTGTTATTCGCATTCTTTGATGCATACCAGCTGCGGCTGCAGACTGCGATTGAAGGCGTACCCTACCAGCTCTTCTTGATGGCGCCTTACGTGCTTTCCATCGTTGCGCTCGTCCTCGTCGCACGCAGAGCCGAAATACCTGCGGCGTTGATGGTACCCTACCGGCGCGGTGAACGTTAGCGGCATTCGTTCGCGCATAAACGCCGAACCGGCAGAGTAATGTGGCACAATCAAACTAGCTGTGCGATAAGACTGACGCCGAGCTCTCTGCATGGCCTCCATCACTCGATCACGATATGAAAAAATACAAACTTCAAAATCACCCCGTACATTTCTCACCAATTGAACCGGATGCCACCATTCGGAGTTGCCATTTGTGGAACTAGCCATCTAAACACAGCAACTTTCACGAAGAATTTACACTTCAGAAAAGAATGCGACAAAGCCGCCGGAATAGACAGGAAAAGTTAGTCTTGAATGTTTCGCGGCTTACTGACCTCGCACACAGGATTGCACCTACGAAATACGCGGTCCCGCAAGCGGTGATTTTCTATTTACAACTTCGGTGTTAGGCAGCCTTCTGGTGTTACGGGTGTAAGGGATTTTTTCCAGATCGCAGAGAAAATCACCAGGTGATGAGACCGCAAAAATATCTCCTGAAATAGGTCCAAAATCAGCCCTAAAATGCGTCGTGCTTTTTACGCAAATCACTGAATAGTTTGTGGGATTTAGCCCGATATGGGTAAAATGCGCACGATCAAGGCATTGGTTGCGAATACTCGTCACGACGAGGTCAATCTCGGCCTCATGCCCAACCAATCTTAGTGCCGCCGTCTTACCGAGCGTCGCAACGCCGCCGCCATACATTTCTCCGGTATAGCGGCACGTGCCATCACCCACAGCCAGGACTTCAAACTCTGCCTTGACCGGAACGTTGCCAGCCAGGTCGGACTTTGCGCCCATAGCCAAATTGACCAGTGCGCCTTCACCTGCCACATGGGCCTGATTGGCACTTTCCGGATCATGGAACAGACCCATCAGAACGCCCTTTACGCCGCCCTCGATCAGTGCCACCAGCAGTCCAGTGGTATCGGACGTCCCGCCTGCCCCAGCATTATCTTGAACATCTGCCAGAACAACGGGTTTTTCCCGTCTTTCGCGGCATGTCGAAACGGCATCCTCCAGCGACAGCATCGAACAATCAAGATCTGCTTCCCGGGCCGCAAACAAGTTGACGATTTCTTCAGCGGCGGCGGCGGCGCTATCGGCAGTGGCTGCATAAGCAATGCACGATGGGCCGGTGTCGGGGAAATCCGCCGCTGTGAATCCAAGAGCGATCTCCGCCAGAATTCCCTGCTGCTCCAACCTTGTCGGCGTTAGATAAATTTCATCGAAAGGAAGAGAACCAGTGTATTGCGCGTGCAGGGGGATGAGGTAAGGCACGGTCCGAAACGCCTTGTATAGGGCTCCGCCAGTTAGCAATCGTTGCAAAACCGGAACGCACCTGGCACCTGTCTCTGCCATATCCAAATGAGGGTAAGTGCGAAAAACTGACAGGTAGTCCGCAAGCGCCACCATTCGAGCCGAGACGTTGGCGTGCAGATCCAAACTTGCGACTACAGGAACAGTGGAACCCACAAGCTCTCGAATGCGGCGCAGAATCTCTCCTTCACCGTCAGCATGGCTTTCGGTGACCATTGCCCCATGGAGATCAAGATAGACGCCGTCGATTGGGCCTGCATCGCGAATGCCGTCCAAAAGCAACCCGCAAATCGCCTCAAAGGCGTGATCAGTTACATGCGCGGACGGCTCGGCAGAACACCAAAGGATTGGAACAACCTCAACCCCTGCGGCTTGAGCAGCCGCAGCAAAACCTGCGACGGGTAAGTTCATGCCCTCGGTTTCCAACAAGACCTTTTCACCGCGCAACATGCCGGGCCAGGAATCTGCCATCTCAAACTCGGGGAGACCGGCCTTTGTCACACCAAAGCAGTTCGTTTCATGCTGAAACCCTGCGATCACAATACGCCGGGTCGTCATTCCGTACGCTCGATTACTTGTTCAGCATGCGGCACAGCAAAGACAGTTTGACCGTTGCGGATCGTTTCAAGCACCTGTGTATCGGTCAAACACTCAGGAGCGAATAGTGGGTTACGCGAAAGGATAACGAAATCAGCTACTTTACCCGGTTCGATGGACCCACGCTGCCCCTCTTTGAAGACCTGCCAAGCGGCATCGATGGTCTGGGAACGCAAAGCCGACAGAACACTGATCTTCTGATTCTCGCCCAGTACACGGCCTGAGGAGGTTTTCCGGTTTACCGCACAATGGGCCAGGTGGATTGGACGTGTTGGCGTGACTGATGCATCATTGTGGATTGTATATCGCACGCCAAACCGTTCTGCTGATGCGGCCGGGGATATCCGCTCGGACCGCTCAGGCCCAAGAAAGGAGTCGTAATGGCGATCCCCCCAGAAATACACATGAGCGGGAAAGAAACTGACCGTAAGACCAAGCTGGGCCATGCGCTTAAGCTGATCATCCCGCAGGGCCTGACCGTGGATGATAGTATGACGGTGATCTTGGCGTGGGTGCGCCTGAAGCGCTTTTTCCACCGCATTAATGAACATCTCGGCGCCGGCATCGCCGTTACAGTGGCAATGAATCTGTAGTCCCTTGCTATGGAGTTTGCTGACATCAGCATCCAGCTGCTCTTGCGAGGTGTAAGTCATCCCACGTGGATGTTCTGGATCAGCCGGCTTGAAATACGGGGCAGTCAGATACGCGGTCTGCAGTTGAAAGGCCCCATCCGTGAACAGTTTGCGCGGACCTAGTGTGAAATGCGGGTTGCAGGGCCAGTTCGTGCCGATCCATTGGGTACTTAGTTCTGGTTCCAGACTCCCGACGGGTAACAGCTCGATATCAATTCCCGGATCCTGGTCTGCGGGCAGGCTGGCGAAGTGATCCAGCATGGTTTGCGACGTCCAGGCATTTTGGGCATAGGTCACCCCATGGGTCAGATATTCGTCACGGCAGGCATCAAAGCCCTGCCAGAACCTTTCGCGGTCGATCAGGAAATCGGTATCGCCCATCTCTCCCATGGCCGAAAGACCTTCGATCAATCCCGTTAGGGCTCCGGTTTCAGGGTCGCGGCCAAAACGGCCACCGTCCGGGTCTGGTGTGTGACGGGTAACCCCACGCCTCTCAAGCGCAAGAGAATTTGCCGTGCCGTTGTGACCCGATGCATGAATAACCCAGATTGGATGACGCTGTGATACCTTGTCCAACTCGGCCCGCGTGGGCATGCGACCTTCGAGAATAGAGGTATTGTCAATCGACACCCCCATGATCCATTCACCCTCGGGCGTTGCATTAGCCTTTTCCCGAAGCCTGTCCAACGCCTGCGCCATGGTCCGGCAATCCCCTAGAGGAGGCGACGACAGGTCAACACGGAACAGCCGGATGAATCCGGGATCCGGAAAATGCCCGTGTGGGTCAATAAACGCGGGCATCAGAGTGCGCCCCCGCAGGTTGCGTTCCTTAGTATCCGCAGGCATGGAAGCGCGCAGATCGGCCTCGGTTCCAACGTCCTTAATCCTGTCTCCTTCGGTCAGAACTGCCTCCGGCGAAGAATTCTGCGCATCCATAGTCAGGATTGTGCCGTTGAAAAAAAGTGTACTTAGCATTGGACTTCCTACTACGACAACGGCGCCAGACAACGCAGCCCATGGCCGCCGTCCACTTCCCATTGTGGGGTCTGGGTGCAGATATCCTTGGCAAAAGGACAGCGTTCACGGAATTCACATCCCGAAGGGCGTTTAAGCAGGCTGGGGGGTTCACCTTTTAGGGCGATCCGTTCCAACCGCGCATCCGGATCCGGCTCTGGGTTGGCGCTTAACAGGCAGCGGGTGTACGGGTGGCGCGGATCTCTGAATATCGTCTCTGTTGTGCCTTCTTCTACCAACCGGCCCAGATACATGATGCCCATTCTGTCGGCCACGTGGCGCACAACGCTTAGGTTATGGGTGATGATTACCATCGCCAGTCCCAGCCTTTCGCGCAGATCGTTGAGCAGGTTCAAAAGCTCACCCTGCACCGAAACATCGAGGCCAGCGGTCGGTTCATCCGCGAGGATCAATTTCGGCTCCAACGCCAGCGCACGGGCCACGCCTACTCGCCTCGCTTGCCCACCCGACAACTGATAGGGATAGCGGTCTGCGAAATGCGTGGGCAGATTGACCATTTCCAGCAGTCGCTTGGCTTCTGCATCCAGATCTTTGTCTTTCATACCCTGAATTCGGTAAGGCTCAGTGATCAGGCTGCGGATTGTCAGACGTGGCGACAGGCTTCCCACCGGATCCTGAAACATCATTGCCATGTCTTTGCGCAGCGGGCGCATGACACGTTCCGGCGCGCCGCGAATTTCCTGCCCCTCAAAAGTGACTGAACCGTCTTGCGCGGGCGCAAGACCCGCTATGGCGCGTATTACGGTCGTTTTACCAGACCCGCTTTCGCCAACCAGCGCGTAGGTCTCGCCAGGTTGCACGGTAAAGCTGACACCCGCCAAAACATTGACCGGGCCATAGCTAGTTTTAAGGTCCACGACGTTCAGCAAGCTCATGTTGTGACCTCCTCATGGTTCAGCCAGCATGCGGCGTGATGGCCTTCTTTCAATTGATCCAACGGCGGCACTTGGGTGGCGCACCGTGGCATCGCTTGATCACAACGATCCCGGAAGATGCAGCCACCCGGCAGATTGGCCAGATCAGGCACTTCACCGGGAATGGTCGGCAAAACGCGCGCGCGTTCTTTGATATGACCGGGGTCACATTCGATCAGGCGGCGTGTGTAGGGGTGTTTTGGGTTATGGAAAATCTCACGCACTTCGCCGCTTTCGACAACTGCGCCGGCATACATCACCACCACCCGATCACAGAGTTCCGCGATCACGCCCAGATGGTGCGAGATGAACAGGATGGCACAGTGAAACTCGCGCTGCAGCTCTTGCAGACGTTCGATAATCTGGACCTCAAGTGTTGCGTCCAATGCAGTAGTAGGTTCATCCGCGATCAAAAGGTCAGGCTCCGACATCAACGCCATTGCGATAGCGATCCGTTGGCGCATCCCGCCCGAGAATTCATGCGGGTATTGCTTTAGGCGCGCCTCGGGATCGGGGATGCCAACAGCGCCCAGCATTTTGGCGGCGTGGGCCAGCTTGTCCGGTTTTGACTGTTTGGAGCGGTGCTGAATGTCCAACATTTGCTGCCCGATGGTCAGAACCGGATTATGCGTTTGCATCGGGTCCTGAAAGACGATGGATATGTCCGCCCCGCGCAAGTCGCGCATATGTCGTTCCGATGATTGCAGCAAATCCTGCCCTTTGAACCTGATCTCTCCTTCGCGGAACCGCGTATTAGGCGCTGTCAAACGCAGGATGGACGAGATCAGAGTGGACTTACCGCAACCGGATTCCCCAACAATGCCAACTATTTCGCCTTTGTTAACGTCGAATGTGATGTCTCTCAGAGCCTTGAGGTCACCACGGCCTGTTTCGTAGTCGACGCTGAGGTGGTCGATTTCCAGAAGTGTGTCGGTCATCGCTGTTTCCTCAGTTTCGGGTCAACCACATCGCGCAGGCTTTCACCCAGGAAGGTAAATCCGAGCGTCGCCAGAATGATCGGGAGCCCACCACCGACCACCAGCCAGGGGGTTTGGCGGATCAGAGAATAGCCATCCTTGAGCAAAGCTCCCCAACTGGGGGTCGGAGGTTTCACGCCCAGCCCCAAAAAGGACAGGCCAGCCTCCAGCGCGATGACTGTGGGAATATCCATAGCCGCCAGCACAGCCAGAACGCCGATGATATTGGGCAGCATATGCACGCCCAGAATGCGCGCCATGCTGGCCCCCATCGACCGCTCTGCCAGAATGAATTCAGAGTTTCGCAACGTCAGTGTCTGGGTTCGCGCGACGCGACCGTAAGTTGGGATTGAGGTCGCCATGACGACGAAGACCACGGTTTGAAGGCTGGGTCCGATCAGGGCCACAACGGCAAGCGCAAACATCACCGTTGGAAAAGATCGGATGGTATCGAAGAACAGCATCAGAAGGTTATCAAGCCATTTGGGCCCATACCCGGCAATCATGCCCAGCGTCAGGCCAATCGCCATAGCGCCGAACACGGCGGGCAATGCCACCTTGAGCGCAACTTGACCCCCGGCGATGACCCGCGAAAACGTATCGCGCCCTAACTGATCTGTACCTAGCAGGTGTGCTGCGGACGGTCCTTGCAAGCGGGATTTGATATCCATCGCAATCGGATCATAGGGTACAATCCAATAGGCGAAGATGGCACAGAACACGATGACACCGACGATGATCAAACCCATTAGGCCAAGCGGGTCGCGGGCGACGCCGATGATGATCTGGCCAAGTTCGGAACGAGATTTTTCCATAACGCTCCCTCCTCAATGAGCCGTGCGTGCGCGTGGGTCGAGCAACGCATTGATCAGGTCTGCCAATGCGGTCGACACCACGAACAACGCCGTTGATATGAGGACTGAGCCCATAACAATCGGGTAGTTTCGGGTGGTAATGCTATCGATAACCAACTTACCCAAACCCGGTCGGGCAAAGACGATTTCAGCAAAAACGGCGGAGCTGAGAAGAAAGCCCATCCCTACCCCAATCACCGTAACGACCGGCAGAATGGCAATGCGCAGCGCGTAGACCATGACCACGCGACGCTCGGCGATGCCAAAGGCGCGCGCCGTGCGCACATGGCTTTCGCCCATAACCTCGAGCATCGAGGCGCGTACCAGCCGGGCAATATAGCCAACCCAGCTGAGGCCGATGGCAAAGGCGGGCAGAACCAGATGGTCGAGGCGGTCCCAGAACCCCTCTCCGGCGCCGATGGCGGGAAACCACTGCAAATGCACGGCGAATACCAGCAGCGCCAAAAGTGCGACAACAAAGGCCGGGGCAGCCACGAAGCTGACGGAAATTGCTGCGGCGATCCGATCGATCAGCGTGTTGGGATGTGCCGCAGCATAGGCACCAAGTGCGATGCCCAGGCTTGCAGACCAAAGGATTGACGCAAAAATCAGTTCCAGAGTGAATGGCAATTGCTGGAACACGATGTCCGTCACGGACCGACCCGAAAATACATCGGTTCCCAAGTCTCCTTGCAGAAGATTCCCATAGAAGATCAAGAGCTGTTTCCAGATCGGTTGATCAAGCCCCAGCGCCGCTGTGAGTTGGGCCTGAAGTTCGGGCGTGGCACGCGGGCCCAGCATGATCTGGACCGGATCGCCAGGCACGGCGCGGATCATCAGGAACATGACGGTGACCGCCACGAACAGGATGAGCAGCGACAGCCCGAAGCGACGGGTTGCAAAACTTAGCATGGCCAACTGGCTCCTTGTGGCTTGATGGCGTTCAATTTGGCACGGCGAGCGTCACGCGCCCGCCGTACCCGGTCGACCTGGGGAGGTCAGGTCGCCTTGCCGAAATAGCGAAGCAACGACAGGCCATCTGGCCGCAATGCAGGAATGACCCGGGCGCTGTGAATGACCGGCGTTGCCTCATGAGTGATGAAGCGATAGGCACCGCTTTCTTCCATCAGATCCTGCGCGCGCTGATACATTTCCGCCCGTTTTGCGATATCCGTTTCCGCAGCCGCGGATTCATGGATTTCGTTAAATTCAGGGCTGTTAAAACGTTCCCAGTTCCATTTTCCGATCTGTTCGGGCGTGAACCACGACGTCGCATAATACGGGTCTGGAGTCATCGAAAAACGGTTCAGAACGAGCTGCAGGTTTTCATTGTCGCCAGACGCCCAGAATGCACCGGATTCCAGAACGTTGACTTCAACCGTGATCCCAATCTGCGCTAGCGTCGCCTGAATGATCTGAGCGGTTGTCGTGAAGGTCGTTTTGTTCAACGTATCGAGGGTCAGCGTGACATTGGTTTCACCGGATTCCGCCAGCAGCTGTGCCGCCTTCTCAAAATCCGCCGCCGGTGGCACCAGCGAAGAAGTCCGATGCCCGGCGAGGCCCGGTGCGATGATGCCGGTCGCTGGTTCGGCAGCACCAAAATATGCGGCCTCCAGAATGCTGGGTACATCCACCGCGTGCTGAATCGCCTGCCGCAGTTTTTGATTTTGCAGCTTCGGATGCTCGACGTTCATGCCCATCCAGACATAGTAGAGCGACGGCTTTTCAACCAACGATCCACCATTGGGCACCCCGGCGCGGTAACGCTCGACCGAGCCCAGCGAAACGCGGGTTACATCCAGTTCACCTGCCTCGAACGCAATCTCGGCGGTGTTCTCATCGTCAATCGGATAGATCTCGACGGTGTCCCAGGTGGGCGCGTCCCCTTTCCAGTCGGGGTTACGCTTAAGAACGGTCTTTTCCTTGGGCGACCAGCTGTCGCGCAGGTAAGGACCGGATTCCGCAACCGGATCAGCGCCTATCCGGCCACCAGCGGCTTCGACTGCGGCTTTCGAGACAATGTTGCCAGTAATGTACGGAAGGGCAATCGACCAGATTGGTGCGAACGGTTTGTTCAGTACAATCGTGCCTTCGCGTTCACTGGTCACGTCCACATGGCTGAATGGCCCCAGATCGGGCTTGTTCGGACTGTCGGTCGCGTCGTCCACGATCCGTTCCATACTGAACTTGACGTCCTCGGCGGTCATGGCGCCAAATCCATTGGTGAACCCGATATCGTCACGCAATGCGAACTTGATATGGGTCGGATCGACCTGCTCGATCATCGTGGCAGCATCCATCTGCCAGCCCCATTCCTCGCCAGGCTTGTACTGGATCAGCTTGTTGTAGATCGAGGCATGAACCTCTTCTTCAACGACACCAACGGAATGGGCCGGATCCATGTTCTGCGCGTCACCATATGCCCGCACTCTCAGCACGCCGTCATCTGCCGCAAACGCACGGTTCGCCCACCCCATCGGAAGCGCCGTGGCGGCCCCAAGCGCGGTTGCACCTTTCAGGAACCCCCGCCGACCTACATTGGCCTTTGTCCATTCGATCTTCATAGTATCCTCCCTTGGAATAAGTCAGAGAAGTCCGCGCGGAACGGTTTCGGACCATTCCTTCGTCAAAACTTCGATTTCATCTGCGCCTTCAGTGGCGCGTAGTTGGCGGTAGAGATAGAAATTCTGCGCGTCGCAGGTCATTCGGCATTCGGTTGAGATGGCGACCTGCCAATCCGCTCGTTCGAAGGTGAAATTCCAGGCGCTCTTAAAACACGCGGTTGTCGGATCATCGGGGTGAATGCCGTAGTGCATGCGCACATCACTGCCGACAATCAGATCGTGATACGGATCACGCGCTTTTCCATAGTCATCAAATGTCTCCAGAACGATCCGACCATCGTCAGTCATGATGCGTTCGGATTGCGCGGATGGCAGACGCAATTGTTCAGCGGCAAGAACCGGATAATCCTGTGCCGGGCCAGGTTCCGAGGCTTGAATCTCGTGCGTGACGCCGCGCACCGGCAGATGCAGGGTGCACTCCTGTACGTGCAAAGTCACCTCGGACGAACGCGGCGATGGCCAGACGATCGGCCAGTACGACGTCGACAGCGCCAGTCGCAACACGTGACCTTCGCGCAAATAATGCGCGCATTCGTTCAGAACAATCTCGGCCTCATAGATTTCACGCGGTTGCAGGGTTTCAGGCGTTTCGTGACTGCGGTAGTGGCACAGGTTCAACGGACGATAGCTGATGCGCTGGGACACACCTTCGGGCGAAACATCGCATAGCCTTGCGACAAGCTGGGCAACGGGCTGATCCACCGAGAACCGAAACTTTAGCTTTGCGCGGCCCAGCAGTTCCAATGGGGCTTGCAGCGGCGCGCTGTCAAAACATACCGACAAGGCATCATCCCTTGCCTGGTCGCCTGCAAGTTCATTGTCGATCCGCATGCCAGCGCAGAAATACCCACCCTCCCCGCCGACATGGCTGGGCGAAGTGACAGTGATCGTGCCCGTGGCCGGTTGCTGAGAAAACCCACCCGGCGTCAAATGCCAGACCTGTTCGGACACATGCGGCGATGGCCAAGTGGTTTCGGCAATCCAACGACCTTGCCGGGCAGAGTTGTGCGCCGTCGGATTGAAATGTTCCTGCATATATGTCCGGTACGCAGGCAGGTCCTCGGCCCCATTTTCCTGCCCCTTCAGCCAGCGATCAAACCAGCCGATCACTTCGGAATGAAAGTCTGCAGGATCGAGTTTAGAGATATGAGGATAACGGTGTTCCCACGGCCCGATGATGGCTTTGGTTGGCACCGTCAGATTAGCCGCCAAAGCCGGGGGCGCATTGACATAAGCATCTGCCCAGCCGGTGATTGCCAAAACGGGGGTTTGGATCGCAGGCCAATCCTCGCAAACCGATCCATGTTTCCAAAACGCGTCACGCGTTTGATGGCGCAGCCAATCTGCGGCAGAGAATGGAACGTTTTTTAGCCGAGCCAGCCAGTCCTCTCGCCAATCTGTACGAATGTCCGGATCAGCGGGGCGGGTCAAATAGGAAAACATTTGGCTGCCCCAGTTCATGTTGTCACTCAGCAGGCACCCGCCCATAAAATGGATGTCATCCGCATAGCGATCCACGGTCGAGGCGACGCTGACCACCGCTTTCAACGCGGGTGGTTGCCGAAAGGCCAGTTGCAGGCCGTTGAATCCGCCCCACGATATTCCGATCATCCCGATATGACCGTCGCACCAATCCTGCGCGGCGATCCAGGCCAGGACCTCTTCACCATCGCTCAGTTCCTGCTCGGAGTATTCGTCGTCGAACTGCCCTTCGCTGTCCCCGGTGCCCGCGATGTCGACCCGGACGCAGGCATATCCTGCGTCGGCAAATACGGTGTGTGTCGTTTCATCTCTTGGCGCGGTGCCGTCGCGTTTGCGGTAAGGCAGGTATTCCAGAATTGCAGGGGCGGGACCGGATTCGGGCAACCAGATGCGCGCAGCCAACCGTCGCCCGTCGGCGAGCGTGATCCATGTGTTTTCGATGGGTTCAATTGGCATCTGGTCGCTTGTCTGTTGCAAAGTGATGCCTAAGAAGAAACCGATTTGCAGCCAAAGCAAATTGTGCGATCTTACGCGAACTGACGCGTCTTGTCGTGATATCGCGTCAAAACGCGAAAGGTTTTTCCTGTGTCAGAAAATTTTTCTTCCAACCTTCGGTCGTTATGCGCAGAGCATGGGAATATTTCACAGATTTGCCGTGATATCGGCGTCAACAGACAGCAATTCAATCGCTACCTGAATGGCGCCAGCCTGCCGTCTGCCCACAACATGCGCCGGATTGCACGTCATTTCGACCTGACAGAAGCCGACCTGTTCGCGGAAACAGCAAGCTTCGAACGAATGCTCATGCGTGCCCTACCGCAAGCCGGGAATACGCCAACGGACACGTTTCTGGGCCCGTTTCGGGGGCAGCAGAAAAATCTAAGGCGATATGTGGGCTTTTATCATTCCTATTTCTGCACGCCGTCCTGGGAAGGAAAGATCTTTTGTTCCCTGATCCGCATTCAGGAAAGGGATGGGCTGTTCACGATCCGGTCCCGGGAAATCGCCACCTCGCCAGACAAGAGCACTCACCAAATTTCGCGTTACTCTGGCCTGGTAACAATGCGCGGTAACAGGATATTCGTGACCGAACACGAGCTGGCACGCGAAGGAAGCGTCGCCAATACTATCTTGTATTCCGCACACCGCCAGCAACTAAAGTATCTGCGCGGCATGACCATGGGCGTCGCCTGGCGCCCCTACCCGCACCCCTACGCTGCCAAAACAATCTGGAAACGCTTGCACGAGCGCGTGACAGCCCGCGAGGCTATTGCCGCATGCGGGATCTACCCTGCCCAAAGCAACAGGATCGATCCAACTGTCCGAAAGCACCTTCAGAATTCTTGATTGCAATGCCAAGTAATTTGCATGCGCCAGATTGAGGTCTGATCTTTGTTCGTCAGGCAGTCATTTCGAAAGCGTGACTGTCCCATAGGTCGAAAGCAATGGTACTGGCGCGACGGAATGAGACGGCGGAGAATTGATAGCGACCAGGGCGAAAGATCAGGTTGATCCGGCCATGCGCGGATAAAAACCTCTGAGATTGCCTCGGGGATTTGAAACACCCCATTAGCCTCTCGCGCTTTCGCGTGGGTCTGTATGATCTTTCGATCCGATTGTTTAACCCTTTATGTGCTCGGTGACCCGCACCCGTCGCGAGATCTCGGATCGGCTTGAAATAGATTCGCAACTTATCCGTGATCACGACACGGGGTTCGCCATTTTGCGAAAACAATCGCTTCAAAAAACACGGGGCTGCCTTGGCGTTCCGCTGTTGATGAACGAGAATATCAAGGGAATCTCTGTTCGCGTCCACCGCCCGCCAAAGCCAGCACTTTCGGCCGTTGATCGGGATGACCACTTCGTCCAAATGCCATTTGTTGGCCGCCTTTGGCCGGTCTCGCCTGATACAATTGATGAAGTGAGGACTAAAGCGGTTAATGCCGTTCGCCACACAGGCACTAGCCCACCGGTACACTGTCGATCAATTTTCCAAGATTGCCACGCTCCGCCAGAAAATCAACCACATCTTGATAAGATAGCTGTTAGCGCAAGCACCAACGCAGGGCACAAAGAATGACCTCACGCGGGAAGCGGTGGCGCTTGAAAGGGGATCAACGCGACATGCCCAACCTCAAAGGCAAGAAGCTGGCCAAACGATCCGATTTACGCAGCAGTCCCATATATACAGCTGCACTCTATCGGCCAATTCCAAGTGGAGAAGATAGCGGGCCTTCTCAACCTATCTCCGGTCGACTATGTCTCAATTGCAGCTCCGCAGGTAACATCCCGTATTGCAGCCAAAATACTTCGAACCCGATCGTCTGATAATCGATAGTAAATTGATTTGCCGTCCCGCCGCGGACTAACCAATCCCTCTAGCCGAAGGCATGACAACTGCTGGGAAACCGAGGATTGGCGGAAAGTAAGGGCCGTCTGGAGTTCAGTAACAGCCTTCTCTCCTGAGGTCAGATGATAGAGAACTTGGAGCCGCCCCTCATACGACATTGCTTTGAGAGTGTTTGTGATTGTCCGTCGTCAGGGATATTGGGACAGATGGTGGCCTGAGCTAAGAGAGGGTCTGGCGCATCTGGATGGATTGATTATGCGGCAGATTTGCGGTGAAGCAAGCGCCGCGTTTCGATTGTCTTCTGTTTGATCCCTTCTCGTTGTTTCAGGATTGCTTGATCGCGCCCGAAGTAGACGTCGGCGGGCGTGAGGTTTTGTAGGCTCTCATGATAACGGCGATGGTTGTAGTGCCCGACGAAGGCGTCGATTTGCTGCGAGAGATCGCCGGGCAGATAGTAGTTTTCCAGCAGGATGCGGTTCTTCAAGGTTTGATGCCACCGCTCGATCTTGCTTTGGGTCTGCGGGTGATATGGCGCGCCACGGACGTGATCCATCTGCTGATCTTCCAGCCAGTCGGCCAGCTCGCCAGATATGTAACTCGACCCATTGTCACTGAGCAGGCGCGGCTTGTGCAGCACGGTTGCCTGATCACAGCCCGACGCCTGTAGCGCCAGGTCCAGCGTGTCTGTCACATCCTCAGTCTTCATCGTTGTACAAAGCTTCCAGGCAATGATGTACCGGCTGTAATCATCCAGGATCGTACTGAGATAGAACCAACCCCAACCGATCACTTTCAAATAGGTAAAGTCTGTCTGCCAGAGCTGGTTCGATCGTGTTGTCTTGTCCCTGTACTCATCCGCTGAGGACAAAACCACATAAGCCGGGCTGGTGATCAGGTCGTACGATTTGAGGATGCGATAGACCGAAGCCTCTGACACAAAATACTTTTCCGTGTCGGTGAAGCGGACAGCCAACTCACGCGGAGACAGCTCGCTTTCCTTCAGGGCCAGACCCTTGATCTTTTCGCGCATTGGTGTGGGAATGCGGTTCCAGACCCGTGACGGCGTGGGTCTACAATCTTCAAGC
Source organism: Ruegeria sp. CDSA033 (assembly GCF_059612305.1). Taxonomy (NCBI): domain Bacteria; kingdom Pseudomonadati; phylum Pseudomonadota; class Alphaproteobacteria; order Rhodobacterales; family Roseobacteraceae; genus Ruegeria; species Ruegeria sp. CDSA033. The sequence goes on along the minus strand of NZ_JBXWQI010000004.1, from coordinate 7,713 downwards.
GCCTCGGGACCGCCGGCGAGATACAGGTCGTACCAGCGATAGAAAGTGGTCTTCGGAATACCCAGCTTTTCCAAAGTACGCTTGGTCGGCAGATGGGATTGCTCGACCAACCGGATGATCTCCAGTTTCTCAGATGTGGGATACCTCATACGTCGTCCCCATCCGCGATCATGCTTTTTTTGAGCAGACGCAGTTCCAGAGCCTGTTCTGCCACAACTTCTTTCAGATTGCGGGCTTCACGGCGCAGGTCTTTGACCTCGGTCGATGTCGTGGCACGTGCCGTGTCACCTGCCAGCCGCTTCTTGCCCGCCTTCAGGAACTCTTTGGACCAGCTGTAGTAGAGGTTCTGCGCAATGCCTTTGCGACGGCAGAGGTCGGCAATGCTGTCCTCACCCTTCAAGCCATCCAGGACAATCCTGATCTTCTCTTCGGCAGAATACTGTTTGCGCGTCGCACGGCGAATATCTCTAACAACTTTCTCACCGTGGCTCGGCTTGGTTCCGGTTATGCGCTACGTTTGATCCACTGGATCAAACGCTTAACGCTTTGACCTATCTCATCTCCACTCCTTGGCGGTTACGATGAGCCAGAAAACCTCCCTTATCAAATCAACCTAAACTGTCCCATTGGCGCTGACGTCAGACAGTCCTCAAGAGCCTCTTGCCCTTCAAGGTCGAGGTGGCTTGTCGGTTCATCAAGCAAGTAAAACTTGGATACTTGAGCCGTAATACCAACATCGCCAAACGCGCCTTTTGCCCTCCAGACAGCGCGCCAATTTTGGTGTCTTGCATCTGTATGTTCACGCCGCACTCGCCTGAAGACCACGCGCGCGTTGGTCGCCAATGTCAAACCGCCGTAGGTCAGCGGTTCTGATGGATTCCATCTCCAAAATTTATCAGATGTGAGATCAGGGGATGTCCATTTTTTCAGAACCCTCCAGCCATCTAAAAAGCGAAAACTCAAACGCTCTTTTTAGGCATAAGAACACAATTTCGATGTCGTCAGTTTCGCTTTTACCAAGGCTTCAGAAAACGCGACGGCACACGCTACCCCGTCGACTACAGGTAAACCGAACTCCTCTGAAAGCTGCAACATCAAGTCTGTCATCCCCGCGCAACCCAGAACGATGGCTTCAGCCCTGTCTTCATCAATCGCCGCCCGAACTTCAGCCCGTATCTTGTCGACGGTCTTCGGGTCGTTTTCTTCAAGCTTCAGAACCGGAACATCCGAAGCCCGCACCCGAACACAACGGCGGTCCAGACCATAGCGCAACAGGTTCGCCTCTAACCCTGCAAGCGACCGGGACAATGTTGTAATGACGCTAAATTTTGGACTGATCATGGATGCGGCGTGATAGGCGGCTTCACCAACGCCGATCACTGGGGCAGACGTGACGCAGCGCACCGCATCAACGCCGGTGTCGTCGAAACAGGCTACCACGATTGCATCCACGTCCGTATATTGCGAAACGACGTCCAATAGACCCGGAACACAGGTCGAAACATCCAGGTATCCCTGAATACTGGCCGGGCCATCTTGCGAGTTGACGGCCACAATCTCGGTTTCGGCATGCGCGACCGCCCGCGCCGCAGCCTCGATCTTTCGGGTCATGGAACTTGTGGTGTTGGGGTTGACGACAAGCAGTTTCACAACATCCTCACACTTCTCCGCCCAGATAGGCAGCTTTGATCCGAGGATCGGTCAGAAGTTCCTTGGAATTTCCTGAAATCACGACATTCCCGGTAGTCAACGCGTAAGCCCGGTGCGAGATCGACAAAGCCATTCGCGAGTTCTGTTCCACCAGCAGCACTGAAACGCCTTCGTCCCGATTGATGGCCACGATCGAACGAGCAATGTCCTGTACCAGTTTGGGCGCAATGCCCAACGATGGTTCATCCAGCAATAACAGGCGCGGTTTAGCCATCAGTGCGCGCCCGATGACCATCATCTGCTGTTCGCCACCCGACAGTGTGCCCGCCGATTGGGAATAGCGTTCTTTCAATCGCGGGAACCGTTCCAGTACGGATTCCAGCGTTCGATGGATTCCCGCCTTATCCGACCGAGTGAACGCCCCCATCAGCAGATTGTCTTTCACGGTCATGTAGGGGAAAACGCGGCGTCCTTCGGGCACCATGGCGATGCCCTTGGATACGATGTCGGCCGGATTGGTCCCATCGATCTGTTCACCCTCGAAAGAAACCGATCCGGATTTGACCTTGGCCAGCCCGGTAATCGCTCGCAGGATCGAGCTTTTGCCGGCACCATTTGCGCCGATCAATGCAACCGTTTCACCCTGTTCCAGGTCAATCGACACACCTTTCAGCGCATAGACGTGATCGTAGTAGAGCTCGACATCCTTGAAATCCAACATCTTTGTCATGGTTCAGATCCCGATCTCGTCATCTGCGCTGCCCAGATATGCTTCGATGACTTTTTCGTTGTTCTGGATTTCAGCAGGTGTGCCTTCTGCGATCATCTCGCCAAAGTTCAGCACAACAATCCGGTCGGAAATATTCATCACCGCAGGCATGTCGTGTTCCACCAAAAGGACGGTGACACCTCGGTCATCACGCACCTTTCGCACCAGATTGACCATCTTCATGGTCTCGTCGTGGTTCATTCCAGCAAAAGGTTCGTCCAACAGCAGGACCTTGGGGTCTGTGGCCAGACCAATTGCGATCCCCAGCGCCCGCAAGTTGCCTTGTGGCAGGTTCGAGGCCTGCTCATTGGCGATTTCCGTCATGCCAAGGAAGTCGATCAGATCGTCGGCATATTGCCCAAAGCTATCGACATCCTCATGCGCTGTCTTCGTGCCCCAGAAGTACCCCGCCAATGAGGCACGGGCCCGCAAATGCTGAGCAACGATGACGCTTTCGCGCACAGTCATCGACTTGAAGATTGTCGTTTCCTGAAACGTGCGGACAACTCCCTTACGCGCCACCACATGAGGCTTCAGGTTCGAAATCCTCTCGCCCTTAAACAGCACTTCCCCTGCCGTCGTGGGTAGAAAGGACGAGATCATCTTGAATAGGGTGCTTTTACCGGCGCCATTCGGACCGATCACCGACAGGATTTCGTTTTCATTGACGTTGAAAGAAATATCGCTGTTGGCGGTCAGACCGCCGAACTTTTTGGTGACATGGCGAACTTCCAGAAGATGGCTCATTTGTCGGCCTCCTTCTTTCCAGGCAGCCGAAGGCTAAGCAGGCCGTTGGGAAGAAACAGCATCAAGATGATCAACATGCTGGAATAAGCCAGCAGCTGGAAGCGGCCGAGCTCGAACAGCAGATCCCAACCAAAGTACAGAACCAGCGTGCCCAGCATTGGACCAAAGACATAGCCAAGCCCGCCAAGGAAGCAGTTCAGCATGAAATTCACACTATCGGCGACCTGAAAGCTAGAGGGATAGACCGACTGCGCGATTGAGCCGAACATCGCCCCGCCAATACCGCCCAAAAAGGACGAGATCGCGAACACGATGACCCGGATGTACGAGATATTGACGCCGATAGAACTTGCCAGCTCCTCGTTCTGCTGCATCGATCGGCACAGATGGCCAAGCCGCGAATTCACCAGCCGGTACATGGCTGCGAAGGTCAGTACCATCAGCACGCTGGCAGCGTAGTAGAAAGCCAACCTTGGGTTTTCCAGTGTCGCAAAATCCGGGATTAGGGTCAGCCCCAATACCGACACACTGCCGGGCAACGGGATCGAAGTGATGCCCTTGGCGCCGTTTGTGATTGGCAATGCCAGTGCAGTCAGCGTGACCACCTGTGTCAGCACCAGCGAAATCATGGCGAAGTAGACACCCCTAAGGCGCAGGATCGGAACCCCTATTACAACCGCCACAGCGGCGGCGAACAGTCCCGCCAGCGGCAGTGACAGCCAGAATGACATGCCTGCTTTTGTCACTAAAACGGCTGACACATAGGCCCCGATCAGGGCAAATGCCCCCTGCCCAATATTGATGCGCCCGATGTAGAAGGTGAGCCAAACCCCTGCGCTGGCAATAGACAAGAGCGCCACCGAGGTCAGAGTATAATACAGGTCGGACCGCCCCGATGCCGCGATAAAGCCAGGTATTGCGATGAAAACGGCCAGCAGGAAGATAGCCACACCGGCCCATTGGATCATGTTGAGTTTCGGCACTGCGCTATCCCCACGGCTTGCCCATCAGCCCCTGCGGACGGATGGCAAGGAATATCATCAGCGATACGAAGATCAGCAGATAGGTGATGTCGCCATATTGCGAGAGAACGGCCAGACCGATGGCTTCGAGGAACCCAAGAATGATCCCACCTGCGATTGCGCCGGATATCACCCCCGCACCACCGATCATCACCATCATGAAGGCTTTGATCGAGGTCGGCCCGCCCATGCCAAGATTGACGCCCGTGATGGTCACCAGCAATCCACCAACCAGACCGGCCAGCATGGCGCCAAGCGCGAACCCGATCATCGAATACCGGGCGACGTTGACGCCCATCAACTGCGCTGCCGTCCGATCCTGCGCCAGTGCCCGCAGTGCTCGACCAGTTTTGGAATATTGCATGAACAGGATGAACGAGACGATCGACAGAATGGCCAGAACGCAGATCAGGATGCGATCATAGGGCATGATCAATCGGAAATCCCAATTGAAAACCCCATCAACAATTTTGGGGACTCCGCGCTGTTTCTCGCCAAAAACAAGCAGGATGACCGCGTCAAAAAAGAACGCCAAACCTGCCGCCAGAAGCATAGTGCTTTCCTCGCGCGAAGATCGGCGTATGACCGGCGCAAACAGAAAACGCTCGATCAATGCGCCAAGCACCGCAAGGGTGATGCAGGACGCCAACAGCGCCACCACAAACGGCAAGCCCAATTGGCCGTAAAATGTATAGGTGACAAAACCACCTAGAACATACATTTGTCCGTGAGCGAAATTCAGTACGTTCATCAGGGCGAATATCAGCGTCAGTCCAAGGGCGATCATCGCATATTGCGCGCCCAGATAGATGCCGTTTGCTAGTATTTGTTCCATGAGTGTCCCGCGTAAGGTTCGGGTATCCCGGGCTGATTATTAGCCCGGGATAGTGAGTGGTTTGTTAGGTTATTGCCTGAGTTGGGAGTATTGCCTCAGTCGACTTCAGCAACAAAGAGCGTTTCAAACGCGCCATCCTGATAGACATTGACGACTAGTGGAACGGCAATCTGCCGCTTTTGTCCAAAGGACGTCGTGCCCACATACCGCATCTTGGCGTCGCCCTTCATGAACGGGTTGGGGGCCTCGAACGTGTCCATCGTGGTCTGGAACGCCGCGACGTCCTCGATGCCCGCCGGGTTCGCATTCAATGTCGCCAGAATGTACTCCAGCGCGTAAACCTTGGTGTTGGACTCGTCATTATACTCGCCGAACATATCGGTATAGCGTTTGACGAATTCCTTCATGTCATCCGATGCAATCTCAGGCGTCGACGCGCCGCCAACCGAAATGAACCCGTTGGCCAAGTCTCCTGCCCCCTCGCGCAGAACCGTCGCATCCTGTGCGGTTTCGGTTGAGATGATACCCTGGAACCCGAGCTCGCGCGCCGAACGGATCAGCTGCGGGGCATTGGCCGGAGAAACGCCGGACAGGACCAGCAAGTCAGGCTGTGTGCGCATGACGGGGGTTAGAACCGGAGTGAAATCCGTGGTGTCCACCTGATAAGTTACGTTGTCAGAAACAACCTCAAGCCCCAAAGCCTTGGCAGCTTCGATACCTCCATCCCGTTGGCTGAGTGGATCGGACTCGTTCGCGGCCACAAAAGCAACAGAATTTACGCCCTTTTCATCCTTGAGGTATTTATAGATCGCGGGACCTGATTGATAGTTCGCAACCATGCCCAGAACGGCGTTTGACGCCGGGGCCGAGTACAGCTCTTTCGGGAAAGCATAGGGGAAATACATGATCCCCTGGGCTTCGGCGACAGGTCGCACCGCTGCAGCACCGTCATCCACGTTGGGACCGACCACATAGTGGATACCTTCTTGCGCCATCTTTTCCATACCGGCGATCGCGCGCTTGGGGTCCTTTTGGTCATCAAAGGAAACGATTTCGATATCGTAAGTGGTGTCTCCGATCTTGTAACCGCCGGACTCGTTTATCCAGTCAGCTCGTGCCTCCATCGAACGTTGATTTGAGATACCCCAAGCTGCCGCCGGACCAGAGGTCACGCCAACAAAGCCTATCTTCAGCACCGGGTTTTCGGCCCAGGCTGTCGATCCAAGGACGGATGCGGCCAAAGCCAAAGCAACAGAAGATTTCATCAGATTTCTGCGTTTCATTATTTCCTCCCTACTGAGGTATCAGCGCCTCTTTCGAGCGCTTGCAAAAACAGACATTGTCATCGGTCGAATCCCGGTGAACGGGTTAAGTTCTGCATTGTTAACAATCTGTGTCAACATTTTTTGTCATCAGTATCATTGATATTGTCAACGCAATCCCGATATATTGTCAGAAGAAAACCTTGCAGCTATTAACAATTTTCAGACCACTTCCACCGGTACGGAACGAGATGACAAACCAAGCTGAAGACAAGCTCGACACCTTGCGAACCGATCCAGACGAACAAATGATCGTCGACCGGATTTATTCAGCCGTCATGGAACAAAAGCTCGCGCCCAGAACCAAGCTGAGCGAATTGGCATTGTGTGAAACCTTTGGCGTCGGACGTATGCGCGTGCGCCGCGCGTTGCTGTTGCTCAGCAGTCAGGGGATCGTCGACCTCCAGTCTAATCGCGGCGCCTATGTTGCCTGCCCCAGTGCTGATGAAGCCCGCGAGGTTTTTGTTGCCCGCCTGATGATTGAAACCGGGATCGTGCGGGAACTGGCACGCGACGTTGGTGAAACTGGCGTTCAAACCCTGCGCGCGCATGTCGAGAAGGAAGAAGTCGCGCGCAAAAACGATGACCGAACCGAAATTATTAGCCTTTCGGGTGCCTTTCACGTCGAGCTGGCGAGGTGCCATGAGAACTCGGTTCTGACCCGCGTTGTACGCGAATTGGTAACCCGAACTTCATTGATCGTAGCACTGTTCGGAACAAACCAAGCCTCAACCTGCCCGGATGATGAGCACGCATCTATTATCGATGCTATCGTTAGCGGAGACCCGCAATCCGCTGAAGACGCCATTCGTCATCACCTCTTGCATGTTCAAAACAGTTTGGATTTAGAACAGACGCAAAAGGCGGAACCCGACCTGGTCAAGATTCTTACCGGGCGTATTTAATGTGGTTGTGTCGCAAACTTAAGGCTTAGATTAACGTGACTGCTTATTCTGGCATTTGTTTCATGCAAATTATTCTCGGACAGGTCTCAGCATGGTCTCTTTGAAAGGCTGCCACTTTCCCAAGGATGTGGCTTTGTTTGCAGTGCATTTCTATCTCAGACACACGGTTTCATATCGTGACTTGGAAGAGATCATGGCCGAACGCGGCGTGCAGGTTGACCACGCCACTTTGAACAGGTGGGTGGTGAAGTATTCACCGATGGTCGCAGCGTGCGCATTCGAAGAAGCGGCCAACGCTGGAATCATGGCGCATGGATGAAACCTATCTGCGGTTGCGCGGCAAATGGATGTATCTATATCGAGCATTCGATAGAGCAGGAGACACCCTTGATTTCATGCTTTCCCCACGCCGAAACAAACCGACCGCCACGAAGTTTTTCGCTCGGATGTTGGAGACCAATGG